>SXNL01000241.1 GCA_005777185.1 Myxococcales bacterium
ACGAAGGGCAGCCCCGGGCAAATTGTTGGACAGCTCTTGAGCGCGCGTAGCGCGCGATTTGGGGGAGACCGACGCGCGCAGCGCGGCGAGTGGGGGCACCCCTTCTCTTGCGCTGGATCGCGCCTAACCGATCGGCATTGGCACTAGCGTAGCCGCGCCTTCGCCTTGGCGAGCGCGTCGGCGATCATGACGGACTGCTCGTCGACGCTTCCGCTCGTCCACCGGCGCTGGGCGGCGGTGGAGAGCTGGTGAAGGGGATCGAAGTAGAGGAAGAACTCGCCTGGCTTCACGCTCGGGGCCTGGTAGACGCTCACGCCCGTCTCCCGGTCGTAGTACTCGTACGAGTGCGCGTCGCGCTTGCCGCCACCGCCGGGCGCGTCCACCACGAAGGTCGGCGTGTTGAAGCCCGCCGTGACGCCCCGCACGTGCTTCTCGATGAAGAGGGCGGTGTCGACGGAGGTCCGGAGGTCCTCGACACCCTTCACGAGGTCGTGGACGTACACGTAGTACGGGTGGACGTTGACGTGCCCGAGGCGCTTGACGAGAAGCGTCATCGTCTCGGGCGTGTCGTTCACGCCGCGCTGGAGGACCGACTGGTTGCGGGTGAAGATGCCGCGCTCGAAGAGCTTGTTCATCGCGGCCTCGGTGATGCCCGTGATCTCGGCCGGGTGGTTGAAGTGCGTGTGCAGCACGACCTCCTTGTGGAGCGTGCGGCCCTTCTCGACGACGCGCGTGAGGGCGTCGACCCACGCGTCGTCGGTCAGGATCTTCTGCGGCATGACCGCGGGGCCCTTGGTCGCGAAGCGCATGCGCCGGATGTTGTCCATCGACAGGAGCGCCATGCCGATGTCCTCGAGCTGAGAGGCGCGTAGCTGGTACACGTCGCCGCCCGAGATCACGATGTCCTCGAGCTCGGGGCGCGAGGCGATGTAGCGGTAGGCCCGCTTCCAGCGATCCTCGTTGACACGGATCTCGACCTTCTCGACCTCCTCGGTGTCGACGCCGACCGCGTAGCTGCGCGTGCAGAAGCGGCAGTAGACCGGGCACGTCGCGAGCGGCAGGAACAGGGCCTTGTCGACGTAGCGGTGCGTCAGCCCGGGGATCGGCGCGTCCTCTTGCTCGTGGAGCGAGTCGAGATCGAGCTTGGGGTGATCGGGCAAGAGACGCGAACCGAGCGGGATGAACTGCGTGCGCAGCGGGTCGGTGTACGGCGTCGACCAGTCGACGAGCGACAGGAGGTACGGGCTCACGCGGACGCTCATGGGCGCGTGGCGGAAGCCCTGATCGGCGTCGGCGATGAACTCGGCGGAGACGAGGCCTTGCAGCGCCTCGAGGAGCTTCGAGATCTTCGTGATGGAGTGCTTGGCCTGCCAGGCGTGGTCGAGGAACGTCCGCTCGTCGACCTCGCGGTACGCGGGGATGCGTTGCCAGAAGGGCCCGCGGACCAGGTCCTTGTGGACGAGGGTCACAGGGTCGACGTACGGCTTCTTCGAGGGCGGGACCGCGTCGACGGGCAGGACGACGGGAAGGTGGGGGGCAGGCGGCTGCATGCCTGGACTCTTCCCACGTCGGACGGGGAGAATCAATTGGAGCGCTCGTAGCGGGCCACGGCGCGGCGGAGGGTGCTCGCGACCTCCTCCGCGAGATCCGGTGGCTCGACGACGCGCGCGGCGTCGCCGAAGCCGAGGATCCAGGCGACGAGCGCGGAACGATTCGCGAGCGGGAGGGACACGCGCACGCGGCCGTCGGGCGAGAGGGCGAGCTTCTGGGCCGGGTGGACCTTGCGCGCCCGGACGGCGTCGGCGACGCGGGCGTCGAAGTCGACGACCGCCTTCACCCTCGTCGGGAGCGCGACGCCCTGATCGCCGTGGAAGAACGCCGCGGCGTCGAAGTCCTGCGGGAGCGTGAAGCGATCGGACTGGAGCGTGTTCACGTCGGTGACGGCGTCGAACGGGACGACGCTCACGGCGCCAGAGGCCACGTCCCGACACACGAGGGAGACCTCCCCGCGGTGCACCAGGAGGGCGAGGGGGTACACGTCGATGGGCCGCTCGCGGGGCTCGCCACGGACCTTCAGCCGGAGGCCGACGGGGCGAACGTCGGCGACGGCGTGGAGCAGCGTGTCGAGGTCCTCGCTCCGCGCGCGGTAGTCGTGCGGCGGATCGGCGAGGAAGAGGAAGCGGCGCTCGAGCGCTTGATCGAAGGGCAGGTCGCCCTGGAGGGCGGCACGCCCGGGGCGCAGCGCGAGATCGAGGACGGCCCGGAGCGCGAGCGCGACGTCATCGTAGAGCGCCGACCCCTTGAAGACCTCGAAGATCGCGCGGGAGGCGTAGAGCGCGTAGGCCTGCGCCCGGCGCAGGGTCATGGATCGCCCGCGCTCGCTCGGCTTGATGCGCCAGAGCCGAGGACCGCCCGCGGTGGTGGGGACCCAGTCGATCTCGATGGTCCGCTTGAGCTCGTCCAGGTACCGTCGCACGGAGCGTTCGGAGATGCGCGCGCCGGCCGCGAGATCGGCGAGGGAGAGGCCGAGCGGCTGGTGCTCGAGCAGCGTCTTGATATTGGCCAGCGTGTGGTGCTGCGTGAACCTGCCGCGTCGACGGCCCGCCTTCGGGGTACGCGGCCGGGGAAGGCCCGGAGCCGCCATCAGATCTTCCTGTCGCGCATCTCGGCCTTATACTTGGCCTTGTACTGGTCGTGGCAGCCACGGCAGGCGGCCTTCGCTGCGGGGACGTCGCCGGCGCGCGCGGCGCGGGCGCCGTCCTTCGAGATCGACGCCCAGTTGGGATACGGGGGGGGGCCGAACGCCGCGATCTGGTCGAGGACCTTGGCGATCTCCGCCGCGTCGCCGGACGCCGTGGCGGGGTTCGCGTTCGCCTGCATCCAGCCCTGGAGGGGGCACGGGTTCGTCTTCGATCCGCACGTGCCGGCCTTCGCGCTGCCCGGCGCCGCGGCCGTCGCCGACGGGGACGTCGAGGGCGCGCTCGACGCCGATGGAGTGGCGCGCGCCGACGCGGCGGCGCTGGCGAGGGGGGCGCTCGACGCCGATCCGGTCGCCGAAGCAGGGGTCGACGCGCACGCCGGCGCGGCCGCGAGCGCGGTGGGCTCGGCGCGCGGCGTCGGTGGTTCGGCCTTCTTCTCGGGACAACCCGCGACGAGCGGGGTCGCGGCGAGGAGCGCGAGGACGACGTTTCGGCGGATCATCGGCGCGCCAGCATAGACCACCGGCACGACGGCGTGTGATAACTTCCAGCCGATGGAACGCACCATCGTCGAGCTGATCGCCAGGAAGCGCGACGGGCACCCGCTCACCGACCGCGAGATCCAGCGGCTCGTCGCCGGCTTCGTCGACGGGACGGTCGCCGATTACCAGATGTCCGCGCTCCTGATGGCGGCCTTCATCCGCGGGATGGACGACGCCGAGACGGTGGCCCTCACCGAGGCGATGCTCCACTCGGGCGAGGTCATCGACCTTTCGAACGTGCCGGGCACGAAGGTCGACAAGCACTCGACGGGCGGCGTGGGCGACAAGATCTCGATCGCGCTCGCCCCGCTGGTCGCGGCGTGCGGCGTGCCCGTGCCGATGGTGAGCGGGCGCGGCCTCGGGCACACGGGAGGGACGCTCGACAAACTGGAGGCGATCCCCGGCTTCCGCACCGACCTCTCGATCGCGGACTTCAGGCGCATCGTCGCCGAAGTGGGCACCTGCATGATCGGCCAGACGCGGGAGATCGCGCCCGCGGACAAGCGGATCTACGCGCTCCGCGACGTGACCTCCACGGTCGAGTGCATCCCGCTCATCGTGGCCTCCATCCTCTCCAAGAAGCTCGCCGAGGGGATCGACGGGCTCGTGCTCGACGTGAAGACGGGGCGCGGAGCGTTCATGAAGACGGAGGCGAGCGCGCGCGAGCTCGCGACCGCCCTCGTCCGGGTCGGGACGCGCGCGGGGAAGCGCGTGGTCGCGGTGCTGACCCGAATGGACGCGCCGCTCGGGAGGACGATCGGCAACGCGAACGAGACCCGCGAGGCGCTCATGGTGCTGCACGGGAAAGGCCCCACGGACGTGGTCGAGTGCACGCTCGTCCTGGGCGCCGAGATGCTCGTGCTCGCGGGGAAGGCCGCGTCCGAGGCAGAGGCGCGGCGGGTCATGAGCGAGGCGATCGCGTCGGGGCGCGCGGTCGAGGTGATGGAGCGCATGGTGGCGGCGCAGGGAGGGGACGCGCGGGTCGTGGCCGATCCCACCCGCCTGCCGCGGGCCGCGGCGGTCGTGCCCGTGCCAGCCCCGCGGGGCGGGGTGGTGCGGGGCATCGACGCGCTGGAGCTTGGCCTGACTGCGGTCGCGATGGGCGCGGGGCGCACGCGCGCGGATCAGGCCGTCGACTTCGCCGTCGGGATCGAGATCGACGCGAAGCCCGGCGAGGCGGTACGCGCGGGAGAGGCCCTCGCGCGCCTCGTGGTCCACCGCGAGGGCGACGCGGCGGGCTTGGTGGCGCGCTGCACGGCGGCGTTCGACATCGGCGACAACGCGGCGGCGGCGGGCGCGCTGGTCGTGGGCCGCGTGGACGCGGCGTCGCCGTGACACCGGACGGGTCGACCCTCTCGGGGGTCGAGCAGGGCGCGTACGACGCCATCGTCGCGATCGTGGCGGCGAGCCAACCTGGCCTCGACGACGAAATCTTCGCGAAGATCGGCGCGGAGGTCGAGCGCGCCGTGGCGTGCGACGCCGTCGTCCTCGCGGTGGACGACGACGCCGAGCGGCGCTGGTTCCGCGTGTTCTGTAACACCAGCACCGAGGGCCCCTTCGCGCCGGGCACGCGCCTCCCCCGCGATCCGTCCGAGATCCGCCGGGAGGCCCGGCCGGACGCCCCGCCGCTCGTCGTCGAGCGCATCCGTGGGGAGGGACAGCTCGAGAAGGCCATCCGCGCGGCCGGCATGAAGAGCTGCGTGAGCCTGCCCGTGTGGGTCGCGGACGCGCAGGCGTGGCTCGCCGTCGCGCACCGCGAAGAGGGCGCGCCCGCGCAGCGATCGCTGCCGTTCCTCGGGCGGGTCGCGACCATCCTCGGCGTGTGGCTCGCCCGCGCCTGCGTCGCGGATCGCTACCGGCTCCTCGCAGGGATCATGGACGCGTCACCCGACGGGATGATCGCGATCGACCGCGCCCAGATCGTGCGCGAGATCAACCGCGCGGCGCTCCACTGCGTGAAGCGGGCGCGGAGCGAGACGATCCAGAAGCCGCTCGAGGAAGTCCTCGGCGTGGAGGCCGCGCGCGCGGTCCGCGACGCCTGCGTAGCGGGCACCGCGCGCCTCACCATCGCGCTGTTCGATCGGATCTGCGACGTGGAGGTGAGCCCGATCGAGGGCGCGCGGGACGCGGACTGGCAGGTCCTCGTGCGCGACGCACGCCCGCGGTTGCGGCGCGAGGCCGAGTCCGAGTGGCGCGTGAGCTCGCTCACGTTCCTCCGCCGCCTCGGCGACGCGCTGGCGAGCGATCTCCGCGTGGAGCACCTGGTGATGCGCACGCTGGACGTGGCGATGGAGCGACCGGAGAGCGAGGCGGCGGTCTTCCTGCTCGCGCGGGAAGGCGGTCAGGTGCTCGTCGCCGGTTCGCGCGGCGCCGTCCCCCCTTCGATCCTGCCGGGGACCGTACTCGGCGCGGCGGAGGCGGAGCAGGAGTGGGCCGATCTCCGGGCGGGCTCGCGCACCCTGGTCCTCCCCCTCGAGCACGCCCGACGATCGCTCGGTCTCCTCGTGCTGATCTTCAAGGAGGGGACCCTCGAGCCACGCGTCGGGGCGCTGTGGCAGTCGGCCGCGCGGAGCGTCGGCGTGGCGCTCCACGCCGCCGAGGACTACGAGCGGCTGTCCGCCGCCGAGATCGAGAGGGGCCGGGTGGGCATGCGGCGTACCTACGCGGACCGCCTCGCCTCCCTGGGCGCGCTCGCAGGCGGCGTCGCCCACGAGATCAACAACCCGGTCGCGTTCATCATGCTCGCGGCCAGGCAGATCGGGAACGCCGCGCGGCGCGGGGACGTGAACACCGTCGCCGAGCTGGCCCGCGAGGTCGAGGACGCGAGCGCCCGCATCGGACGCATCGTGGGCGAGCTCAAGCTGTTCTCGCGCATCCCGCAGGGCGTCATGACGACACCCATCGACGTCAACCGGATGATCGAGACCGCGGTGACCCTGACCTCCACGGCCGTTCAGCGCGTGGCGAAGCTCGACGTGGCGTTCGGCGAGCTGCCGCTTGCGCCGGGATCGTTCGCGACCTTGTGCCCCGCCTTCGTGAACATCCTCCTGAACGCCGCGGAGGCGGTCGCCGCGCCCGGCGTCTCGCCCGCGCCGCTCGTGACCGTGCGGACCGCCACCGAGGGGGGCGCGATCGTCGTGACCATCGCCGACAACGGCGCGGGCATGGTCGCGGAGACGATGGATCGCGCGTTCGAGCCGTTCTTCACGACCAAGCCGCAGGGCGACGCGGCCGGGCTCGGGCTGGCCATCGCCCAGGATCTCGTTCAGCGCTCCGGCGGGTACATCCAGCTGACCACCGCGCAGGGCGAGGGCTCGACGTTTCGCATCGTCCTGCCTCTCGACGAGGCGACGCAGGATCAGAGCCTCCCGCGGATGCTCGTGATCGACGACGATCCGCGGGTCGGCAGGGAGATCGCCAACCGCATGGCCGGGCGCTTCGCGGTGGACGTGGCCACCTCGGCGGAGGTGGCCCTCACGAGGGCGCTCTCGACGACGTACGCGGCGATCTTCTGCGACGTGTTCATGCCGGATCGCTCCGGCCCGGCGATCCACGCGGAGGTGGCGCGCGCGAGCGCGCAGCAGGCCGCGCGATTCGTGTTCATCGGCGCGGCGGAGCGGCGAGGGGGCAATCTGTGGCAGCTTGCGCGCGCGACCGGCCGGCCGATCGTCGACGACACGCTGGACGGGGAGGCGCTCGACGCCGCGGTTGCGACCGCGCTCGATCAGTGACTCCTGGCGTGCGCCAGGCACAGGTTCCTCGACGGCCTGCACTTGGGGCACGTGCACACCCGGATGTCCGCGCCCTCGTCCTGGCTCACCTGGCACACGGCGCACACACGCCCGGCCGGCCTGGGCGGAGCCGCCGTGAAGGTCCCGTCGCTCGCGCGGCGCGCGCGCTGCCGCACTGCGAGGTTGCGATCACGGACCAGGGCGACGAGGTGGCCGCCGAAGAAGAGGAAGTAGTTGCCCGTCGCGGCAAGGATCGCCGCGCGGCCACTCCATGACTCGAACGCGAAGGCGAAGGCGACGCCCAGCGCCGACAGGAGGCCCACCCACTTCATGCGGATGGGGAGGAGCAGGAACAGGCGGATCTCGTAGTCGGGAAAGACCGTGGCGAACGCGAAGAGCATCGAGAGGTTGAGCCACGTGTTGCCCACGGCGGCGCCCGTGATCACGGCTGCGATCGTGGTCCCGAGCATGCCGAGGAGGTAGTACACGTTCAGGCGGAACGGCCCCCACTGCTCCTCGAGGTTCTTGCCGATCATCCAGGACCAGTAGAGGACGAAGAACACCCAGATGGGCGATCGACTCTCGGGGATGAAGAGGTACGTGAAGAGCCGCCACACCTGCCCGTGCAGGACCTTGTGGATGTCGAGCACCAGCCAGCCCTCGAACTCGGGCTTCATCATCCCGAGGACGAACACGACCGCCATGCCCCCGACGACGAAGAGGGGCAGGTTCTCGAGCGCGTGGCGCCCGAACCGGCGCTCGAGCCGCGCGAGGAGGCGCTCCATGGGATCCTCCTAGCACCTGGCGGCGGAGCTGTGAATGCGATCAGGGCACGAGCACGATCTTGCCGAAGGTGTCGGCCGCGTGCAGCGCCTCGTGACCGAGTGCGGCCTGGTCGAGGGAGAGCACCCGATCGACGACCGGCGCGACGGCTCCCGACGCGAGGAGCGGGGCGATGCGCCGCGCGAGAAGCTGTCCCGCCGCGATCTTCTCCTCGAGCGGGCGCCCGCGGAGGGCCGTGCCGAGGACACGGAGCCGCCTCCTGAGCACGAGCGAGAGATCGACGTTGGCGGCCCGACCGCCGACGAGACCCACCACGAGGATTCTCCCGAGCACGGCCGCGCAGCGCGCGTCCTCGGCGACGTACGATCCTCCGACGAGGTCCAGGATGACGTCCGCGCCGCGGCCTGCCGTGAGCGCGAGCACCCGGTCCGCGAAGGCACCCGCCTCGGGGAGGACGCCGTGCGCGAGCCCGAGCGCCCGGGCGCGCTCGAGCTTCGCGGCGCTCCGCGCCGTCCCGATCGACGTGGCGCCGATCGCCCGCGCGATCTGGACGGCCATCGTCCCGACGCCGCTGCCCACGGCGTGCACGAGCAAGGTGTCCCCCGCCGAGAGCCCGGCCTGCACGACCATGGCGTCGTAGGCCGTCACGGCGGCCTCCGGCACGGCGGCAGCCTGCTCGAAGCCCATCCCGTGCGGGATCCGCGCGAGGGCCCGCTCGTGGACGACCACCTGTTCGGCGTACGCCCCTCCCCCGACGAGGCCGAAGACGCGGTCGCCGATCGCGAGATCCTGCACGCCGCCCCCGAGCGCGTCAACCTCGCCCGCGAGCTCGAGTCCGGGGATGTCCGGAGGATCGCCAGGCGGTGCGGGGTACAGGCCCATGCGCTGCAACAGGTCCGCGCGGTTGATCGCGGTCGCGCGGACGCGGACGCGCACCTCGCCGCGGGAGGGCGTGGGCGCGGGGACGTCGCGGAGCTCGAGCACTTCGGGGCCTCCTGGCCCCCGGATGACGATGGCGCGCATGGCGCGACCGTAGCGAACGCGCCCGCCGCGTGCTACTCGCTCGATGCGCATGGCCAGGACCCGCGTGACGCGCCCCATCGTGAGGAGCTTCAACGCCCGCTTCGTCTCGGCCGCGGCCGCGCACGTGCGCGCCGGCGGCCACGCCGTCGTGTGGGAGGCGCCCCGCCGCGCGCGCCTCTACTTCCCCCGCCCGGCCGACGGCGACGAGAGCGACCTCGGCTGGTGGGCGGTGCTGGACCTGGGCAAGCTCCGGTGGGACCTCGCGACGCGCGCACCCTTCCGGGGACTCGGCACGGCGCTCGTGCCGCGCGCGCAGAACGACATCGTCGCGCGGTGGATCGAGCGTGACTCCGCGTGGCCCGGGACGACGCGCACGGTCGCGTTCGACTGCCTCGCGTGCGGCGCGTGCTGCAGGGACAACTTCGTGACGCTCCTGGCGCCCGACGTGGAGCGCTTCGTGGCCGCAGGCCGCGCCGACCTCACGCGACCGCCCCTCGCCAGGAAGAAGAACGGGAAGCTGTCGCTCGTGCTGCTCCGCAGCAAGGACTGCCGCTTCCTCGGCGAGGACAACCGCTGCGGCATCTACACGATCCGTCCGGACGCATGCAGCGAGTTCCCCGTCGGGAGCGAGTGCTGCCTCTACGCGCGGGAGGAGGAGCTCGGCTTGTACGACGGCCTTGCGCCCGCCGGGTCGTGACCATGGGCTCCCGGATCGTCCGCCTCCACGCCGCGCTCGTGAACCAGATCGCCGCCGGC
>SXNL01000242.1 GCA_005777185.1 Myxococcales bacterium
CGGCGCCCGTGAAGCCGTTGATGGTGTTCCGGAAGTCGTTCCGGGCGACCAGACGGCGACTGCCCAGATCGATCGTGGGCCTCCCGAGCGTGAGCCCGACCCGACGTCGGCGGTGCACCAGTAGAGGTCCGAGTCCCTGAGGTCGAAGACGAACCTCGACGTGACGTGCGCGCCCGCGAGGTACCCCGCGGTCGTGTGCAGGACCCCCTTCGGCTTTCCCGTCGAGCCCGACGTGTACAGGATGAAGAGCGGATGCTCCGCGTCGAACGCGTACGGGTTTCGCGCGAGATCGCGCGCGCGCTCCGAGGGGGCCTTCTCGACCAGCGTGTGCCAGTGGTGATCTCGCCCCTCCCTCATGGAGACGGGCGCCCTGTCGGGGCCCACGCGGCGGAGCACGACGACATGCTCGATCGTCGGCGTCTCACCGAGCGCCTTGTCGGCCATGTCCTTCAGGGGGACGACGTGGCCCCGCCGCCACGCGCCGTCCTGCGTGATGAGCACCTTGGCCTGGCTGTCGTTGATGCGATCGCGCAGCGCCTCGGCGCTGAAGCCGCCGAAGACGACCGAGTGCGTCGCACCGAGGCGGGCGCACGCGAGCATCGCGACGGCGGCCTCGGGCACCATTCCCATGTAGATCGTGACGCGATCGCCCGCGACGACCCCGAGATCCGCCAGCGCGGCCGCGAGGCGCACGACGTCGCGGTGGAGCTCGAAGTACGTGATCGTCCGCGTGTCTCCCGGCTCGCCCTCGAACACGATGGCGGCCTTCGTGCGGCGCGACGTCGCCAGGTGGCGATCGAGGCAGCTCTCGCTGACGTTGAGCTTGGCGCCCGCGAAGAACGTCGCCCGCGGGAGCTCCCACGACTGGAACGTCGTCCACGGCTCCCGGAACACCAGGTCCCGCGTGTGCTCGCGCCAGAACGCCTCGGGCTCGTCGAGCGAGCGCCGCAAGAGATCCATGTATTCTGCATGTGATTGCACGAGGGCGTGCGCGGTGAACGACTGCGAGGGAACGAACCTTCGATCTTCCTTGAGGCGTGACTCGATGCTGTCTGACATGCGCCGAAGGTACCACGCATCTCGGAGCGCGGACGGCCCGGTCCGGGGCCGCGGGCGCCAGGGATCAGCGTCGATCCGCCGCGCGGAGACGGGCCGCGGCGGCCGCGATCGCGAGGGCTGCCGCGCCGAGCGCGACCGCGAGGACGATGCCCCGGGGGCCGGCCTTCTCGGGGTCGGCGCCGAGGCGGGTGAGGCACAGGCTCGCCGCGTTGTTGGCGCAGTGCGCGACCACGGACGCGCGCGTCGAGCGGGCGGCGTGCGCGAGCCATCCGAGCAGGAAGCCCGCGAGGATCGCGAAGGCGCCCTGCTTCAGGTCCAGGTGGAAAACGCCGAACAGGACGGACGAAACGGCGATCGCCGGCGCCGGCCCCCACCGCGCGGCGAGGCGCGACTGGACGAACCCGCGGAAGTAGAGTTCCTCTCCCACGGCGGGTCCGAGGGCGAGGCAGACCAGCGCGAGCAGGAAGGCGGGGAGGCTCGCGCGCGAGAGCGCCTCCGTGATCTTCGTGAGGACGCCGGTGTCCTTGTACCCCGAGATCTCGAGCGCGAGGCTGAACGCGACGCTGGTCGCGACGAGCCCCACGGTCGCGAGGACGAGCGTGGCGGTCGTGGCGCGTGACGGACCGAGGGCGAGGCGGTCGGTGATCGGCGTCCGCGACAGGCGCGCACCCACGAGCGAGACGGCGGTCAGCGCGACGACCGAGAGCGATGCCGCGTACGACAGGCCGGGCAGCGTGAGGATGAAGGCCTCGAACCGGTGCGATCCGACGAGCAGCACGACGGGGATCGCGCCGGCCACGTTGAGCGTGACGAGCAGCGCGAGCGCGAGCACGAACGATACGAGGACCGGCCAGACCGCGGGCGGCCTCACTTGATCGCGACGAGCTCGATGTCGAACACCAGGGGCCCCGCGGGGGCGCCGGGGCGCTTGGGCTTGTCGCCGTAGGCGAGGTCCGCGGGGATCCAGAAGCGGGTGCGCTCGTCGAGCACCATGAGCTGCACGCCCTCGGTCCACCCCTTGATGACGCGGCCGAGCGTGAACGTGCCAGGATCGCCGGTCTCCGACGTGTCGAAGAGCCGCCCGTCGGGCGTCCAGCCGGAGTAGTGCACGGTGACGATGTCGGTGGGGCCGGGGTGACGCGTGCCTTTGCCTGGCTTGAGGACGCGGTAGGTGAGGCCGGACGCGGTCCTCGTGGCGGAGGCCGGCGGCGACTTCACGTCCTCCGGCGCGCGCGGCGCCCGCGCCAGCGACAGGAGCTCGACGTCGAAGACGAGGTCACCCGTAGGCATCCCCATGCCCTGTGGCCTGTCGCCGTAAGCGAGCGAGGAAGGGATCCAGAGGCGCCGCTTCTCGCCGGGCACCATGAGCCTCAGGCCCTCCGTGAAGCCCTTGACGACCTGATCGAGGCGGAACTCGGACGGCTCGCCGCGTGTGCGCGAGCTGTCGAACATCCTCCCGGCCTTCGTCCAGGCGGTGTAATGCACCTTCACGCGGTCGAGCTCCGCCGGGCTGTCCTTGCCCGAGCCTTCCTTCAGGACCTTCGTCGCGAGGCCAGACGGCGTGCGCTTCGCGTCGGCCGGTGGTGCGGCGACGTCCGGGGGCGCGGGGAGATCCGCCTCCGTGAGCCTCGGGGTTGGGGGGGGGCGGCGAGCCCGCGCGCGAGAGATCGGCGCTGGGTGCGGAGAGGACGGGGGGAGGTGGCGTGGGCCTCGATTCGTCCCTCGGCCTGTCGCAGGCGGCGGCGGCGAGGGCGAGGACGATGGGGAGGAGGGAAAGCCGCGCCACGTTCAACACCCCGGCGCGCGCGTCACGCCGGAGCGGAGCCGCGCGGCCTCCAGGAGCTCCTCCGCGAGCTCGAGCGTGCGCGCTGCCGCGTGCCGGCCGGCCGCTTGCGCCGCGTCGGTCGTCGCGAGCTCCAGGAGGAGGGCGCGCCCGAGCTCGTGGTGGTGCTGCTCGTCAGGCTGGATGACGTCCTCGTAGAGCCGCGCGGTGTCCTCGTCCTTCCTGGCGCGGCAGTAGCGGATGAACTCGGCGTTCCGCACGAGCGCGAGCTCCTCGCGCGTGAACTGCGCAGCCGCCACGCGCGCCACCGTGCCCTGCAGCCCCGAGAGATACTCGAGCAGCGGGCTCCTCCCGTGCGCATACGGGTCATGGTCCGCCGTGTCGAAGCCAAGCTCGAGGAGGCGCTTCTCGATCAGGCGGTAGTGCTTCGCCTCGTCGCCCGCCTGGCGCGCGAAGGCGACCTTCACCTTGATCTCGGGCGTCGTCGAGATCCAGCCGGCCGCGCACTCCACGGCCTCGAGCTCGCTCTTGAGCGCGAGGATGAGGAGACTCCTCACCGAGATCTCGCCCTTCTCGTCGCCGCTCGCGGACAGGTCCGCGATGCGCGCGAGCGCGCGGGCGTTCGCCTCCTCCAGCTCGTGCACGAACTCCCTCGACGACAACGACATGGCGCTCATGCTACTGCCCGTCGATGTAGAGCGACAGCTTCCCCTTGCGGGGCTCGTAGGAGCACGCGAACGCCCGCCGCGATCGGCCCCACGGGGTGTCCGCCTCGGCCCAGCCCTGCCAGGCCTGGGTGCAGTTCGCGAACGTGCGGATCTCGTGGGGGGGAGCCGCCGATGGTGAGAAGGTGAGCCCCTCGGTGAACGAGAGCTTCGCCTTCACCGCGGCCTGGCACATGGTCTCGAGCTCGCCGTGCCGCCTGGGCGTGACGCCGGCAACCCGGCCATCGTGGCAGAGCCAGCCGCCGATGTCGTGCTGGTCGTGGGACGTGATCCAGTCGATGCTCTGGACCTCGAACGAGGAGTCGCGGGGCCGCTGGAGCACGAAGTTGCCGGCGAGCGGACCCGCGGTGATCTCGTACCACTTGGGCGGCGGCGTACCCCGCCCCTCCACACGAAGCGCGAGCTTCGTACGAGGTCCGAGGACCTCCTTGTCGGCCTTCCCCCCGCTCACGACGATCACGAACGCGGAGGGCGTGCGGTCCATCACGTCGAGCAGCACCATGCCCTTGAGCGGGGGGATCTCGTAGCTGTACGCCGTGACCGCCCCGAGAGCGAGGCTCTTGGCCGACTGGACGTCGCGCGGGGGACGCGCGCGGGGATCCTTCAACAGCTCCGCGAGGGTGGCCGCCAGCTCGACCTCCCGGGGAGCCGCGGATGGCAACTCGTCGACGCGGGCGGGCGCCTCGCGCGAGCAAGCGGCGAGGAGCGCGAGGGAGCCGGCCCCGACCCCTGCTGCCCTCGTCGCCCTCGGACGCACGGAAGCGTCAGTGGTGCTCGGCGGCGCGGATCGCGTCGACGCGCGCGAGGAGAAGCTCGCGCTGGAGCTCGAGGACGCGCGGCACGGAGGTCCCGAGCGAGGCGAAGAACTCGCCCTGCGACTCGAGCTCCGCCTTCCACTCGGCGAGGTCCACGTGGGTGGCGTCGTCGACGCGGTCGTGGTGGATGTCCAGGCCCGAGAGGTCGAGGTCTCCGGCCTTCGGAACCCAGCCGAAGGGTGTCTCCTGACCGCCCACCCGGAGCCGCGCCCGGTCGACGATCCACTTCAGGACGCGCATGTTCTCGCCGAAGCCCGGCCAGAGGAACTTGCCGGCCTTGTCCTTCCGGAACCAGTTCACCATGAAGATCTTCGGCGGGTTGAGGAGTCGCGACTGCATCCCCAGCCAGTGCGCGAAGTACTCGCCCATGTTGTACCCGCAGAACGGCAGCATCGCGAACGGATCGCGCCGCACGACGCCCACCTTCCCGGTCGCCGCGGCGGTGGTCTCGGAGCCGAGCGTGGCCCCGTAGAAGACGCCGTTCAGCCAGTTGAACGCCTGCATCACCAGCGGGATCGTCGATGCGCGCCGTCCGCCGAACACGATCGCGCTGATCGGGACGCCGCTCGGATCGTCCGAGAAGCGCGAGATGCAAGGGTTGTTGGTGGCGGGGGCGGTGAAGCGCGAGTTCGGATGCGCCGCCTTCTCGGTGGACCGCGGCGTCCAGGGGCGGCCCTGCCAGTCGATGAGCTCGTGCGGCGTGGGACCGTCCTTGCCCTCCCACCAGACGTCGCCGTCGGGCGTCCTCGCCACGTTGGTGAACAGCGTGTCGCGCGAGATCGTCTTCATCGCGTTCGGGTTGGAGTCGTTGCTCGTCCCCGGTGCGACGCCGAAGTAGCCGGCCTCGGGGTTGATCGCGTAGAGGCGCCCGTCCTCGCCGACGCGCATCCATGCGATGTCGTCGCCGACCGTCCAGATCTTCCAACCCTTGAAGCGCTTGGGCGGGATCATCATCGCGAAGTTCGTCTTGCCGCAGGCGCTCGGGAACGCCGCGGCCACGTAGGTCATCTCGCCCTCCGGGCTCTCGACGCCCAGGATGAGCATGTGCTCGGCCAGCCAGCCCTCCTTCTTTCCGAGGTAGCTGCCGATGCGGAGCGCCAGGCACTTCTTCCCGAGCAGCACGTTGCCGCCGTACCCGGAGCCGACGCTCCAGATGGTGTTGTCCTGCGGGAAGTGGCAGATGAAGCGCCGCTCCGGGTTGCAGTCCAGTACCGAGTGGAGGCCACGGTTGAAGTCGTTCGACGCGCCGAGCATCGCGAGAGCGCGCGCGCCCATGCGCGTCATGATGCGCATGTTCAGGACGACGTAGACGCTGTCGGTGAGCTCGACGCCGACCTTGCTCATGGGGGAGCCGATGGGCCCCATGACGTAGGGGATGACGTACATCGTCTTCCCCTTCATCGATCCGTCGAAGAGCTTTCCGAGCTTGTCGTACGCGTCCTTCGGCGGCATCCAGTTGTTCGTCGGGCCGGCCTCCTCCTTCGTTGGCGTGCAGATGAACGTGAGGTTCTCGACACGCGCCACGTCGTTCGGGTTCGAGCGATGGAGGTGGCAGCCGGGGAGCTTCTCCTGGTTCAGGGGCTCGAGGATCCCTTCGGAGGTCGCGACGGCGGTCAGCCTCGCGGCCTCCTCGGCGGAGCCGTCGCACCAGACGATCCGGTCGGGCTTCGTCAGGCGCGCCATCTCGGCGACCCAGCTCTCGAGGTGGACGTTCTTCGTGGGGGATTCGGCGGTGATCATCGGGCGGGCATTTACCCGACTTTGACCCGGCGCGCACGTTCCGAGGCTCGCCGGCGTCGACAAGACCGCGGAATGCATCGCCATTTTCCGCGCTGCGCACCGCTGTGCGAGCCCGCCGGAATGCGGCGGGCCCTCACCCCGTCCAAGCGTACGGACGTTTCCGGGGTAACATGAAGAAGTCGCCGATGCGTGGTCCCTTGCTCGCCGTAGCCGCCGTCGCCCTCCTCGGGTGCTCCTCCGCAACGACGCAGCCCAAGGGCGCCGTGATGGCCGCCCCCCCGCCGAAGGACGACGGGAGCGCGTCGAAGGGTGGCCAGGGAGGCGAGACCCACGCGGCGGCCCTCGAGCAGCTCAAGACCGCCCCCTTTCTGGCGCGCGTCGACCGTCAGGACGCCGTGAAGATCTCTCTGCCGGACGGCGAGCGATGGGTGCGCGTGAAGTTCTGGGCGATGCAGAGCCTCGTCGGCTATCGCTACGGCAAGGACCACCACGCGATCGTCGCGGGGTTCGTCACCCGCGTCCCCGACAACACGGTGACCGGGGCGTGCGGGCGGAGCATCGAGGACCTGGCGAGGCCGTGGCTGGACGCATTCGACGTCGCCATCAAGCACGACCCGCCACAGGCGGTGATGTGGAACCGGCAGGTCGTGGAGGTGGACCTGCTGACCGCCAAGACCGCGACGCTCGTGGCTCGCGATGATTTCGCGGTCGCGTTCGCGTCCTACCCTGCGTGGAAGAACGCGTGCCTGACGGTCGGCATCGCCATCCCGGGACGCGGCGAGATCGAGCGCGCGCGCGAGGTCCGCGACCGCTTCGCGAAGGAGGTGTTCCCGAAGCTCGAGATCCTCACCCCGACGGAGCCGCCCGAGCGCTACTGAGCCCGGTCGCGAGCGGGTGCCGCCCCGGGGGAGCTTGGCCCACGGATCCGATTTCGTGAATCGGGAACGGGACAGGCGCGCGCGGAGAGGGCGCCCGCCAGGCGGGACGGCGCGCCGAACGCGGGCCGGGCTGCGCTAGCCCTGGCACTTCATCGCGCACTGCAGGTTGCCGCGGCAGCCGCAGGGATCGGACCCGCTCTTCTTCACCTTCGGCGCGGGCGGCAGCGACACCTTGTTGTCCGGCGCGCTCTTGGCCTTCGACGTCGCCGAGCCCTGGACGCCCGAGCTCTGCACGATCGTCGCGTTCTTGCCGGCCGTCGCGCGCGCCTTCGTCTTCGACCCGCCCGACGAGCCTCCCGACGATGCGACGCTCGAGCCCTGCGGAGTCTTCGCCTTCGTGGGCTCTTCGGCCTTGGGCTTCGCGGCGTCCTCGCTGCCCTTCGACGCCGCGGCAGACGCGCTCTCCTGCACGGCGGGCGTGGTCGGCGTCAGCCTGGGCTCCGCGTTCGATCTCGGCGCCGTGAGCGAGGCGGTCGCCTTCGCGTCCTCCACGCTGCCCGTCTTCATTGCGAAGCCGATCCCCACGCCGACGAAGGCCACGAACGCGAGGGCCGCGGCCGCGGCTCCCGCGAACAACGCGCGCTGCCGGTGCGGCGCGAAGGGCGGGATCGACATGCTGAACCCTGTCTCGCGCACCGGATCGGGCTCGAACAATGGGGCCCCGGGCGGCTTGACCGTGCCGCCGTTCCGGCACATCGCGAGCAGATCGATCTCCCCGGCGTCGTCTGCCGTCATCGCGGCCGGCGCTACGGACGGAGCCTTGGGGGGCTCGCTGCTCCGCGCTATCGCCTGCTTGAGGTCGGCCACGTTGAAGAGGACGGAGTTCTCGTGCCGCTCACCGCAGAGGCCACGGGGAATCATCGACGCGGACGGAGGCACCTCCGACGGACGTGGCGGGCTCTCCGAGGGGCGTGGCGTGGCGAACATGTCGCGCTGGTCTCGCTCGTCGGGCTTCCTTCGAGCCGCGCGGGACTCCTCGGCGGGCGGCACGTACGCTGGGGGCGGAACGGACCGCGTCGAGGTCGGCCCGGGGGCCACGGAGCTGCGCGCGGACGAATGGGCGGCCTCCGCGGGGCCCGCCACCACCCACGAAGCGCCGCATGAGGGGCATCGCATCAGGGCGGTCCGGCCACGGACCTTGTCGTCCGAGACTTCGTAGGTCGATGCGCAGGTGGGACATGAGACGAACATGGCCCCGCCTCCTGCAAGAGTCGTGTCAACGTCGGTCAAGGGGAGGGAGCGCAGAACCTGCTGCAAAAAGGCCGCTGTCCAGGGGGAGGGTGCGGCCGCCAACACTCACATGGATCGATCACGAACCAGGCCACGCCGAGGCATGGACCCAGGCGGATCAGGCCGGGCTCACGGCCACGCGCCGCGCAAGGGCGCCGGCGAACTCCATCGTCGAGGCGCTCCCGCCCAGGTCCGGCGTGCGTGGGCCCCCGGAGCGGAAGTTCTCGACGATGGCGCGCGCGACCCGGTCTGCCGCGCGCGGCTCGTTCATGTGGTGCAGCATCATCACAGCGCTCTGGATGAGCGCCGTCGGGTTCGCGAGGCCCTTGCCCACGATGTCGGGCGCCGTCCCGTGGACGGCCTCGAAGACGGCCGCCTGCTCGCCGATGTTCGAGCCTGGAACGATGCCGAGCCCGCCGACGAGGCCGGCGCCCAGATCGCTCAGGATGTCGCCGTAGAGGTTCTCGGTCACGATCACGTCGAGCTTGTTGGCGTCCCTGACCATCTGCATCGCGCAGGCGTCGACGATCATCTCGAACGGCTCGATCCTCGGGTGCCGCTGCGCGACGCGCCGGAAGCACTCGAGGAGGAGGCCATCCGACAGCTTCATGATGTTCGCCTTGTGGATCACGGTGACGCGGTGGCGTCCCATGCGCTCCGCGTACGCGAACGCGTACTCGCAGATGCGGGTGCAGGCAGGCTCGGTGATGAGCTTGATGGACTGGGCGATGCCGGGCATGATCATGAGCTCGAGGCCCGCGTACAGGCCCTCGGTGTTCTCTCGCACGATGACGATGTCGGTGCCTTCGAAGCGCGGCTCGAGGGCAGGGAGGCTCTTGATCGGTCGCACGTTCGCGTAGAGGTCGAGCGTCTGCCGGAGGGTGACGTTGACCGACTTGAAGCCCTTGCCGATGGGCGTCCCGATCGGGCCCTTCAGCGCGACCTTGTTCCGGCGGATCGACTCGATCACCTCCGGGGGCAGGGTGGTGCCCCGCTTCTCGGCGACCTCGGCGCCCGCATGGTGAACCTCCCACACGACGTCGATGCCGGTCGCCTCCACGACGAGCCGCGTCGCGTCCGCGACCTCGGGCCCGATTCCATCTCCCGGGACGAGCGTGATCGTGTGCGCCATCGGGGAGCAAGCTACTTGTGTTCGACCCCCGCTTGCGCGGATATTTGCGTCTGCTCGTGCCGACCTCGTGCCACACTCCCGCCAACGGGCTCGTTCACCACGTGCTCCGGTGGGAGGAGGCGCGCGAGGCGCGCGGCGTCGTGTTCCTCCTGCACGGGTACATGGACGCGGCGGGGACGTGGGACCTCGTCGCCCCGACGCTCGCGGACGCGGGCTACCGGGTGTTCGCGCCGGACATGCGCGGGTTCGGGGCAGGCGCGCGCGTGTCCGCGGGCGGGTATTACCACTTCGCCGACTACGTCCTCGACGTCGCGGATCTCACCCAGGCGCTCGCGGGCAGCGCGCCGCTGTTCGTCGTGGGGCACTCCATGGGCGGCACCGTCACGACCCTCTTCGGCGGCGCGTTCCCGGAGCGGCCGCGCGCGATCGCGGTGCTCGAGGGGGTTGGCCCTCCCGAGACGCCGGCCGAGTTCACGCCGCTCCGCATGCGGCGCTGGATCGAGGATGTCCGGCGGGTGCGCGCCGGGGATCCGAAGCCGCTCTCTCGCGCGGACGCCCTCGCGCGGCTCGCCATGAACCACCCGCGCGTCGGCCCGGAGACGCTCGCCACGCGTCTGGAACACCTCGTGCGGGACGTGGAGGGCGGCGTCGCCTGGCGATACGATCCCCTGCACAAGACGACGTCGCCGGTGGCGTTCTCCGCCGCCGTCTACCGGGAGTTCGCGAAGCGCGTCTCCTGCCCGGTCCTGTTCGTGAGCGGCGGGGCGACGGGGTTCCATCCCGAGGACGAGGAGGAGCGCCTCGCGTGTTTCGCGCGCCTCACACGGCTCACGCTGCCCGACGCGGGCCACATGCTCCACTGGACGCGGCCCGTCGACCTCGCGGTCGGCCTGCTGGACTTTCTCCGCGGGTGCGCGCCCTAGGGCCAATGCCGTTCGGTTAGGCGCGATCCAGCGCAAGAGGAGGGGTGCCCCCACTCGCCGCGCTACGCGCGACGGGTGGGGGCACCCTCGCTCGAACGAATGCCTTATCCGAACGGCATTGGATCCAGGGCGACACCCGTCCGCGGCACCGTGCTTCAGGCGCCGCCGAAGGCCCGCACGAGCGAGCGGAGGCGGTCTTCGTCGGCTCGATCGAGGAGGCCCACCGCGAGGACGTTGAGTCGGTCCGGGCGCGCGACGAGTGCGGCGACGCTGGCGATCTCGCTCGACGCCACGGCGACGTTCCGTGCGACCCGGGCGTCGGGCGTCTCGACGTCGCCCTGCAGCCACCCGAGCCCGAGGAACGCAGCGAGGTCCTCCGGCGCGTCCGTGAGGGCGCGCATGTCCCACAGAGAGCGCCGTCGCGCCTTCTCGAGCTCCGCGGGCGTGGGCCCCTCGGCGCCGAGCTCGACCATCATGGCCAGGATCTCCCGGGTGATCTGGCCCGCGCGCTCGTGCACGCACCCCACGGCGAAGTCGAGGACGCCGGAGTCCGCGTACCCGTCGTACGCGGCGCTGACGTCGTACGAGAGCCCCTGATCGTCGCACAGGCGGTGGTACAGGCGCGTCGCCATGCCGTCGTCGACGACGCGCATCAGCATGTCCATCGCGGCCCTCCGATCGCTCGCGAGCGACGGCGCGCGGAAGGCGACGCGGAGATCCGTCTGGCTCCCCGCGTTCTCCACGAACGAGAACCGCGGGCCGCGCTGCGTGTCGTCCGGCGCGGTCGCGAGGGCGGGCTCGCCGCTCGCCACGTCCCCGAAGGCACGCGCGGCGGCGTCGAGCGCGGTCCCCTCCTGGATCGCACCCGAGAACACCAGCACCATGTTGGCCACGTTGTAATGGCGCGCGTGGTGGGCGCGCAGGGCGGCCTCGTCGAACGAGCGGACGCTCGCGACGTCGCCCGTGATCGTCCAGCCGAGCGGGTGGCCGGGGTAGATCTGCGC
This sequence comes from Myxococcales bacterium, assembly GCA_005777185.1. GTDB lineage: Bacteria > Myxococcota_A > Polyangia > Polyangiales > Polyangiaceae > SXNL01. Next base: position 11,350 of record SXNL01000242.1, read on the forward strand.
CCGCGAGAGGTTGTCGGGATCGACCTCGCGGCCGTCTTCGTCCAGGTCTTCGAGGATCTCCTCCTCGACGATGCGCTTCTCGACCTCGATGTCCGCGAACGTCGGGCGCGTGATCACGTCGCCGAAGAGGGCCGTCGCCTCGCCGATGCACTCGGAGGGGACCGTCACGGAGAACACGCCGTGGTCCACGTAGGTCGCCGCGTGGAGGTAACCGCCGAGCGACTCGAACGCCAGGTTGACGTCGTGCGCCCGGGGCAGGCGAGGCGTCCCCCGATACAGCATGTGCTCGAGGAAATGCGACAGGCCGTGGGTCGCTCGCGTCTCGTACCGCGATCCCACGCGCACGTAGAGCGCCACGTGAGCGCGCGAGAGGTGGGGCCCCGGCGCGACGATCACGTCGAGCCCCGAGGGGAGGCGCTGCGTGAGGAACGACCTCATCCTGCGCGGGGCCCTACTCCTCGTCGTCGTCGGTGTGGGCGGGCGCGCCGCCGTCTGCCTTGGGCGTGCCGTCGAGGAGGTACGACTCGTCGATCTTGATGTCCTCCTTGTGCGCCTCACGCAGGCGTCGAACGTATGACGACAGTGCCTCCGCTTGCTTGACCCCGACGATGCCCGCGACGTACGCGTCGCGCTCCTTGTCGAAGTCCTCGCGCGTCGCCGCCCTGTGCGACTTGAGCGACACGATCACGTACCCGTCGTTTGCGCGCACCGGCTCCTTCATGAGCTCGCCGTCCTTCGCGTTGAACGCGAAGCCCATGACCGCAGTGGTCACGTCGATCCCCAGGGACGGGATCGGGTCGCCTCCGTGGTTGAACGCGCTGGACGTCACGAGCTGGGGCCGCTCGGGATCCGTCTCCCACGACTCCTCGACCTTGGCCTGGGCCTGCGCGGCGTCCGGCGCGCCCGCGTCGGCCACCGGGGCGGGCGCCGGGGGCGTCTTCTTCGCTTCGTCCTTGATGTACGCGCCGATCGCCTCCCGGATCGCGGCGTCGGGCGACCTCTTCGCGGACAGCCCCGCGTGGATCTTCGAGGCGAGCCCGTGCGCGATCTCCTGCGACTTCGCCTTGACGTAGGCCGCGCGCGCGGGGTCGTCCTTGCGGATGATGTGGAAGCCGAACTGACTCTCCACCGGCGCGTCCGTCATATCGCCGGCCTTGAGCGCGTCGGCGCCCTTCTTGAAGGGCTCCACGAACCCGTCGGTCTTGTCGGTGCCGAGATCGCCGCCCTTCGAGCCGCTGCCGGGATCCGCGGAGAACTGGCGCGCGAGCTTGGCGAAGTCCTCGCCCTTCTTGATGCGCGCGATGAGGTCCTCGGCCTTGGCCTTCGCTTCCGCCTTGCCGTCGCCGGCGTCGCCCTTCGCGTCGGGCTTGATGAGGATGTGTCGGATGTTGGGCGCCTTGACCTGCGCCGCGTTCGACTTGTCCTTCGCCCACTCCTCGATCTGCGCCCGCGTCGCCGCGACCGCCCAGCGCTCGACCCAGTCGGTCTTGACGGAGACGTAGTCGACCGTCGCCGAGCTCTTCTCGGCCTGGTAGAGCTCGAAGGCCTCGGTGTCGCTCGTGCGGACCGGCGCGCGGACGAGGTCGCGCATCTTCGCGGCGAGCAGCTCGCGGCCCTGCCACTCCCTGAACTCGACGGCGGAGCGGCCCGTGAGGACGCGGATCTGCCGCTCGTAGGTCTTCATGTCGAACTGCTTCGTCTTCGGATCGCGGAAGCCCGCGTACACGTGGCCGTCGCGGACCCCGAGGCTCATGCCCTTCGACGGGTCGGCCACGGGCACGCTGACGTAGATGAAGCCGCCGAAGATCGAGTCGTTGATCTCGTCCTCCGTGACGGAGAGGCCGAGGCGCTCGGCCTCGACGATCAGGAGTTCGCGCTCGATGAGTCCGTCGAGCGTGATGCGCGAGAGGCCCATGGACTTCGCGCGCGCGGTGAGGAGGTTCCCGCCTTGATCGCGCGGGATCAGGATCCGGTACGATGCCTTCTGCGACTTGGGATCGACGCAGAAGCCGCGCACGGTAGCGACGCAGGCCTCCTTGAGCGAGGCCGTCTTGCGGCCCGCGTTCGGCCAGCCGATGACGAAGGCGAGCACGGTCGCGATGATGATCGCGCCGTAGACGATCGACTTGAGACCGCTCTTGCGGAAGAGATCGAGCATCGCGCTTACGCTCCCGCGGCCTTCTCGAAGGCGAGCGCTGCACGCAGCTCGGTCGTCAGGCGGTCCAGGCCGCCGTCGACGGCCTTGGTGTGGATGACCTCGAAGAAGGTGTCGAGCGTCTTGGTGGGATCGCTGGGATCCTGCACGTGGGTGACCTGCGTTCCGAGCTCCTGGAAGCCGTCGTCCAGCGCGGGGGAGGCGAGCCTGCGGACCCGCGCAAAGAGCATCTGCTCGTCGTCGTGAGGGAAATCACGGCTCTCGGCCCGCATCACGAGCTTGATGACAAAGCCTTCATCCCCATGCGCCCGCACACGGACACCCGAATCGAGGATGAGGTTCTCCCGCACACGCTCTGCCAGGACGATCTCGTCGGCCAGCGTGCGAAAGACCTCGAAGCCCGCGGAGACGAGCGCTTTCTTCAGTTGCGGAGGGGTCATGAACGCGGCGGCGCGCCGACGGTGGGCGCACCCCACTTGTCGGCTCTTACACCTACATCGGCCAAAAGCGTAGCGAAACCGACAGGACGGGAACCGTTGTCCAGGAATTCCGGTTCTTGGTATCATCGGGACGGTGACCCACAAGACCCCCACGCCACCGGAAGGTGTTCCGGTCGGCTCGCCCTCGCAGGGCTCGCAGCGCGCGATGCGGCGCGTCGGGGTCCGGCACGAGGTGTCGGAGCGCGTGGTCATGCGCGAGGTGGGGGAGGGTACGGATCGCGGCCCACCGTTCGAGGGCTGGGCCCTCAATGTCTCACGCGGTGGCCTCCGGGTGATCGTCGAGCAGAAGGGTCTCGGGCTCGGCGGCGACTTCGAGATCACCGTCGGTGAGGACGAGGTCTCGCGCCGGGGTCGCATCGTGTGGGTCCAGGAGGAGCCGGACGGCGCCATCGTCGGGATCGAGTTCACGAGCCTGAGTGGGGTGCATCGCTCCGTACCTCCGGCGCCCATCACGTCGCGGCGCCTCCCGGGCACGCGCGTCGAGGAGCCGGAGAAGTAGCGGCCGTCAGCCCCTGCACAGGGGCGTGAATCGCGTGTTCCGGTTCGGCGTGGTGAGCGTCGCCCCCTGCTCGTCGTAGGCGAGAGTGACGAAGCTCCCCGTCGTCTCGTTCGTGACCCGGATGGTGCTCCCGGGCTCCGGGCACGCGAGCGCGCAGCGCTTGAAACCGATGATCTCGATCTTCACCTTCCGCTTGCCGACCTCGCCCGTGGAGCTGCCGTCCACGCTGAAGCACGGCTCGAGGAGCGACCACTTCACCGTCTTCACCGTCCTTCGGCTGAACGCCTTCCCGGAGGTGGACGACCCTGACATGGAGGCCTCCCAGCGCATCTCCCGTGCCGCTCCGGAGCCGGAGATCTCGGCACGGGCCGCCCAGTCGACCTTGGCCTTGTTCACCTCGAGGTCGTTGCCCGTGAGGTTCACGATGAGGTTGCCCCGGACCTGCTCCCGCCGCGCCACGATGACGCCGCTCACCTCCCGGAGGCCGAACCTGCCGTAGCACTTCACCAGCTCGTACCGGATCTCGTTGGTCGCGGCGACGTGGGTGGCGGTGAAGCACCCCTTGGGGAGGTACTTGCCCTCGACCGTGAGATCCAGCGCGCCGGCCGGTGCGTTCGGCCGCGCGTCGACTCCGATGAGGGACGCCGTGAGGGCCTCGGTGTCACTCTCGGCGGCGTGGGTGCTCGATCCATCCGCGGCGAGCTCCGCAGGATCGTCGCTCATCGGCCCGTCGTCCTTCTTGCACCCCGAGCTGGCGAGGGCGATCGCGAGGATCACCAGCACCGGAGGCGCACGGCCCCAGCCGCGTGCTCGGTCGAATGCGCCCTGGTGCATCATATCGGAAGTGTCCCTCGTCGGTCGCGATCGGACAACCTTGATACAAGCGCCGTGCCTCCCGGGTCGCTCGGTAGCAACTTCTATAAGTGCTCGATAAAGTTCATGTTTCTATCCGCGTCAGGGTGGACGCGTCCACGTCCACCCTGGACGATTCACGACGTGATCGGTGCTAGGCTGGCCCGCGATGTCGCACGGCTCCACACGCACCCGGGTCCTCCACTGGTTCGTCCGCGGCGGCACCGTGACGTTGCCCGACGGAGCCACGGTGTCGATCGACGTGGATCCGATCGTCGTCGGTCGCGACGCCAACGCCCAGATCCCCCTGCAAGATCTCGAGGTGAGCGCCCTCCACTGCGAGCTCCGGGCGGTGACCGAGGGGATTCTCGTCAGGGATCTCGGCTCGACCAACGGCACGCACGTGGGATCCGTGCGCATCGCCGAGGCCGTCGTCACGCAGAAGACGGACGTCGTCGTGGGTGCGACGAAGCTCGTCGTCGAGCCGCTCACCAAGCATCGCGTGGATGTGGCATTCGCTGACCGGTACGGCGCCCTCGTCGGGTCGTCTCCGCGGATGCGCCGCGTGTTCAACGTGCTCGAGCGCGTCGGGCCGACCCAGCTGTCCATCCTGATCCTCGGAGAGACCGGAACCGGCAAGGAGGTCGTCGCGCGCGTCGTCCACGACGGCAGCCCACGCAAGGCCGGCCCCTTCGTGGTCGTGGACTGCGGGTCCATCCCCGCGACGCTCGCCGAGAGCATCCTCTTCGGGCACGAGAAGGGAGCCTTCACGGGTGCGAACGAGCGACGCAAGGGAGCCCTCGCGGAGGCCGATGGCGGGACCCTCTTCCTCGACGAGCTCGGCGAGCTCCCCCTCGACCTCCAGCCCAAGCTCCTGCGCGCGCTCTCCGAGCGTCAGATCAAGCGCGTGGGCGGCTCGCAGGTGGAGCCCATCGACATCCGCGTCCTCGCCGCGACGCGCCGCGACCTCGGCGCCGAGATGAACGGGGGGCGCTTCAGGAGCGATCTCTTCTTCCGTATCGCGCAGGTGCGCGTCGAGCTACCCGCGCTCCGGGAGCGCCTCGGGGATCTGCCGCTCCTGGTCGAGGAGATCTGCAAGAAGGCCGATCGCCCATCGGCTGCCCCCGCGGTCGAGAAGTGGATTCAGAGCCGCATGGCCTCGTACGACTGGCCGGGCAACGTGCGCGAGCTCGTGAACGTCGTCTCGGTCGCGGCCGAGCTCGCCGACACACCCGAGGCCATCGACGACGTGCTCACGCTCTCGCGGGGGGACGCCGAGCCCCCCCGCCACCCCCACACGGCGTTCGCGGAGGCCAAGCGCGGAGCGGTGGCGGCGTTCGAGCGCGAGTACTTCGGCAGCCTGTCGAGGGTCGCGAAGGGCAACGTGAGCGAGATGGCCAGGCAGAGCGGGATGGAGCGGCACCACGTCCGCGCGTACCTCCGCAAGTACGGGATCGATCGCGAGAAGGACTGACGCGGTATCCGCGCGTCAGAACGAGACGCGGAGCGCGCCGGGGCCCGCCGCCAGAGGCACCTGTGTCTGGCGCGTCCCCAGGTAATAGAAGGCGGCGAGGCTGCCCGTCACCAGGGACAGCGTGAGCGGCACCGCCAACGTCGCGTAGGCGGTGGCGCGCGCCCCGGTGTACTCGTTCTCGAGGGCCGCGCCGCGCGTGCGCTGCAGATCCGCCGAGGCCAGCGCGTCGTGCTCGGCTCGGATGCCGAGCGCGCGATCGTAGGTGAGGATCGGCACGATCGTCGACGCGGCCGCGAGTCCGCCCGACACGTAGACCACCCACAGCGGGTAAGGTCGCTCGGTCACCGTCGTATACGCGACGGGCCGGGGCGCCTCCTCCGGAGGCGGCGGTTCGATGCGGATCTCGACGCCCTCCTTGACGCTGTGACGCTCCGTCCGCGCGCGCGGCGTGCCGGGTTCGAACACGACGACGTGCTCGCCGGGGCGCACGTAGGCGACGAAGCCCGACACCCGCGGCTCGCCCGCGTCGATCTGGACGGGCACGGGTCGCGCACCGACCACGACGCGCAGGCGTGCGTGTGACCGCGCGAGGTCGTCGAGGCGCGCGCGCGCGTCGGCCTCCTGCTTCTGGACGATGGCCTCGAGCTCCTCACCGAGGGTACGGCGCACATCGACCTCCGCGAGGTACGTCTCGTAGCGTTCGGCCGCACGCGTCGAGTCGCCGTACGCGTCGTAGGCGCGGGCGAGGTTGAAGGCCAGCCGATAGCCGCGCTTCGGACCCAGGTCGCGGTAGATGGACTCCCAGTCGACGATCGCGTCGGCGAACTGGCTCTGCTTGTACTTCTCCATCCCGGCCCGGAAGCGCTCGCGGTATCGTTCGAGATCGTCGTCCGCGCGCGCCGTCGTCGCGAGCGAGGCGAGGGCGATCGTGATCGCGAGCGCAGTCGAGCGGGCACGATCAGAACGGCGCAGGATCGACCTCCCCCGCGCTCACGCTCGGTCTCGGCGGCGGTGGGGTGGGGGCCGCGCTCGCCACACCCGACGTGGCGCTCGTCCTCTCGGCGGGGACGGCGACGAGCGGTCTCGCGGGCGCGCGCACGACCGGGGCGAGCGGGGAGGGCCTCGGGGGGGCGAGAGAGGACGAAGAGTCGACGCGGGGCGGGGCGACCGCCGGCTCCACGCTCGTGCCGGGGGTAGGCGGCGCGATCGCGGCGGCGGACGGCGCCGCGGCCGCCGGCTCCGGGGTCGACGGAGGGGTGACCTGCCGCGGCGCCGCGGATCGCGCCACGGCCACAGCGACCAGCGCGGCCGCGACGAGACCGAGCCCGATGGCCCACCGGGGGGATCGCGGCGCGGGCGCCGGTTCAGCGGGCGACGTCTCGACGGCCTCGAGCGTCGCGGTCCCCGCGGTGGGCGCGAGGCGGTCGGCCACGCGTGTCGAACCCGGCGCAGCGGCGAGGTCGGGCGGGGGTGAGGGAGCGAGGCTCTCGCGGAGCTCGTCGGCCTGTTCGGGGGCGGCGACCTCGAGCGCCTCGCGGAGGCGCGCGCGATCTGTGCTGGCCTCGTCCTCGAAGAGGGGACCGACGAACGCGCGCAAGGCCTTCTCGTCGGCGCGCTCTTCGCGCTCGGCGAGGAACGTGTGTAGAGCCTCGGCCACGTCGCGCGCGGTGGGCGGCCGGTCGCCGGGCCTCCGCGCCACGAGCGCGCGGTACAGCGAGCGCAGTCCGGGCGGCGCCTCGGGCAGGTCCGGGGGCTCCTCGAGCGCGAGCCGCCTGAGGACATCCATGTCCGTGCCTTCGCCCCACATGCGCGAGCCGCTCGCGAGCTCGAACAGGACGGCGCCCACGGCCCATAGATCGCTCGTGCGATCGAGCGGCTCGCCCATGGCCTGCTCGGGAGACATGTAGGCCATCTTGCCCTTGATCTCGCCCGTCCTCGTGTTCGAGCCCGCCTCGTCGATCTTCGCGACGCCGAAGTCGAGGAGTTTCACGTGACCGTCGTAGGAGACCATCACGTTGTGCGGCGACACGTCACGGTGCACGACCTGCAGCGCCTGCCCGTTCACGTCACGGAGCTCGTGCGCCGCGTGGAGGCCCTGGCACGCCTCCGCCAGGACGTGCGCGACGATTGCGAGAGGCATCGTGATCCCGCGCTCACGCGCGCGCTTCACGATCGAGGACAGGGTCTGCCCCTCGACGTATTCCATCGCGAGGAAGAGCTCGCCCCGGATCTCGCCGAAGTCGTAGGCGCGCACCACGTTCGGGTGGGACAGCAGCGCCCCGAGGCGCGCCTCGCGGAGAAACATGTCGGTGATGCGCCGGTCCCCGGTGGACTCCGGGAGGAGGCGCTTCAGCGCCACGATCCGCTGGAAGGAGCCCTCGCCCCGCTCGAGGGCCACCTCGACCGCCCCCATCCCGCCCTTCCCGACGCGAAACAGGGTCCGGTAACGCTGCTCCAGCGTTCGTCGCGCGGACTCGGTCTTCTCGCTCGGGGAATCCCCCATCCTGAGCACATGCTAGCATCCCCCTCGCTCGTGACGCGCCCGATCGCGACAACCTGCCGGCCGAGGAGCCTCGTGCGGTCCGTCGCCCGTCGAGACCGGAGGCGCGCCGCCGTCCTCGGCGTGACGTCGGTCGCGATCGCGGCATGGATCGCGAACGCTTGCCTCCCGGATCTCGCCGTCTACCCGCCCGCGTCGGTGGGCGATGGCGGTGTTGTGATCGGATCCTCGGCGCGCTGCGGCGACGGGATCGTGCAGACGACCGACGCGCGCTTCGAGCAGTGCGACGAGGGTGAGGCCGGGAAGCTCCCTGGCTGCGCGAGCTGCCGGCTCGACTGTTCGGAGGATGGCGGCCACATCGAGGACCGGACGGGACACTGCTACTTCCCAGCGGGCGCGACGTCGACCTACGCGGAGGCGCGCGCCGCGTGCGAGCAGCGCGGCGCCCACGTCGTCACGCTGGGCGGGGCCGACGAGCTCGAGTTCGTGACCTCCTCTCTCGGGGCCAGGGTCGACGCCTACTGGACGGGCCTCCTCGTGAGCACGGCGCTCGGCGGCTACGAGGCGGCCAATCCGGAGGAGCCCGGCTGGCCCTACCCGCCGCTGCTGACGACGCGGGCCTGCCCCGGCTGCTACGCACCCGTGCGTCCCACGAACGAAGCGGGCACCTTCCCGAGCTGGTCCTCGGATGGCGGCGCGCTGGAGTTCTGCATCGCCGGGTTCACGACCCGCGCCGACGCGGGTTGGCTCACGGTGCCCTGCGTGCGGGGCGACGCCGGCGCGCTGGGGGTCGTGTGCGAGCGGGAGCCGCCAGGTGCACGGACCGAGGACTGCCTCGGTGGGTCCTGTCTGCGCGTCGTCGAGACGCTCGCCAGGAAGCGCTACCTCCTCGCGGATCAGCCGGTGTTGCCCGAGGACGCGCCGCGGGCATGCACCCAGCTCGGCGGACGCCTCGTGGTGTTCACGTCCACGCGGGAGCGCGAGCAGGTGACCCGCGAGCTTGGCCGGAGGCTCCTGTCGTTGGGTCAGAAGAAGGTGACGTTCTTCATCGGCCTGTCGCGCACGGCCGGGAAGCCATGGCTGTGGGAAGACGGTGCGGACGAGTCCGCTCATCCCCCGGTCTGGGGAGAGAGCGCGCCCGGGGTTCCCCCCGTGCCCGATCGCGCTGGCCGCGCGTTCCTCGTCCTGGGCCTTGCGCTCTACGACACCGCGCTGGCCCGCGCCGATCAAGGAACCGAACCCCCCACCGACGCCCGAAAGGGCGTCCTCTGCGAGTTTCCCCTCTGATTCCACCGGGCGCATCGCGCCCGTTCGGGAAACACGCGGGGGCCTCTCGACCCCCTCGCAGCGTCAGGGCGCGTTCGCCTTGTCGCCGATCTTCTTCGCGACGTACGCGTAGTCGTGCTCCCGGAGCATCTTCGCCACCTGCTCCCGGTAGTTCGCCGTGAGGCTCGAGCCCTCCGTGACGATGTCGACGACCCGGTACGCCTCGCCCGACCCGCGAACGACGTAGTCGATCTGCACGGACGGATCGCGCGGCTTCACCTTGGACTTCGCCTCGGTGCGGATCTTCGACTCGTTCTGCACCGTCGCGCGCGAGCCCTTGTAGGTGATGTCGTAGTCGAGCGTCTTCATGAGGTTCTTGCGGTACGTCTTCTGCACGAGCTTCTTGAACAGACCCGTCATCTCGGCCTTCTGCGCCGAGGAGAGGCTCGTCCAGTTGTCCACGCAGGAGATCCCCGCCGGACACATCCCGAAGATGCGCCGGGTGAGTTCGTCGTAATCGAAGGTGATGCCGAGCTCCTGGTCGACCTGCCCGTCACGCGAAGCCGTGGACGGCTGGCGGAGGAGCTGGGAGATCTTGCCGTGCTTCTGCTCGATGAACGACTGCGCCTCGCTCTCGCCGGCGAACGCCGGGAGCGAGACCAGGCAGAGGGTGGAGAGGACGAGGGCGGCGAGGGCGTTACGGGTTCGCATGGTTCTCCGACGGTGGAACGTGGGCACGAGGGGGGGTGCCCGCCCGCGTGGATCTATCCGCGTTGGACGAGAAGTCAAAAAGCGTCATGCATGCCAAACCGAAAGTCGCGCAAGTTCCTGGAATCATTCATCAGAAAGGGTGAACGGCGACGGGGGGCACGGGCGACTCGTGAACGCGGGTTCACGCGACGCTCAAGGAGATACGGAACTCGGCCCCCCCACCTTCCGGCGAGATCACCTCGATGCTGCCTCCATGGTCGTCCACGACGCGCTTCACGACGGCGAGGCCGATGCCGGTGCCGTGCGATCGCGTGGTGAAGAAGGCGTCGAAGATCTGCCCCTTGGAGTCCTCGGGCACGCCCGGCCCGCGGTCGCGTACGACAAGCACGATACGCTGCCCCTCGCGGGCGAGCGACACGAGCACGTCCTTGCCAGGGGGACTCGCCTGCACGCCGTTGCGGACGAGGTTCCAGATGAGCTGACGCATCCGCGCGCCGTCGCACTGGACGAAGAGGCCGGCCTCGGGACCCTCGAAGCGGACGGAGACGTCACCGGCTCCGGAGCGCTCCGAGTGGCGTGCGAGCTCGATGACCTCCTGAGCCAGCCGCGCCACGTCCGTGAGCTCCGGCTCCGGGGGCTTGTGGCGCGCGATCTCCATCATGTCGGTCACGAGGCTGTTCAGGCGGTCCGACTCGCGGTGAACGATGTCGCAGAGTCGGCGATCCTCGTCGGAGAGCGCCGGCGACTCGCGGAGCATCTCGATCGACCCGGCTATCGCTCCGAGCGGGTTGCGGATCTCGTGCGCGAGGCCTGCAGCGATGCGCCCGAGCACGGCGAGGCGTTCGGCATGCTCCGCGCGCTCCCTCGCGACCTCGAGGGCTCCGCCCGTCCTCTTGAGGCGATGGGCGAGGTAGCCGGCGAGCATCGTGACGACGACGATGCCGAGCCCGTTCGTCAGGATGGGGTAGCTCAGCGTCTCGCTGCTGGTCGCGTAGTTGCGGGTGAGCTGGTCCGCCGGCGCCTCCAGCCAGTGGTTCAGGAACGCCAGGCACAGGGTCAGGTAGAACGAGAACCCCACGATCGCGGCGGCGACGGCGCCTCGGCGTCCAATGAGGATGGCCGCGAGCAGGCACGTGAGCCCGTAGAACGACGTCGCGCCGCTCGCGGCGCCGCCCGACACGTAGACGATGACCGTCCACGTGGCTTGGTCGAAGACGATCTGGGCGTACGCGAGGGGGCGGAGCTGTCGCCCCGTGCTCAGGACGACCGCGTAGACGATCGCGAGCCCGAACCCGGTGCCGATGGTGACGGTCACGACGCCCTGGCTCGTGACGAACTGGTTCAGATCTCCGCGCAGGTAGAAGAACGTCGTCGCCGTCAGGAGGAGCACGAGGAACCCGAGCCTCGCGGCGGTGATCCACGCCAGCCGGGTCCGGAGATCCTCGTTTTCGGTCGGGTCGAGCTCGGTCAATCGGCCTTGATCTTACCCGCGAGGCTGAAGATCGGCAGGTACATCGCGATCAGCACGGTCCCGACCGTGCCGCCGATGCTCACCATCATCGCGGGCTCGATGAGGCTGGTCAGCGAGCCGACCGCCACGTCCACTTCGTCCTCGTAGAAGTCCGCGATCTTGTTGAGCATCGCGTCGAGCGCACCCGTCTGCTCGCCGACGCCGATCATCTGGACGACCATGGGCGGGAACACGTTGCTCTCGGCGAGGGGGCCCGCCATGTTCTGGCCCTCGGAGATCCTTGTGCGTGCGTTCATGATGGCCGCCTCGATGACCATGTTGCCGGCCGTCTTCGCCACGATGTCGAGCGCGTCGAGGATGGGGACGCCCGAGGAGAGGAGGGTCCCCAGCGTGCGGGTGAAGCGCGCGACGGCGACCTTGCGGATCACCGGCCCGAGGATGGGGAGCCTGAGGAAGACGATGTGATAGATGCGCCGGGTCTGCGGGCGCTTGTAGGTGTACGCGACAACCGCGGCCCCCACGATCCCGCCGACGACGATGAACGGGAGGTTGTGGATGAACGCCTCCGACACGGAGATGACGAACTGCGTGATGCCGGGGAGATCGTCGGCGGAGCCGAGATCCTTGAAGATGGTCTTGAACGACGGGATGACGAACCCGAGGAGGACGCCCAGCACCGCGCAGAAGACGACGAGCACGGCGCTCGGGTAGACCATCGCGCCCTTCACCTGGCGGATGAGCTTCATGTTCTTCTCGTAGTAGTTCGCGAGCCGGTTCAAGATCGTGTCGAGGATGCCGCCGATCTCGCCGGCCTGCACCAGGTTGCAGTACAGCGGGTCGAACACCTTCTCGTGACGGCGCAGCGAGTCGCTGAAGGTCGCGCCCTGCTCGACGCTCCCCTTGACGTCGCGCAGGACCTTTGCGAACGCCTTGTTCTCGGTCTGGCCCTGCAGGATGTCGAGGCACTGCACGATGGGGAGCCCCGCGTCGATCATCGTCGCGAAGAGCCGCGTGAACGTCACGAGGTCCTTGCCGGTGACGCCGGACCCGATCGAAATGTTCAGATCGATCTTCTTCTTGATCTTCGTCGGGTTGAGCTGCTGGCCCTTGAGGCGTGCGGTGACGCCGGCCGCGTCCTCGGCCTCCATCGTCCCCTTGCGGAGCTCCCCGGTCTTGGACCGCGCCTCCCATGCGAATTCGGCCATCGTTCTTCGATGCTATCCATCTTCGGGGGGTATGGTCAATTCCGGCGCCGCGCCCAAGAACTTGCGCGCGCCATGGCCGTTCCGCTCCAATGGGTTCGTGGGCGCGCTCGACGGCATCGCGGACAGGGTCGTCCGGGGTGGTGCTGCGCCCGCGTGTGCGGTCGGGTGTGCGGCGCTCGGGCGACGCGGGTGGGCGGAGGAGACGGGCGGCGCCGACGAAGCCATCTTCGATCTCGCCAGCGTGACGAAGCCCATGACGGCCCTCGCGATCGCGCGCGCGGGGCTCCGGCGCAGGCGCCTCGGGGAACTGCTCCCGGAGCTTTCCCCGTCGCCGCTGGGCGCGGCGACGCTCGAGGACCTGCTGTCGCATCGCGTCGGCCTCGTCGATCACCTGCCGCTCTACCTGCCCGTGGTCGTCGGGGAGTCCGTCGACCAGGACGAGGCGCTGGGCCGGATCGCGGGTTCGCTGCGGGAGGGGCTCGCGTGGCCCCCGCCGCACGGCGGCCACCCTCCCGTCTACAGCGATCTCGGCTACATCCTCGCCGGCGTGGCTCTCGCGCGCGCCATGGACGTCGAGGACGCGGGCGCGGCCATCGAGCGCCTCGTCGTCGCGCGCCTCGACGCGCTGGACGAGCTCGGCACCATCCGCGGGCTGGCAGGTCGCGGCGTCGACCTGGAGCGCGTCCAGCCGACGGAGGACGTTCCGTGGCGGGGTGGCGTCGTGCGTGGCGCGGTGCACGACGAGAACGCTTGGGCGCTGACGGGCACGGGCGGATCGGGCCACGCGGGAATGTTCGGCGCCGTCGGCGCGGTGGTTCGCTTCGGGGAGGCGGTGGCGCTCGCGCTCCGCGGCGAGGGACCGCTCGCGGCCGGCGACGTGGGGGCGTGGCTCGTCGCCGCCCGCCCGGGGGGCTCGCTCGCGGCGGGCTTCGATCGCAAGAGCGAACCCTCGAGCGCCGGAACGGTTTGCGGGCCGGAGACGGTCGGCCACCTCGGCTTCACCGGCACGAGCCTCTGGATCGATCTCGAGGCGGGAGCCGTCGTCGCCGTCCTCTCGAATCGTGTGCATCCTACACGTAACAACGCGCGCATCCGGGAGCTCCGGCCAGAGGTGCACGACGCGTTGTTTCGTAGGGCGGCGCGTTCGAGGGTATGATCCGGCGATGAAGGCGCACGCTCCCGAGGACGCGGTCGTGGCCTCCACGCCCCCGAGCCCGTCGGGGGCGTTCCGGACGAGCCGTCGCGCCCTCGCGCTCGACGGAAAGGGCGCCCCGCCCGCCGCGGCTCGAGGTCCTGTCGCCGAGGCCGTCTACCGGAGCGCTGGCGCGAACCGGTGGCGCTTCATCCGCGCGTACAGCACGACCTTCACCGTCATCGGGAGCTACCTGTGGCTGCGCTGGTGCTCCCGCCTCCTCGGCCGCGCCTACCGCGAGAATCGCATCGACGCCGTGCACAAGAGGAACGCGCGGCGCGTCTACGACACCATCGTGGCGCTCCAGGGGCTGTTCATCAAGGTGGGGCAGCTCCTCTCGATCCTGGCGAACTTCCTCCCGAGCGAGTTCCGAGCCGAGCTCGAGGGCCTGCAGGACCGCGTACCCCCTCGCCCCTTCTCCGAGATCGCGCCCCGCGTCGAGGGCGAGCTCGGCGCGCCGCTCGGCGTGCTCTTCAAGGAGTTCCACCACGATCCCATCGCCAGCGCCTCGCTGGGCCAGGTGCACGAGGCCGAGACGTTCGAAGGTGTACACGTCGCGGTGAAGGTACAGCACGCGGACATCGACGAGATCGTCCGCCTCGACCTCGGCACCATCCGTCGCATCGTGATGATCGTGCAGTGGTTCGTGCCGCTCAAGGGCCTCGACGCATACTACCTGCAGATCAAGGAGCTGCTCCGTCAGGAGCTCGACTTCAAGCTCGAGGCCGACAACATCGAGCGCATCGCGAAGAACTTCGAGAAGAACCCGCGGGTGCGCTTCCCCGTGCCCATCCGGTCGCACTCGACCGCGCGCGTGCTCACGACGTCCTTCGTCGACGGCGTGAGGATCGGGGACGCGGCGGCCGTCGAGGGGCTCGGGGTCGACAGGAAGGACCTCGCGTCGCGCCTGGTCCGCGCGTACTGCCAGATGATCTTCGTCGACGGCGTGTACCACGCCGATCCGCACCCCGGGAACGTGCTCGTCAACGCGGAGGGTGACCTCGTCCTCCTCGACTTCGGAGCCGTCGGCGAGCTCTCTCAGGAGATGCGCGAGGGGATCCCGGAGTTCCTCGAGGGGGTCATCCGCCGCGACACCGACCAGGTCGTGAAGGCGCTCCGCAAAATGGGCTTTCTGTCGCGGACGAGCGACGTCGGGACGAGCGAGAAGATCATCGAGTATTTCCACCGACGCTTCCAGGAGGAGGTCAAGCTCGAGAGCCTCAACCTGAAGGACATCAAGATCGATCCCCAGCGCGGCTTCGAGAACCTGCTCGACCTCCGCCGGATGAACGTCGGCCTCAAGGATCTCGCCGAGGCCTTCCATGTGCCGAAGGACTGGGTGCTCCTCGAGCGGACGCTCCTCCTGGTGTACGGGTCGTGCGCGACCCTCGATCCGGAGCTGGAGCCGATGGGTATCATCCAGCCGTACCTGCAGGAGTTCGTCCTCGGAAATCGCGACTGGCGCGAGATCGCGATGGAGACGATCCGCGACATGGCGCTCTCGGCGGTCACGCTGCCGGAGGACATGAAGAAGTACCTCCAGAAGGCCAACCGCGGCGAGATGGAGCTGCGCGTCCACGGCCTGCAGGAGGGCGCGCGCACCGTCTACGCCATCGGCCGGCAGCTCATCTACACGGCGATCGCCATCGCGTCCGGGTTCGCGGCGATGAGCTTCCACGGGCGCGGCGAGGAGGCGCACGCACGC
The DNA here is from genome assembly GCA_005777185.1 of Myxococcales bacterium. Taxonomy (GTDB): domain Bacteria; phylum Myxococcota_A; class Polyangia; order Polyangiales; family Polyangiaceae; genus SXNL01. The sequence goes on from SXNL01000242.1 coordinate 26,880, forward strand.
CTGCTCCTCGGCGTCACGGTCGTCGCCGCGTCGCTGCTCGTGATGTCGTCGCTGCTTGCGCGGCCCCGCCGTTGACGGGCTTCGAGGGGGCGGAGCGGCCTACCTCCCGCGCTGGTGGTCCAGCGAACGTCAAGCCACCGGAGGTGGTGGCACCGTCTGGCGGGTCCGTTCGAGCATCCGCAGGTACATCTTCGCCTGGGAGTTGTCGGGCTCGACCTCGAGCACCCTCGCCCAGGCCTCCTCGGCGGTGGTGACGTCGTTGAGGGCGAGGAGCGTCACGCCGAGCTGGATGCGCGCGGGGACGTAGCCGGGCCTGTGCTCGAGAGCCGCGAGGTAGTGCGCCTTCGCGGCGGCGAGGTCGTTCTGTTCGCGGAGGAGGTTCCCGAGCCGCGTATGGAGGTCCGCGAAGTGCGGGCAGAGGCGCACGGCGCGCTCGTACTCCCGGATAGCCTCGAGCGGCAGGCCGGCGTCGGCGTAGGCCTGCGCGATGTCCGCGTGCATGTTCGCGATCTTGCCGCGCGCGAACGGATCGAGCGCCTGGGGCGACGCGCTCCCCGCGCGGATGCGGGAGTAGACCTCGCGCGCCTTCTCGTATTTCCCTCGGTCGTTGCAGGTGACGGCGAGGTTCAGGGCCGCCTCCGTGTAGGAGGGGTTGATGGCGAGGGCGCGCTCGAAGTGGTGCTCCGCGGCCACCAGGTTGCCCCGGCCGTGGGCGATCACGCCGAGCATGTCGTGCACGTCGGCGTAGCGGTCCTCCTCCTCGAGCACGTGACGGAGGAGTTGCTCGGCCTTCTCGAACTCGCGTCTTGCGTAGTGCTCGCGGCCCAGGATGAGGAGCTGTTTCACGTTTTCGTTCATGGTCTCTCCCGCCGCGGGTCGCGTAAGGATACGTGCCGACGGGGTCGGCGAGCAACGGGAACCGCCGACGCCTCCTGGCGCCACCCCGGGGGCGGCCGGTTGCGCGCGCAGCCCGTCGCGTGTATTCGGCCTGTGCTGTGACGGACCTCGTGGACACACCTCCCGCCCAGACGGGGCGGCGTGCAGACGGTCCGCTGTTCCTTCCGGTGCTGGTCGGGCTTCTCTACCTCCTGGCGGCGCTCGGCGCGCAGCGGGAACGTGGTGCGCAGGCCGTCGCCTCGCCGTCCGCCGAGCCTGCGGCACGCGCCGGCGGCCAGGAGGCGCTCGAGGACGGGGGCGCGCGCCTCGCGATCGCGGCAGCGCCCTTCGTGCGCGCATGGCGCGTGGCTGACATGAAGGATGACCCGAACGTCGTCGTCGTGGAGGGGGCGTTCGGGCGCCGGTCGCTCGTCAATGCCCTCGCGCACGCCCACGTGACGCGCGCAGAGGCGCTCCGCGTCGCGAAGGCGTTCGACGGCATCGTGCGGTTCGAGCACCCCGCGCACGCCACCTTCGCCCTCGCGAAGGAGAAAGCTGGCGGTCGCGTGGTCGCCTTCGAGCACATCGTCTCGCCGGACGAGATCTTCCAGGCCCGCACCGAGGAAGGCCGGCTCGTCGGCAAGAAGCTGGAGTTGCACATCGAGCGCCGCACCGTGGAGGTGGGCCTCGCCGTGAAGGAGGACCTCGCCGGCGCCGTGGAGGACGCGCGGCTGGCCCCGGACCTCCTCCGTGCGCTCGACGAGGCGCTCGACGGGCACGTCGACCTGGGCTCGGTCCGGCGCGGGGCGCGGCTGCGCGTCCTGGCCGACGAGGAGCGGATCGAGGCCGACACCGTGTATTTTCCACGCATCTCCGCGCTCGAGTACACGCCCCCGCGCGGGTCGAGCTTGCGGGTCTACCACCACGAGCGCGCGCACGGCCCGCGCAAGGAGGGCCACCGAGATCGCCACGCCGGCCACTACGACGCGCGTGGACAGCGTCCCTACCGGGGCCAGTGGCGCTCCCCCGTGCCCTCCGCGCGGGTCACCTCGCGCTTCAATCCGCAGCGGCTACACCCCGTCCTCCACGTCGTCATGCCCCACAACGGCGTGGACTTCGGCGCGGCGTCCGGGACACCCGTGTACGCGACCGCGCCCGGTGTCGTGAAGAGCGTGGGCGACGGCGGTCCCTGCGGCAACATGGTCCAGATCGACCACGACAAAGGCCTCACGACCGCCTATTGCCACCTCTCGCGCTTCGCCCCGGGCCTCCACGCGGGCCAGCACGTGGAGGCGAAGCAGCTGGTCGGGTACGTGGGCCAGACCGGCAGGGTGACCGGCCCGCACCTCCACTTCGCAGTGAAGCGCGGCGAAGCGTTCATCGACCCGCTCGCGATGAAGCTCGACGGCGTGGTCTCGCTTCCCGCCCGCGAACGGGCTGCCTTCGACGGCGCCCGCGAGGGGCTCGACCGCCGGCTCGACGCCATCCTGCTCCCCGGCGCCGTCGAGCCTGACGGCGCGGTGCCTGCGGAGGACGACGAGCTCATCGCGGACGCGCCCGATCTGGACGGCGGCGCCGCCCATCCCTAGGATGGAACCGTGGCCAACGACGACGCCCGCGCTCCGGATGCGCCCGCAACTCCGACGGAGCCAACGCCCCCCGACGCCGCCCGTGCCGAGGCTAATCCGGTCGCGGAGGTCGCGCCGCCGAAGGCTGCGGCGGCACCCCTCGAGAAGCCCAAGGTGTACTGTCGCGATCGGGCGCGCGCGCTCGTGCACAAGTACGCCATCGCGGGGACGGCGTTCGCGGCGATCCCCATCCCGATGGCGACGAGTCCCGGCCTGACGGCGCTGGAGACGCACCTCATCTACTGGATCGGTCGGACGTACGACGACGCGCCGACCCACCCGGAGACGCTCATGATCGCCAGCGGCCTCGAGCTCGCGAGCGTCGGCCTGCGCACGGTGGCCCGCGAAGCTGCGGGCCTCGTGCCGGTCGTCGGATGGGTCATCAAGGCGGCGATCGCCGGCGCGTCCATCGAGGCGATCGGGAACGTGATCATCCACCATTTCGAAGGCAAGCATCCGAACAAGCTCTGCTGACGTCCTCGCTCGCGAGCCGTGAGGGCCCCCTCGAACGCGCGTCGCGTGGCCCGCGCACCCACCAGAAATCGTCGCTTGCGGAAGCGATTTCCTGATACCTCTCTCGTGCTGAACGGATGGCCAAGCTCACCCAGGCAGCCAAGGTAGGGGCGTTCGTCATCGCCATGAGCGGTGCCAGCTACTTCGTCTACCGGACCGTGAGCAAGGAGGTGGGGGGCGGGTCCGGGTACGTCGTGCACGCGTACCTGGTCGACGCGACCGGCCTGGCGCCGCACTCCCGCGTCACCATGGCGGGCATCCCGGTCGGTTCGATTCAGAAGATCTCGCTCGAGCAGGGCAGAGCGCGCGTCGACGTTCGCGTCGCGGGCGACGTGGCGCTCAACCAGAGCGCCCGGCTCGGCGTGAAGAGCGCCTCGCTGCTCGGCGAGAACATCATCGTCCTCACGCCGGGCGTCGGCGAGCCGCGCAAGAAGGACGGCGACGAGATCGACGTCATCCCGGAGGGGCGCACCTTCGACAACCTGAAGGATCAGATGGGGCGCATCGCGGATCTCGTCGAGAAGGTGGCCGCTCAGCTCGCGGCCACCATCGGCTCCGATCAGGGCCGCGAGCAGATGAAGACGATCCTGCAGAACCTGACCGAGGCCACCGAGGCCATCAACCTCACCGTGCGTGAGAACCGCGCGGCCGTGAAGGAGACCCTCACCAGCATCGACGCGATCACCACGCGTGGTCAGCCCGAGATCGCGAAGATCCTCGAGAACGTCCGGATCATCACCGAGGACGTCCGCGCCCTCATGGCGAAGGGCGGGGCGAGTGGCCAGACAGGTGAGCTTCGGGCCACGATAGAGCGCCTCGATCGCGCGTCGAAGAGCCTGGAGTCCACGCTCGAGAAGACCGACGTCATCGCGGGCCGCATCGAGCGGGGCGAGGGCAGCCTCGGCAAGCTGTCCAAGGACGACGCGCTGGTCAACGAGGTCCAGGGCGTGGCGGAGGGGGTAGGGGACTACGTCGATCGCCTCCAGCGCCTTCAGACGGTCATGGGCCTCCGCAGCGACTACAACTTCCTGGCGAACACCATCAAGAGCTACGTGGAGCTCAGGCTCCAGCCTCGGGAGGACAAGTATTACCTCATCGAGCTCATCAACGACCCGCGCGGGAAGACGACTTTCACGCAGACCGACGTCGACACCACCAACCCGAACGATCCCGCCCACTACCGCACCGTGACGACCACCACGACGGACGCCTTCCGGTTCTCGCTGCAGTTCGCGCGGCGCCTCGGCCCGGTGACCGGGCGCTTCGGCATCAAGGAGTCGACGGGCGGGGTCGGCCTCGACCTCCACCTGCTCTCCAACCGCTTCGAGATCATCAGCGACTTCTTCGGCTTCGGGGAGGAGATTCGCCCCAGGTACCGCGTGTACATCGGGTACGAGTTCATCAAGCGCCTCTGGCTCCTCGGCGGCGTGGATCACGTCTTCCTGACGAACCGACGCGACTACTTCCTCGGCCTCCAGCTTCGCTTCACCGACGACGATCTGAAGACGGTGCTTCCCTTCACGGGCGGGGCCACCACCACACGGTGACCTGGCTCGAAGGGGGACGACGATTCACGAGGCCGGATCCCGTGGGCCAGAGGCCCGCGGGCGGCCCTAGCTAGGCGACGCGCACCTTGTCCTTGGGGGCCCAGAGGGCGGCGCGGAGGTCGTCGAGCTTGGTCTTCGACGCGTCGAGGCGGCCCGCCTGGACGTCGAGGTCCTCCTTCATCTGCTCGTCGGTGCGACCGCCGGCCTCGCGCGCGGCCTTCGTCGCGTTCAGGACCTCGAGGACCTCGCGGTGGAGCTCGGTGCCCGCACTCACGACCCACGCGTCGAGCTTGGTCGCGAACTCGTCGATCATCTCCTCGAAGCGAGGCGCCATCTTGTCGGCGGCCTGGCGGACCAGGTCGGGAGCCAGCTCCTTCGCCCTCTTCTTGTACTCGGCGTCGAGGCGGTCCTTGAAGACGATCGCCAGGACGGGCGCCGCCGCCATGATGGCCAGCCCCACGAAGACGTTCACGAGGAGTGCGCCGAGCCCAACTGCGAATACGCCCGCGACGCCCATGTCGTACTTGAGGCTGTCCACGTGCACGTCGAGGCGCTTCTGGTCCATCCCCATGAGCTCGGCGATGCGCTTGGTGCTCTCGTGCGCGTCCTCCCGGACGAGGGCCACCGTCGTCTCGGCGAGCTCCTCGAGCTTGGCGGCGATGTCCTTCGTCTCGGCCTCGACCCAGGTCTTGAAGGTGTCCTCCAGGAAGGCCGGGAGGTGCTTGTTGAGCTCGTCCTTCTTGGCGTTCTCGATGATCGTGGGGAGCTGGCGCACCGTCTCGTCAACGAAGCGCTCGAGGTCCTTCTTCGCGAGCATCTTGATGGCGCTGACCTCCTCCTTGATCTTGATGCGGCGCTGCTCGATCGTGCCCGCCTGGCCCGCGAGGTCCTGCTCGAGCATCTTGATGCGGCGGTCCAGCTCCTCGCCCTTCATGGCGAGCGATCGTCGGCGCGCGTCGATCCCCTTCTGCAACATGGCGTGTACGTTGAGCGCCTCGCCGAGCGCGTTGTCGAGGAGGATGCGGCCACGCTCCTCCGCGAGGAAGCGCGTGAGGTGATCGAGGAGCTCCGGCATGCCGCTCTCGGCGCCGCGACCGGCGAGGGCCGTCTCGGCGCTGATCGGGAAGACGACCGGGTCCTTCACGAGGGTCGCGAGCTGTGCGCGCGCGTACTCCAGGGCCTCCTTGCGCTCGTTCTCGTCGAGGATGTCCCACTTCGTGATGACGAACACGATCTTGTCACGCGACGCCTTGAGGAGCTTCTCCTGCAGGAAGATTCGCTCGGACTCCTTGAGGATCTGCCCCGCGTCGAGGAGGAAGAGCACCGCGTCGGCGCGGGGGATGTAGCTGTAGGTGATGTCCGCGCGCGAGAGCGACAGGTCGTTCACGCCTGGGGTGTCGACGAGGAGGATCCGCTCGCGGAGCAGCGGCGCGGGGTAGCCCACCTCGAGGTAGTCCACGTCGTCGGCGCTCTCGCCGCCGCCGACGGCGAACCTCCGCGCCCCCTCGAAGGGGATGACCTCACGTCGGCCCGACTGGTAGACCACCGCGGCCTCGGGGGACTCGGCGTGCTTCAGGTGATGGATCGCGGCGGTCGTGGGCGTGACGCCTACCGCGAGGACCGTCTCGCCGAGAAGCGCGTTCACGAACGACGTCTTGCCGTGGTTGAACTCACCCACGACGACGAGGTGGAAGCGATCCTCCTCGAGCTTCTTCACGAGCTCCCTGTCGACCCGCTCCTTCAGCGTCCGCGCCCCCACGCCGTCGGCGACGAGCGAGAGCTCCGAGATGGCCACAGTCACGTCGAGCTTCCGCTCACGAAATGCGTCGAGCATCATTCCCCTGAACCTTCTCTTCCTTGTGATTCGTCTGCCGTGTGTGTTGGGGAGCTCGAGGGGCCTCTCGGCCCCCTCGAACCGGGGGGCGGCTCGAGGGGCCTCTCAGCGCCCTCGAACGGTCACGCGTTGTCCTTCAGGATGGCCTTCACGCGATCGTCGACCTCCTTCATCTCGAGGCCGCCGTCGCCGAGCCTGGCCGACCTTCGGTAGACGGCGCTCTCCTGGAAGACGCGCATCGCGAGCACGCGCTTGGGCAGGTACGGGTGGGTGGCGAACGCCTCCATCCAACGGCCGATGCCGTCCTTCCCTTCCTCGTACTGCTCGAGGAAGGCGTCCAAGTTGAACTCGTCGTACAGCTTGTGGGACCCGAGGACCAGCTTCGTGAGGGCGCGCTGCGAGATGACGGTGTCCCCCGAGCAGAGCATCCCCGCGCGATCGCAGGTGATCTCGGCGCGACGCGACCACGCGCGGAGGGCCATGATGATGGGCTCAAGGGCGATCTGCGTGAGCGGGCCGAGCACCCGCGACAGCATGAGACCGCCGGCCTGGGTGAGCAGGTAGAGGGTGGTCAGGTAGACAACGTGCGAGTTGTGGATGTGGCCGCACTCGTGCCCGATGACCGTGAGCAGCTCCTCGTCCGAGTAGTGATCGACGAGCGCCGAGTGCACCATGATGAAGGACTCGTCCTCCGTGCCGTACGTCGCGGCGTTCAGGACGGGCGAGTTCACGATGTAGACGGTGGGCGTGGGGATGTCGAGGACGCCTGCGGCCTTCTTCGCGATCGCCTGGATGCGGGGGAACTGCCGATCCCCGACCTTCACGGCCGAGCCGAGGAGCCGGCCGCGCTCGACTTCCTTGAAGACACGCACCGCGCTCGACACGGCCATCTCGACGGGCCTCGCGTTGGCGAACGCTGCGCGCGTCTGCTTGTCGAGGACGTACGTGTACTCCCGCCCGACGTCGAGGTTCGCGACACGCTCCCCCTTCCTCCGTGCCACGAACGCGTCGAAATCGAGCTGCGGGGGCTGCGCCATCGTCTTGGGTTCCTCGTCCTCTCTACGGATTGGGCGGTGCGTCGATCGCGCCGTAGAGCCTAACGACGCCCCGAACCCCGCGCAACGCGGACCATCGAGAGGGACGCGTCAAGCCTACATTCACCTACCTGCGGGGATCCGCACGTGGACACGCGTGCCGTGGCCCGGCTCGGAGTCGATGCGGACGTCGCCGCCGTGCTGGTCGACGATCTTGCGAACGATGGAGAGGCCGAGGCCGGTGCCCGCAGGCTTCGTCGTGAAGAACGGATCGAAGATGCTCTCGAGGTGCTCGGGAGAGACACCGGGCCCCGTGTCCTCGACCGAGACGACCACGGCGTCGGCGATCGGCTGCACGCGCGCCACGAGCTCGCCACCCTCCTTCATCGCCTCGAGCGCGTTCACGACCAGGTTCACGACGACCTGCTTCAGCTTCTCGACGTCGCCGATGGCCACGCATCCGTCGTGCGCGATCTCCGTGCGCAGCGTGACACGATGCGTCTGCGCCGGGATGGCGTGGAGCTCGAGTACATCCGCGACGAGGCGGCCGACGTGAACGGGCTGGCGCGCGATGCCGCGAGGGCGCGCGAGCTCGAGGAACTCGGTGAGGAGCCGCTCGAGGCGGCCGATCTCGTCTCCCACGATCGTGCCGCGTTGCTTGAGCGCGTCCTTGTGGGCCGCGTCGCAGTCCAGCTTGTCGACGTCCCGCCCGAGGAGGCGGAGCTGGAGGAGCGCGGCGTTCAGGGGGTTCCGGATCTCGTGCGCCAGGTTCAGCGCGAGCGTGCTCATCGCGCTGATGGCCTCGGCGTCCGCGGCCCGCCTCTCGAGGGCGTGGCGCTCGGTGACGTCGATGCCAACGCCGTACAGGAGGCCGCCCGACTCCCTCGATGGCGAGAGATGCCAGCGCACGCGGCGCCGGATGTCGGACATGCCCGTCTCCACCTCCTTGACGACGATGGCGAGATCGCGCTCCTTGCGCTGCGAGCGCACGCCCGCCAGCGCGGCCTCGATCTTGGTTCGATCGCCCTCCGGGAGCAAGCGCACGAACGGCCGCCCGAGCACGACGTCCTCGGTCGCGCGCGCCATGTCGAGGGCCTTGCGGTTGACGAGGACGACACGGTTCTCGGGATCGAGCGCGACGACCAGCACGTCGGTGACGTCGACCAGGTCGCGGTAGCGCCGCTCCAGCTCGTCGCGCTCGCGTTTTAGCCGCACCTTGGTGAGCGCCTGCTCCACGGTGCTGATCAGCTCCTCCGGTCGGAACGACTTGAGCACGAAGGCGAACGCGCCGGAGCGGAGCGCCGCGATGGCCGCGTCGACGCTCGCGAAGCCCGTGATGAGCACCACCTCGGAGAACCGCGCGCGCTCGCGGAGGGGCTCGATGAGGTCGACGCCGCTCACGTCGGGAAGCTTCACGTCGACGATCGCCACGTCGAAGCCCTCCTCCTCGGCCACGCGGCGCGCCTCGTTCCCGTCGCCGGCGACCATCACGCGGAGCCCCTCCGCGAGCGGCCCGGATGAGGGCGTCCGGAGCACGCCCTCGAGGGTGCTGGTCAGATCGACGTTGTCGTCGACGATGAGGATCCGGGCGTCGCGCTTCAGGGCTCCTCCGCGACGGTGGACAGCACCTGCACGAGTATCTCGTTCACGAGCGCGGGGTTCGCTCGGCCGGACGAGGCCTTCATCACCTGGCCGACGAAGAAGCCGAGCAACGCCTTCTTGCCGGCGCGCCAGGCGATGGCGCTCTTCTCGTTGGCGGCGACGACGGCGACGCACAGGCGCCGGATCTCGTCCGGATCGAGGATCTGGCTGAGCCCGAGCTCGGCGACGACGTCGTCCGGCGTCTTCCCGGTCCCGCACATCCGCGCGAAGACGGCCTTGGCCTGCTTGCCGCTGATCGTGCCCTCCTCGACGAGGGTGAGGAGCCGTGCCACGTGCCGGGCGCGGACGGGGAGGTCCATCGCGAGGCCGTGCGCGCGCGCCTCGCGCAGGACCTCCGATCCGACGAAGTTCGCCGCCTTCACCGGATCGGCGCCGGCCGCGAGGGCGTCCTCGTAGAACGCCGATAGCCGCGGGTGGGATGTGAGCACCTCGGCGGCCTGCCGCGGGAGGCCCAGGGAGTCCATGTAGCGTGCACGCTTCGCCGCGGGGAGCTCGGGGAGGGCACGGTCGATCTCTCGAACGAGGGCGAGGTCGATGTCGAGGGGAGGGAGGTCCGGATCCGGGAAGTACCGGGAGTCGTGCGCCTCCTCCTTCGATCGCATCGCGAAGGTCGTGCCGGTGGCTTCGTCCCAGCCGCGCGTCTCCTGCGCGATCGTCCCGCCGGTCTCGAGGACGGCGCGCTGGCGCGCGATCTCGCTCCCGATCGCGCGCTCGACGAAGCGGAACGAGTTGAGGTTCTTGAGCTCGACGCGCGCGCCGAGGTCCGCCCGCCCCACCGGGCGGATCGAGACGTTCGCGTCGCAGCGGAAGGATCCCTCCTCCAGGTTGCCGTCGTTCACGCCGACGCAGACGAGGACGTCGCGCAGCGCGCGGAGGTAGATCGCCGCCTCCTCGCCGCTCGAGAGGTCCGGGTGCCCCACGATCTCGATCAGCGGGACGCCCGCGCGGTTGAGGTCGACGCGCGCGCGGCCGGGCTCGTGGAGGCTCTTGCCCGCGTCCTCCTCCAGGTGGATCCGCTGGATCCGCGCGATCTTCGGCCCGGCGCCCGGCACGGCGATCTCGAGGGCGCCGTCCTCGCTGAAGGGGCGGTCGTACTGGGTGATCTGGTACCCCTTCGGCAGGTCCGGGTAGAAGTAGTTCTTCCGCGCGAAGATGCTGCGCGGCAGGATCGTGAGGCCGAGGGCGCGCGCCGCGCGGACGCCCATGCGGACGGCCTCGCGATTGAGGACCGGCAGCGCCCCGGGGAGGCCCAGGCACACGGGGCAGACGTGGGTGTTGGGCGGCGCGCCGAACGTCGCTTCGCAGCCGCAGAACAGCTTCGTCCGCGTCAGGAGCTGCGCGTGGACCTCGAGTCCGATGGTCGCTTCGAACGTCGGCGTGCTCATGCAAGTGCTCATGTAAGGGCGAACGGTGTCGGCTGGGAAGCGCGGTTTGTTGGCGGCCCCGGCCAGGGTCGCCTACGGTCTAGCCATGCTGGCCGATTTCGTCGAGCGAGGCCTGCCCATGGCCATCCTCGCCGTCGCCCTCGTGAGCGTCCCGGTCATGATCCTCCGCCCGGAGGGCCTCGCGCGCATGCGCGCGCTCGAACAGGAGCTCGCGGGCGTGCAGAAGGAGAACGCCCAGGCGAAGCGCGAGATCGGCGAGCTCCGCGTCGAGGTCAAGCGTCTGCGCGAGGATCCGCGCGCCGTCGAGCGCATCGCGCGCGATCAGCTCGGTCTCGTCCGCAGGAGCGAGGTGGTGTTTCACTTCAGGAAACCGTGATAGCGTCACGAGGGTGAGCTACGAGCTCGGCCGTGCGCTCCTCGCCAGCGAGGTCGTCTCCACCTCCGCGCTATCGGCGGCGCTCTTCGCGGCCGTCACCCACGACGTGCACCTCGTCCGCGCGCTCCTGTCCACGGGCGCGCTCGAGCCCGCCGCGCTCGACAGATTCCTCGGACGCACGGACGCGGCGGTGGCGAAGAGCGTGTCCCCGATGCCGGAGCTCGTGCGGCGTTTGCCGGCGCGCCTGTGCGCGCGCCTCCTCCTCGTGCCGGTGCGGCTCGATCCCGTCACGGGCACAGTGGACGTCGCGATGGCCGACGTCCGCGACCGTCACGCGCAGGAGGAGGTCCGCTTCCACCTCGCCGCGCCGGTCCGGCCGCTGCGCGCACCCCTCGCGGCGATGCAGGACGCTCTGGATCGCCTGGCAGAGGAGGCGCGCGCGGCGCGCAACTCGTACGAGCACGAGCTCGTCATGCGCGCCTCGGTGGCGGCGCGCCCGGGGAGCTCGAGGCCACCCGGTGACACGCCTCCCTGGGGGACGCCCGCGGTGCGGGTCGCGCGCGCGAGCGAGCCGGCACATGGCCTCGGATCGGAGATCCCCATCCCCCTCACACGCCGCACGTACGCGCCCGCGCCAGGTGGGACGCAGCGCCCGCCGGCGTTCGACCTGCCGGACGCGGACGACGCGTCCACGCACGGAGACCGCATCACGCGCGCGTACATGCTGGCGGCTGCCCCGGTCGCCGTCGAGGCGCCGGCGCCGGCGGCACGCGCCACCGACGAGGTGGCCGAGGCCGTGACGACGAAGATCGATCCCCTGACGTCGCTGATCCCGGGCCCGCCGCCCGTCGCGTCTTTCCGATCGCCTTCCGGGACGCCGCAGTTCGTCCCCGACACGAGCGCCGTCGTTGCGGCGATGAAGGCCGCGTTCGATCGTGATCAGGTGCTCGAGCTCCTGCTCACCGGCGCGCGGGCCGTGGCCGGTCGCGTGGCGATCTTCGTCGTCAAGCGCGGCGGCTTCGTGGGGTGGTCGTGCACGCCCGACTTCGGCGAGCGGGCGCAGCTCCAGTCCCTCCTCGTTCCGCTGGCCTTGCCGAGCGTGCTCTCGATCGCGGCCAACGAGGGGCTGTACCTCGGGGCGCTCCGCCATGACGAGGCGCACGCGCCGATCTTGCGGGTGATGCGCACCGCTTCGCGGGATGTCGCGGCGTGTGCCGTGAGGGTCGCGGGGAAGCCCACGCTGGTGATCCTCGCGGACGAGCTCGGGGACACGATGATCGCAACGCGGCGCCTCGAGGAGCTCGCGCGCGTGGCGGGCGAGGCGCTCGGCAGGATCCTGCGCGCGCGGCGCTGATCTGCTGCTAGGTTGTCGGGCATGTCCGGGTACAGGACGCTCCGCGAGGCCTGGCAGAAGGAGACGCTCGTCCCCCTCGAAGCGAAGGAACCCCCTCGGCCGCGCGCTGGCCTCCTCGCGGGGCAGGGCGACGCCGCGCCCCTCTACGGGCCCGACGATCTCGAGGGCTTCGACGCGGTCCGCGACCTTGGGGTCCCGGGGAGGCCGCCGTTCACGCGCGGCATCCAGCCGAACATGTACCGCGGCCGCCTGTGGACGATGCGGCAGTACGCGGGTTTCGGCACGGCGCGCGAGTCCAACGAGCGGTACCGCTACCTGCTCGAGCAGGGTCAGACGGGCCTGAGCGTGGCGTTCGATCTGCCGACCCAGATGGGGCGGGACTCGGACGATCCTCGCGCGCGGGGCGAGGTCGGCAAGGTCGGGGTCGCGATCGACTCGATCGAGGATATGCGCGTCCTGCTCTCGGGGATCCCCCTCGATCGCGTGTCGACCTCGATGACCATCAACGCGACCGCGGCCATCCTGCTCGGCCTCTACATCGCCGTCGCCGAGGAGGGGGGCGTGCCCCGCGACGCCCTGCGCGGCACCATCCAGAACGACATCCTCAAGGAGTACATGGCGCGGGGCACGTACATCTTCCCCCCCGGCCCGTCGATCCGGCTCATCACGGACACGTTCGCGTTCTGCGGCCGCGAGGTCCCGCGCTGGAACACGATCTCGATCAGCGGGTACCACATCCGCGAGGCGGGCGCGGACGCGGCGCAGGAGGTCGCGTTCACGCTCGCGGACGGGATGGCCTACGTTCAGGCCGCGCTCGACGCGGGGCTCGACGTGGATCGTTTCGGCGCTCAGCTGTCGTTCTTCTTCAACGTGCACAACAACCTGCTCGAGGAGGTCGCCAAGTTCCGGGCGGCCAGGCGCATGTGGAGCGAGATCATGCAGCGCCGCTTCGGCGCGCGGACCGACCGCGCGAGGGCTCTGCGCTTTCACTGCCAGACCGCGGGGATGACGCTCACCGCCCAGCAGCCGCTCAACAACGTGGCGCGCGTGACGATCCAGGCGCTCGCCGCGGTGCTGGGTGGCTGCCAGTCGCTCCACACGAACAGCTACGACGAGGCGCTCGGCCTCCCGACGAGCGAGGCGGCGACGATCGCGCTGCGGACGCAGCAGATCGTGGCGAACGAGTCCGGCGTGGCCGACTTCGTGGACGCCCTCGGCGGCGCGTACGCGATCGAGGCGCTCACGTCGCGCATCGAGGCTGCGGCGATGATGTATATTGCACGTATCGACGAGATGGGCGGGATGGCCGTGGCCATCGAGCAGGGTTACCCGCAGCGGGAGATCCAGAACAGCGCGTACGCGTACCAGCTCGAGATCGAGCGGAAGTCGCGCGTCGTGGTGGGTCAGAACGCCTACGTGCAGGACGCCGCGCCCGTCCCGGTGACACGCATCGATCCAAGGGTGGAGGAGGAGCAGATCGCGCGTCTCGTCGCGTTCAAGTGTCGCCGTGATGCGGGCCCGTGGGCGGCCGCGCTCGCGGCCATCGAGGCGGCCGCGCGGGGCCGCGACAACCTGCTCCCGCTCGTCCTCGACGCGGTGAAGAAGGGGGCCACCGTCGGCGAGATCTCCGGGGTCCTCCGCGGGGTGTTCGGCGAGCACACCGAGACGCTCGTGGTGTGAGCGGTGCTACGATCGGTTCGCATGAGGAGCCGCCGGGTTCACGCGCTGGTGCTCGTCACCCTTGGATCCTTCGGCGCTGCGTTCGCCGCGTGTGGGGATCCGGCGCGCGACCTCTTCGTGCGCCCCTACGACTCAGGCGTCGCCGATGCCCGTCCGTGCGACGCGTGCGAGGCCGGCGACGCCGAGACGGTGGATCCCACGCTCGGCGGTCCGTGCCTCGACGACGCCCAGTGTCAGGACGGCATCCTCTGTACCTTCGATCGCTGCGACAAGGGGATCTCGCGTTGCAGGTTCAGCCCGGATGACGCCCAGTGTCAGGACGGGAACCACTGCAACGGCAAGGAGATCTGCGCGCCGCGCCTCGGGTGCCAGCCCGGGCCAGCCGTCACGTGCCAGGATGGCGACGCCTGCACGGTGGACCGGTGCGTCGAGGCGACGCGATCGTGCGAGCACCTCCCGCGGGACGCCGACGGCGACGGCGATCCCACGGACCACTGCGTGTCCAAGCGGGACTGCGACGACGACGATCCCACGGTGTCGAGCAAGCGCGGCGAGATCTGCGGAAACGGCAAGGACGACAACTGCGACGGCCGCGTGGACGAGACGCCCTGCGGCGTCCCGGTGGGCGACACCTGCGCGGCCGCCATCGCGGTGACCGCGCCGGGGGCGTACGTGGTGTCGACGGTCGCGGCCAAGAAGGACCACACGGCGTCCTGCTCGGTGACGACCCCGGCCGCCTCGACCGACGTCGTCGTGGCCATCACGATCCCGGCGGGAGGGCCGAGGGACGTCGCCATCCGTGCGTCGTCCGCGACCACGGAGATCGCTGTCGCCCTCGAGACGACGTGCGGCGTGGCGGCCACGGACGTGGGCTGCCAGGTGGTGAAGAAGGGCGTGGAGACGCGGCTCCTCGGCCGATCGCTCGCGCCGGGGACGTATTTCCTCCTCGTTTCCACGCAGGACGAGGCGACCGTCGATCTGCGCATCGACTTCCAGCCCGCGACCACCCGGCCGACGAACGAGTCCTGCGCTTCGCCCGCGGCGATCCCGACGGACACGGTGGTGCCGGTCTCGATCGTCGACGCGGCGAGGGATCTCGCCACGGGCTGCACGAAGAGCGCGACGGGCGACCTCACCTACGCGTTCACGCTCGCGGCGCCGAAGGACGTGCGCGTCTTCGCGCAGACGGTCTCGGGGACGGGGGCGGCCGTCGTGAGCCTGCGCGGCTCGCCGTGCGCGACGACCGAGACCCGGTGCCGCGTGGGGAACGCGCCTCCGCTCTTCGCGCGGAGCCTCCCGGCGGGAACGTACACGGTCGCGGTCTCGGCGACCTCGCCGATCGACGCGAACCTGCTCGTGAAGACCTACCCTCCGACCGTCGCGCCGGCGAACCAGACCTGTGCGGCGCCGCCTCCGGCCGTCGTCAACGCGCCGCTGTCGGTCGATCTCTCCGGCCAGGAGGACGCGATCCAGAACGGCTGCCTCCCCGGAGCGCCCAACGCGGCGTACGAGCTCGTCCTCGCGCAGCCGAGCGACGTCATGGTCATCGGTCGCTTTCCGCCCGGCGATCAAGGGGCGGTCGCCTTCGGCGGGACCGCCTGCACGGCCGCGGACACGCTGGTGTGCGCCGCCGGGGCCACCCCCGTGCGCATCTCGCGGCGCAACGTGCCGGCGGGCACCTACCGCGTGGTGGTCGCCGAGGAGTACGGCAAGACCGCGCGCCTCGACGTCCTCGTGCGGCCCACCGTCCCGCCCACCGTCGTCTCCGGAGCGGACGACTGCGCGTCCGTGCTCACGATCCCGGGCGCCGGCGGCTTCTTCACGGGCGACACGCGGACCGCTACGCCGACGTTCAGCGCGGGGTGCGACGTGGCGGGTCTCCCGGCCGGGGGCGCCAAGGATCAGATCCTGAAGCTCGTCCTGACGCAGCCTCGGCGCGTCGTGCTCAACATGGACGGTTCGACCTACTCCACGGTGCTGGACGTGCGGAGCGGCCTCGCATGCCCAGGGGCCGAGGTCCCCGACGCGTGCTACGCGGGGACCTCCGGGCCGCGCAGCTTCCTGGACCTCTCGCTCGGCGCGGGGACCTACTTCCTGCAGGTCGACGGCTTCAACAAGGACGAGGGCCCATGGAACCTGGACGTGCGCGCGATCCCCTGACGGCGCGTCCGCAGGCGGCGTCGCGGACGGAGATGACCGAGTATGTGCTCCCGCAGCACTCGAACGCGCTCGGCAACGTGTTCGGCGGGCAGATCATGGCGTGGGTCGACCTCTGCGGCGCGATCGCCGCGCAGCGGCACAGCGGGCGCGTCGCGGTGACGGCGTTCGTGGACGATCTCAAGTTCGACCGCCCGGTCAAGGTGGGTGAGGTCGTCCACCTCGTCGCGCAGGTGACGGCGACGTTCCGCACCTCGATGGAGATCGAGATCGTCGTCACCGGGGAGGACAGCCGGAGCGGACGCCGGTGGCCGTGCGTCGCGGCCAAGCTCACGTTCGTCGCGATCGACGAGGCGGGGATCCCGACGCCGGTCGCGCCGCTCGCGCTCGATACGGACGAGACGCGCGCCTCCCAGGCGGCGGGCGAGGAGCGCCGCCGGGTGCGGCTGCGCTCGCGATAGGGGCGGTCAGTCGCACCCGATCGGGCCGACCTTCGCAGGGTCCAGGCCCTTGGCGACGTCGGTCGCGATCTGCAGCAGGCTCCGCGCGTGGGTCGTGTCGAGGCGAAACGCCGTGGTCGTCCTGCGCGGCGAGCCCTCGGGATCGTCGCGGTGCGAGATGAGCCCCACGAGCGCGCCGCCGTTGCCGTCGACGATCGGTCCGCCGACGTCGCCCTTGCACAGCGGCACGTCGATGGTGATCGCCTCCGACTCGATCGCGACCACCGAGCCCGGACGGCCCTTCGCCCGGATGGGCTCGCCCGCGCACTTTCCGAAGCCGAGGGCGGAGATGCTCCCGCCGATGCCCGGTGCCATCGCGACCTTCGGCGGCTCGACCCACTCCGCAGGCTCCGCGAGCACGAGGACCGCCACGTCGAGGTGTTTCCAGGAGCAGTTCGGCGCGACGACGATCGCGACCTTGCGCTGCGTCCACGTGAGCGTGCTCGAGGCGAGCTCGACCCTCACTTCCTGGTCGGCGGGGACGACGACGGCGTTGCGCGCCTTCTTGACGCACTGGTGGGCCGTGGCGACGAGCCGAGGACCGATGACGACGCCGGAGCAGACGGCCTCTGGCGTGTGGACGTGGACGAGGGCGCGCTCCTCGCGCGTCCCGACCATCGGGTGGTCGGGCTCGACGGCGGAGTCGTTGTCGGGCAGCTCGGCGAGGCGCTCGTTCTCGTGTGCATGGGCGTGCTGCACGACCTGCGGACCGCCCACGTTGGAGGGCTTCTCCTGGTTGACGAGCTCCACGCCGCCGCAAGCGGCTGCGGCGAGCGCGAGGGGGAGAATGCGCTGCACGCCCTGAGGCTACCCGAGTCTCCCGCGGCCTGGAAGGGACGTCGTGCCGAACAGCCGGTCGCCGACGAGCGCCCCCGCCGCGGCGAGCCCCACGAGCGGCAGGACGTGGCCGAGCGCGACGTGCGCCAGCTCGCCGACCCAGCAGTGGAGCACGATGAGCGCCCCCCCCAGGGCGCCGATGGCCGCAAACAGGAGCGCGCCCGTCGCCCGAGGATGCACCGGATCGATGGCGCGGTACGTGGCGCCGACCGCAGCGAGCGGGCCCGCCGCGTACGCGAGGGTGATCGCGAAGCATGTAACATGCATGGACACCGGGACGGCCGCCTCGCCCGCCGCCCCGAGAAGGTGCTCGAGGAGAGCGTACCACGCGAGGAGCACCGGTCCCATCGCCGCCGCGCAGGCGACGAGCAGGCGCGTGGGCGGCCCGAGCATCGCGCCTCGCCTCCCGATCGCGAGCCACGCGCCCGCCATGGCGATCGCCGCCCACCCGAGCAACGTGCCGTACACGAGCGTCGTGGGGCGGCCGTTCAAGTGCACTCCGCCCGTCAGGCCGACCGCGACGACGCTCGCGACGAGACCCGCCGCGAGGAGGCGGGATCGCGTGCGCGAGACCTGCGCCCGCGACGGGGCAGGGGCGATCTTGATCGCGTCCTCGATCGTGGCCTGGAGCCGGCGCGCGTTTTCGCGGTCTCTCGTCACGAGGGCCTCCGGGCGATTGCGGCGCGCAGGGCCTCGTAGGCGCGATGAGCGCGCAGCTTGACGGCCGCCACCGTGGTGCCGAGGACGGCCGCCGCCTCGCCGAGGCTGAGCCCCTCCTGCTTGACCAGCTCGAATGCGACGCGCTGGTTCTCGGGCAGGTCCGCGAGCGTCGCGCGGAGGACGTCCGCGAGCCCCTGCGCGTCGACGAGCTCCTCCGCCGAGGCATCGACCGACGCGAGGAGGTCGGCGGCGTCGCCCTCGTCCGCGTCCTGGGCGAGGACGATGCGCCGGCCGCGGCGGTGCGCGTCGATGATGCCCCTCCGCGCGATCGCGAACGCCCAGGGGATCACCGCGGCGCCCTCCACGAAGCGCCCACGGGCGCCGTGGATACGGAGCATCGTCTGCTGCAGGAGATCGTCCGCCAGCGCCTCGTCGCGCGTCTGCCGATGGAGGAACCCGTAGAGACGCGGCGCGAGGCCCTCGTAGAGCTCTCCGAACGCCGCGTCATCGCCCGCGGCATAGCGATCCATCGCGCGGTCGAGGCTCGAGTCGTCGCGGGATGTCGCCACGAGCACCCCGTCTACCACGACGCCGGCCTGCCACGCAGGCGTCACCCCGCCCCCTCTCCCTCCGCGGAGAGGGAGGCCGGGAGGGTGAGGGCTGCGCGGAAGAACAGAGGCCTCGATCGGCACGAGCGTCACGAGAGCGTTACGCGGGACGGCGGATCTGGTTTCGCACGTCAGGTGGCGCGCTCCCGGACCAGGAGACCGGCGGCGAAGAGGAGCTTGAGCGCCAGCAGCACGTCACGTCGCTGGCCGCGGACGAGGTCGGCTTTGTGGCCGGGCGGGCGCCGCTCGCCGAACGTGGCCTCGAGGATCTCTCCCACGGTCGTCCCGTCCGTGGCCGTGGCGAGGACGCGGGACACGGACGGTGGCCATACCACGTCGGTCGTGGTCCGGCGCGTCCCCGCGACGTGTCCGTCTCCGGTCCGGATGCGCGCGCCGAGCGGCAGCCCGAAGGACTCGAACGCGTCCCCGTCCGGGTGCTGCACGGCGAGGCCCGACAGCAGGATGGTGGGGAGGTCCAGGTCGAGGGGGAACTCGACGTGCTCGGGCTTCCGGGCGTCGTAGAACGAGGCCTTGCCGCGGCGCCACCTGAACGTGTCGGCGACGCGATCGCGCCCCTGGTCGCGGATCGCCCGGAAGACGCCCACCGGGCCGATGAGGCCCAGGGCGATGAGCGTGTCGCCCATCCGTCCGCCGTATCGTGGCAGGACGGCGAGCGCGAGGTCGAGCTCCTCTCGCGCCAGCTTTCCTCGCCGGACGAGGTACTCACCGAGGAGCTCCGTGGCGTCGCTGGAAGCGACGTGGTGGAGCTTTCCGTGGAGAAAGAAGAGCTCCTTCCGCCCCGGCGTCTCGCCCACCTCGGCGCGCGGGTCGGCCTCGTGCTCGACCACGAGCGCGCCCGTCGCCCGGTCTGCCACGAGGTGCAGGAGGACGTCGAGCATGCCGACCGTGCCGAGATCCTGCGTCCACGTCGGGCCGTCGGGGTCGGACAGGGTGTGGCCCTTCGTGCCCGTGACTGGAGCGACGAAGCGCGCCAGATCTTCGATGGATTCGATGTCGCGCATGCCCCCGCCGAGGTAATCGATGCGATCCCCGCGGCCGATGGCCCCCGTCGCGAGGAGCTCGACGAGCTTCGCGAACGTGTACGGCCCCCCTCGGGTGCCGTCCTTGAACTCGACGAGCGACGGCGCAAGCGCGTATTGGCCCGTCGTGTTGCCGCTGTCTGGCGGCGGGGAGTCGGCTCGTCCCTGCTCGCGCGGGGGGGGAGCCGCGACGGCGCGCATCGCCTGCACGCTCTGGTGCACGGCCTTGATGCCGTCCGCCGATCCGAGGCGCTCGACGCGCTTTACTCCCGCGGCCAGGTCCCGTCGGGCCATCGCCGGATCCGCCTCGAAGGGTGAGAGCGCCTCGTTGAACGCCAGCGCGGACGGGAAGCGTTCCGCAGCGGAGCACGAAAGACCCCGCTTGAGCACCTCGTACAGCCCGACGGGCAGGTCGTCCCTCGCCGCGTCGAGCAGATCGGTCCTGCAGTCCCGGATCTGCAGGAGCACCGCCAGCTGGCCCGTGCCGGGGAAGAGTGGCCTGCCGAGCAGCATCTCCGCGAGGACCACCGCCAAGCTGAAGAGATCCGCGCGCTGGTCCGCCGGCTCACCGGCGACCTGCTCCGGCGCGAAGTACGAGAACTTCCCGCTCAGCACCTGCGCCCCGGTCGACGCGGGGCCGACCAGGGAGCGTGCGATCCCGAAGTCCCCGAGCTTCACGCCGCCCGTGCGCGACAGGTAGATATTCGACGGCGACACGTCCCGGTGCACGATGTCGAGCCGGTCGCCGGCCTCGCCCCGCGCTTCGTGCACGCTCGCGAGGGCGCGCAGCACCTCGCGCGCCACGTACACCGACACGCCCGGGCTGAGCGCGTCGCCGTCCTGCCGAAGGGCGCGAAGGAGGCGGTACAGATCCGCACCCTCGATGTACTCCATCGCCAGGTACGGTTCGCCCTGCTCGTCTGTGCCCGCCCCGAAGACGCTGACGACGTTCTCGTGATGCACGCACGCGTGGAGGCGCGCCTCGCGGTCGAACATCGTCCGGCCCTCCGTATCCGCGCCGAAGTGGGGGAGGAGGCGCTTGACGACGAGCCGGTCCGGGAAGGGGCCTCCCACCTCGGCCGGGTGCGCGAGGAACACCTCCGCCGTTCCCCCGACGGCGATGCGCGCATCGAGGTAGAACGGACCGAAACGAACGGGCTTCGCGGTCATGTCGTCGGCGGCCGCTCGATCTTACGCCCAATCGTGGGTAGTGTCGGACAAAAGTGCGAACCAACCTCGTCTGCGCAACCCTGTTCGCCCTCTCGGCCGCGACCGCCGCGTGCGAGGCATGCCGGCCGTCGACCCAGGGTCCCGCGACGGGCGCGACCGGCCGGCCAACGGATCCCGATCGGCCGACCGTCAGGCTGTATGTCGTCAGCGACCTCGCGGGCGCGCTCGAGCCCTGCGGGTGTGTGAAGGACCAGAAAGGCGGGCTCGATCATGCGGCCGCGTGGATCGCCGAGGAGAGGAAGCGCGCCCCGGACGCGGCGATCGTGAGCGCAGGGCCATTGTTCTACATGGATCCGGAGCTGAAGGCCGACAACGCCGCGCAGGATCGGGCCAAGGCCGAGACCCTGGCCCGTGTGCTCGGCAAGCTGGGCCTGCTGGCCTTCGCGCCAGGTCGGAACGAGCTCGCCGGCGGAGCGCCCGGCCTCGAGGCGCTCGTGCGCGCGAGCGGGGCGCGCATGCTCGCCGCGAACGTCACCGGGCTCCCCGGCGCGGCGTCGACCGAGCTGCGCGAGTTCCAGGGCGTCAAGGTCGGGTTCGTGGGCGTGACGGCGCTCGACCCGCCCGCCGCGCTCGGGGCGCAGGTCGGCCCCGCGGAGGCGGCCGTGAAGGCTGGCGTGGCCACGCTGAAGGCGCAGGGGGCGAACGTGCTCGTCCTGCTCGCGGCGACCGGTCGCGGCACGGCGAAGCGCCTCGCCGACGCCGTCCCGGAGCTCACCGCCATCGTCGTCGGATCTCCGGGCGGCTCCGGCGATCGGAACACCGACGGCCCACCGCCGGAGCGCGTCGGGGACACCCTCGTCCTGGAGACCGGCAATCACCTCCAGACGGTCGGCGTGCTGGATCTCTTCGTACGCGACCGCAAGTTCACCTTCGCCGACACGACGGGCGTCGAGCGGGCGAAGCAGCGTGACGACGTGGCGCGCCGCATCGACGAGCTCCGCGCGAGGATCGCGGACTGGGAGCGGGACGGCCGTGTCGCTGCCGCGGACATCGCCGCGCGCAAGGGCGATCTCGCGAAGCTGGAGGCCGAGCGGGCCGAGCTCGAGAAGGCCCCCCCGCCCGCGACGGGGAGCTACCTTCGCTTCCGCTCCGTCGAGATTCGCGAGGGCATGGGCCAGGATCCTGGCACCAAGGCGGAGCTCTCTGCGTATTACAAGCGCGTCAACGACGACAACAAGGCGCGCTTCAAGGACAGGAAGCCCGCGAAGCCGGCCGCGGGCGAGCCCTCCTACAGCGGCGTCGAGGCGTGCACCAACTGTCACGACGAGCCGCGCGCCGTCTGGGACAAGACGGCGCACGCGCGCGCCTACAAGACGCTCGCGGACCAGTCCAAGGAGTACAACCTCGACTGCGTGAGCTGTCACGTCACCGGCTACGACCGCCCCGGCGGCAGCACCGTCACGTTCGTATCCGACCTCGAGAACGTGCAGTGCGAGCAGTGCCACGGCCCCGGATCTCTCCACGTCAAGGAGCCGAAGAAGGTGAAGGTGCCCGTTCCGAAGCCCGCGGCCGAGTCGTGCGCCGCGTGTCATCACCCGCCGCACGTGCACGCGTTCGACGCCGCGTCCAAGATGGATCTCGTCCTCGGCAAGGGCCACGGGAAGAAGTAGGTCAGCGCGCCCCATCCCGGAGCCACCCGCCACGCGCGTACACGACCGCGTACACGAGCGCGCTCGTGAAGTTGGTGACGGCCACGCACATGAAGAGCGCGTGGAGGGAGCCGTGGAACACCGCCACGGAGAGGATCGAGAGCGGGAACTGGGCTCCGAGGACGACGCACATGTCGACCAGGAGCGTCGTCCGCGTCGCGCCTGCGCCGGCGATCCCGTTCCCGAGGACGACGCCGACGCCGAGCCCGAAGTACGACGGTGCGACCACCCGCAGGTAGTCCATGCCGAGCGCGATCGGGGCGGCGTGATCGTCGAAGAGACGGAGGATGCTCTCCCCCAATCGGTACACGACCAGGACCAGGAGCACGCTCGACAGGGTGCCGAAGGCCGCCGCCCACACCCCGGCGCGCCTCGCGCGCGCGGCCTTGCCCGCGCCCAGGTTCTGGCCCACGAAGGTCTGCGCGCAGGACCCCCACCCCATGGATACGAAGAGCGCCATCGTGTCGAGGCGGAAGACGAGCCCCATCGCCGTGGACGCCGTCTGGTCGAGATCGGTCGTGAAGAAGCGCGCGACCAGCGAGTTCGTCACGAGCATCGCCGTGATGCGCAGGAAGAACTGCGCGGACGTCGGCCACGACACCCCCAGGATCCGACGCACCTCTGCGAGGTCCGGGCCGCGCTGTCCCGGGGGTGGGAGCCCGATCCGGAAGCGCCGCACGAGGACGAGGACGTTGGGCACGAGCACCAGCCCGCGGGCGAGGAGCGTCGCCCACGCCGCGCCGACCATCCCCATCCGCGGCACGTGGAGCGCCCGCGCGATGGTTCCGCCCCACGACAGGAACGATGGCGAGGGACCGTCGCCGTAGATGAAGACGACGGCGAGGAGCACGTTCAGCACGTTGCCGAGCACGAGGAGCGACACGGGGGTCTTCGACGATCCGAGCGCCCGCTGGATGCTCGTGAGCTGCAGCAACAGGAAGATCGAGAAGCTGCCACCGACCATCACGCGCAGGTACTTGACGCCCGCGTCGGCGACCGCGCCCTTCGCGCCCACGAGGTCGCGGACGAGGAAGCCTGCGCCGAAGACCCCGATCACCCCGAAGACCGCCGAGAGGAGAAGGACGATCAGGACGGACTGCCACGCCGTCCGGGCGATGCTCTCGTGGTCGTTCGCGCCCTTCTGCTTCGCGAGGAGCACGCCCGTCCCGGTCGAGACGCCGAAGCTCACGATCGTGCCGAGCGCGGTGATCTGGTCGCAGATCCCGAGCGCGCCCACGGACGCGCTCACCTCCTCGGGCGGGAGGTGGGCGATCAGCCACGCGTCGGCCAGGTTGAACGTGGTCTGGAGCGCCATCCCGACGGCGATCGGTCCCCCGAAGCGGAAGACCTCCCACGCGAGGTGGCCCTCTACGATGCGGCGCGTGCCGTCGTGGGTAGGGCCGTCGGCCGACCCGGCCTTCGACCCCGGCTGCGCGCGGACGCCGTCCATCGGAACGCGACCCTAGCATCCAGCGGCGACGTCTCGTGACGCCGCGGGACGCCGCCGACGAAATGTCGTGATTTCAACGACATGGATCCTGCACACCTGGACCCACAAAAGCATCCGCAAAGGTTGCGGCCCCCCTGTCCGACGCGTTATGAGGAAGGCGTGGGCGACGCGAAAAGCACGGAAAAAACAGGACCTTCCGAGACGGCGCGGCCCGGTCGTCGGGAGCTGCTGACGCGCGTCGGCGCGACGCTCGGGGTGACCGTCGGAGCCGCGGCCCTCGGCCGAGTAGCGTGGGATGGGGGCGGCTTCGGCGCCGCGACGCTCTCGGGCGCGCGCCAGGTCCGTGACTACCGGGTCGCGGGCGCCCTGCAGGGTGTGGCCGAGATGGCGATCGCCCGCGGAAAGGACGACGAGGCGGTGCGCGCGGAGGCGCTCGTGAAGCGCGCGCTCGATGCGATGGGCGGCATGAAGCGCTTCGTGAGCCGCGGCGACGTCGTCGTCGTGAAGCCGAACATCGGGTGGGATCGTGCCCCGATCCACGCCGCGAACACCAACCCGGAGGTGGTCGCGGCCGTCGTGAAGCAGGCGTTCGACGCGGGGGCGAAGCGCGTGGTCGTCGCGGACGGCTCCTGCAACGACCCGCACCGGTGCTTCCAGCGATCGGGGATCTGGAAGATGGCCTACGACCTGGGCGCGGACGTCGTGCTCCCCGCGGAGCACCGCTTCCGCACCGTGCGCATGAAGGGCGAGGTCCTCGACGAGTGGCCGATCTTCACGACGCTCGTCGATGCGGACAAGGTCATCAACGTCCCGGTCGCGAAGCACCACAACCTCGCGAAGTACACGGCCGCCATGAAGAACTGGTACGGCGTCCTCGGCGGCCGGCGGAACCGCCTGCACCAGAACATCGACGTGTCGATCGCGGATCTGGCGACCTTCATGCGGCCCTCCCTCGTGGTCGTCGACGCGATACGCGTGCTCGTGCGCAACGGCCCCCAGGGCGGGAACATCGACGACACGAAGCCGATGAACACGATCATCGCGTCGGTCGACCAGGTCGCGGCGGACGCGTTCGGGTGCACGCTGATCGGGCAGCACCGCGACAACCTGCCGTACCTCAAGCTCGGCCACGAGCGCGGGCTCGGCACGATGTACTACGAGAACCTCCGCGTGAGGGAGGTCTGACATGAAGGCCGCCGCGGGGCCGCACGCGGGCGTGTCCCTCGATCTCACCGGGATCGAGGCGATCAACGCGGCGGACCTCCTCGCGGGCCACGCGGAGCCCATCCCGTGGAAGACGGGTCAGGTCGGCGTCGTGGCGCCGCTCGACGGCTCGGCGGACGGCGGACAGCGAACCACGGACGGCGGCCGGCGGACGGCGGCCGGCGGACGGCGGACGGCGGACAGCCGACAGCGGCCGGCGGACAGCGGATGCGCCTCCGGGGCCTGCGGCTGCAAGGCCACGCCGGCGAAGTCCTCGTCGGCCATGGCGACCGCCGAGCGCTCGCGCACGGCCGAGATCGCCGCGATGCTCGGGATGGCCGACGGCGGCACCGCCGCCACGCCGGGCAAGAAGCAGAAGATCGATCCGAAGCTCCCCGGCTCGGGCATCCCGCCGCGGCGGTCGATCCGCGTCCTCCTGTGGGTGCGCCGCGTCTCGCAGGTCGGCTTCCTCGCCATCTTCCTCTACTTCCTCTTCCAGACGGCGTTCCGCGGCAACTTCGCGGCGAGCGCCGACACGCAGGTGCGGCTCCCGCTCCCCGTCGAGGCCTTCCTGCTCGCCGATCCGTTCGTCGCGGCGATGACCCTGCTCTCGACCCACACCGTGTACCGCGGCCTCCTCTGGAGCCTCGGGCTCCTCGCGCTCACGCTCGTCTTCGGGCGCGTCTTCTGCGGGTGGATCTGCCCGTTCGGGACCCTGCACCACTTCTTCGGCTGGATCCTCCCGTCGCGCCGCGGACGCGGTGCCGCCCGCGTGGAAGCGAACAAGACCCGCGGCTACCAGCGCGCGAAGTACTACCTGATGTACGCCTTCCTCCTCGCGTCCGTCGGCGGCAGCGCGATCGGTGGGCTCTTCGATCCCATCTGCGTTGCGGTCCGGTCGATCGGCCTCGGCGTCATCCCCGCGGCGCAGTACCTCACCGGCCGTGGCCTCGGCGCCGCGCAGAACATCCCCGCGCGGCCGATCCAGGCCGCGGCGGACCACTCGCAGGACTTCCTCGCGAAGACGGTGTGGCAGTCGCACCAGTTCTACTTCCACCAGACGTGGCTGATCCTGTTCCTCCTGGTGGCGGTCCTCTTCGCGAACCGCTTCATCCCGCGCTTCTGGTGTCGCGTGCTGTGCCCGCTCGGCTCGTTCCTCGGCGTGTTCGCGCGCTTCGCGCTCTTCGGGATGGAGAAGGACCACGCGAAGTGCACGGACTGCAACCTCTGCCTCGTGAACTGCCAGGGCGCGGACAGCCCGCAGGGGGGCGTGAAGTGGCGGCAGGACGAGTGCCACGTGTGCCTCAACTGCGAGAACGCTTGCCCGGAGGATGTCATCAAGTTCCGCATCCTGCCCAGCCGCGCGAGCACGACGACGGTGCCGGATCTCCAGCGCCGCACGCTCCTCGCCACCGCGGCCGCCGGCGCGGCGTTCATCCCGGCCGCGCGGGTCGCCGACTCGCTCGACGTGAACTACCACGCGAAGGTCATCCGCCCGCCCGGCGCCGTCGAGGAGCGCGCCTTCCTCGAGCGGTGTATCCGCTGCGCCGAGTGCATGAAGGTGTGCCCGAACAACGCCCTCCACCCCGCCTTCTTCGAGAGCGGCGTCGAGGGCGTGTGGACGCCCATCCTCATCGCCCGCATCGGCTACTGCGAGCACTCGTGCGTGCTCTGCGGCCAGGTGTGCCCGACGGGTGCCATCCAGAAGATCACCGAGAAGGAGAAGCTCGGGCTCGGCACGCCCCCGGTGAAGATCGGCACGGCCTTCTACGACCACGGTCGCTGCCTCCCCTGGAGCATGCAGACGCCTTGCATCGTCTGCGAGGAGTTCTGCCCCACGTCGCCCAAGGCCATCTGGGTCGAGGAGGTCGAGGCCCCCGTCCGCGACAGCAAGCCCGGCGCGAACGGGGCCGAGCCCGCGATGAAGACGGTCAAGCTGCAGCGCCCCCACGTCGACCCGGCCCTGTGCATCGGGTGCGGCGCCTGCGAGAAGGTCTGCCCCGTCCAGGATCAACCCGCCGTGTACATCACGAGCGTCGGCGAGAGCCGCTCGAAGAGCAACGTCATCCTGCTCGAGAACACGAACTACAACCAGAAGAGCTGAAAAAAAACCGGCTCCGGCGTACGCTGACCCTCTGCCATGCCGAAGAACGACACCTTTCTCCGCGCGTGCAGGCGCGAGGCCGTCCCGTACACGCCCGTGTGGATGATGCGTCAGGCCGGGCGGTACATGGCCGAGTACCGCAAGCTCCGCGAGACGCGCACTCTCCTCGAGCTCTGCAAGACGCCGGAGCTCGCGCTCGAGGTCACCCTGCAGCCGCTCCGCCTCGGCTTCGACGCGGCGATCCTCTTCGCGGACATCCTCCTCCCTCTCGAGCCGATGGGGGCGTCGTTCGAGTTCGCGAAGGGGGAGGGCCCCGTGATCCACGAGCCCATCTCGCGCGTGGAGCAGATCGACGCGCTTCGCGTCATCGATCCCCAGGAGGGCCTCGGCTACGTGATGCAGGCGATCCGCCTCCTGAAGGGCGAGCTCTCGGTCCCGCTCATCGGCTTCGCGGGGGCGCCGTTCACGCTGGCGAGCTACCTCGTCGAGGGGGGAAAATCCGCGCACTTCGTCAAGACGAAGCGCCTGATGTACGAACAGCCGGCCGCGTGGAGCGTCCTCATGGGCAAGCTCGCGGAGGTCGTCCGCCGCTACCTGCACGCGCAGATCGACGCGGGTGCCGACGCGGTGCAGCTCTTCGACTCGTGGGTGGGCCAGCTCTCACCCGCGGACTACGAGGAGCACGTGCTCCCGCACGTCGCGCACATCCTCTCGGATGTCGAGACGCGGGGCGTGCCCGTGATCCACTTCGGGACGGGCACCGCGACCCTCCTCGAGCTGCAGCGACGCGCCGGCGGCACCGTGATCGGCCTCGACTGGCGCACCCCGCTCGCCGACGGGTGGCGTCGCGTGGGTCACGATCGCGGCGTGCAGGGCAACCTCGATCCCACCGTCCTGTTCGCGGGCGCGGATCTCGCGCGGCGTCACGCGAAGCGGGTGCTCGACGCGGCGGAGGGCCGTGCGGGGCACGTGTTCAACCTCGGCCACGGCATCCTGCCGGAGACCCCGGTGGACACGGTGAAGGCCGTGGTCGATTTCGTGCACGAGACCAGCGAGAGGCGTCCGCGAGGTCCGAGCGTGGGATGACCGACACGGCCATCGTCCTCATCGGTCACGGCACGGTGGAGGATCTGGACGATCTGCCCGCGTTCCTCGGGAACATCCGGCAAGGACACGCCGCGCCCCCCGCGCTGGTGGCGGAGGTCCGGCGGAGGTACGAGGCGATCGGCGGACGGTCGCCGCTCCTCGACATCTGCCGCGCGCTCGCCGGGAGGCTCGAGGCGGTGATGCGCGTCCCGGTCGCCGTCGCGTCGAGGCTGTCCACGCCGACGCCGGGGGACGTCCTCGCTCGGCTGGCCGCCGGAGGCACGAGGCGGATCTGCGCGATCCCGCTCGCCCAGCACTCGAGCCACGTGTACCGCGCCGCGATGGTGGCCGCGCGCGACGGGCTGGCCCTCCCCGGTCGCGCCCCGCTGGCGCTGGCGTGCGCCGCGAACTGGGGGGGCCGGGCCGATCTGGCCAATGTGTATGCTGCACGTATTCACGAGCTGCTTCCGCCGGATCGCGCGGGCACCCACGTCCTCTTCACGGCGCACAGCCTCCCGATGGCGGTGCTCGACGCGGGTGATCCCTACGAGGCCGAGGTGCGCGCGGCCGCCGCGAACGTCGCGACGATCCTGGGCCTGCGGGACGAGGAGCATGACGTGGCCTTCCAGAGCCAGGGCGCGCCCACGGGTCGCCCGGTGGCGTGGCTCGGCCCCGACCTCCGCGCGGCCCTCGAGGTCGCGCGAACGAGGGGCAAGACACACGTCGTCGTGAGCCCGATCGGCTTCCTCGCCGACCACGTGGAGATCCTCTACGATCTCGACGTCGAGGCTCGCGCGTGGGCCGCCGAGCTCGGGCTCTCGTTCTCGCGCGCGCGCTCGCCCAACGCGGACGACGATCTCGTCCTCGTCTTGCGCGGCGTCGCCGAGGAGCTCCTGGCGCGGGACATCTGGTCGTGAGGCGGCGGCTGCGCGTGATCGTCGTCGGCGGAGGCATCACCGGCCTCTCGGTGGCGCACGCCCTGGAGTCGACGCTCGAGGGGATCGACGCGGACGTGACGCTCCTCGAGGCGTCCGAGCATCTGGGCGGGAACATCCTGACGGAGAAACGGAGCGGGTTCGTCCTCGACGCCGGCCCCGACGCGTGGGTCGCAACCAAGCCGCACGCCACGCGGCTCGCGCGCGAGCTCGGCCTCGAGAAGGAGCTCATCGGCACCAACCCGGATACACGCAAGGTCTACATCGCGCATGCCGGCCGCCTCCACGCCATGCCGGAGGGGCTGGTGCTCGGCGTGCCCACCGCGGTTCGCCCGATGGTCGAGACGGAGCTGTTCTCGTGGGACGCGAAGCTCCGAATGGGCCTCGACCTCGTGATCCCCCCGCGGAGGTTCGGCCCGGACGACGACGAGTCCATCGCGGACTTCGTCGGGCGGCGCCTCGGCGAGGAGGTGTCGGATCGGCTCGTCGGGCCGCTCCTCTCTGGCATCTTCGCCGGTGACGCCGAGGCCCTCTCCATTCGCGCGACCTTTCCGCAGTTCGTCGAGGCCGAAGCCAAGTACGGCTCGCTGATCCGCGCGATGCGCGCACAGGCACGCGAGCGCGCGGCGGCCGCCGGGGGCGCCAGCGTGAAGCCCCCCAGCATGTTCGTCTCCCTCGCGGGCGGGATGGCCGATCTGCCGACCACGCTCGCGCACAAGCTCCGGTTCGCGACCGTCGAGACGTCGTCGCCGGTCGAGGTGGTCGAGCGCCTGCCGCTCGGGGATGCGCGTGGCCCCTGGCTCGTCCAGACCCCGGGCGCCGATCGCTTCGCGGACGCCGTCGCCCTCACGGCCCCCCTTCACGTCGCGGCCCGCCTCGTCGGCGCCGAGGATCCCAGCCTCGGCGCGGCGCTCTCCGACTTCCACTACGCCTCCACGGCCACCGTGTTCCTGGGCTACAGGCGCCGCCAGGTGGCGCACCCCCTCGACGGCGTGGGCTTCATCGTGCCGCGGTCCATGCAGCGCCCGATCCTCGCCTCCACGTGGGTCTCCAGCAAGTGGAGCCACCGCGCGCCCGCGCAGCACGTGCTGCTCCGGGTCTTCCTCGGCGGCGCGCACGGCGAGCACGTGCTCGATCGCGAGGACGACGATCTCCTCGGGCTGGCCGAGTCCGAGCTCGACCGGCTCATGGGGCTGTCGGCGCCACGCGTCCTCGGCAGGGTCTTCCGTTTCCCGCGGCGTAGCCCCCAGCCGGTCGTCGGTCACCTGGGCAAGGTCGCGCGGGTCCGTCGCCTGCTGGCGGATCGCCCGGGCCTCTTCGTCGCGGGCAACGGCTTCGAGGGGACGGGCATCCCGGACTGCATCAAGCAGGCCGAGGCCGTGGCCGAGGAAATCCGCGACCTTGCGCGCGCCGACCAACACCCGTAGAACGAGGGGCCCGTGTCGAAGAAGATCGTCTTCACCATCTCGAGCTACGCCTACATGGCGGACGCCTTCGTCGCGGAGGGCGGATTCGACCGGGGCGCGATCGAGCGCAGGACCTTCCCCGACGGCGAGCGCTACCTCCGCCTCCTCGACGACGCGTGGGGGCGAGACGTGGTCCTCCTCGGCGGGACGCCGACGGACGGAGACTGGCTCGAGCTCTACGATCTGGGCTGCGCGATCTCGCGATCGGGTGCGCGCTCGCTCGCGATCGTGATGCCGTACTTCGGGTACGCCACGATGGAGCGCGCCGTCTTTCCCGGCGAGGTGGTGACCGCGAAGAGCCGCGCGCGGCTGATCTCGGCCATCCCTCCGTGCGAGGGCGGATCGCGGGTGTTCCTCTTCGACCTGCACACGGACGGCATCGAGTTCTACTTCTCGGACAACCACACCACGCGACACCTGTATGGTGCACCCATCGTCACTTCGTCCGTGAAGGCGATGATGGGGGACACGCCCTACGTGCTCGGGGCGACGGACGCGGGCCGCGCGAAATGGGTCCAGAGCCTCGCGCGGTCGCTCGGCGTCGAGCCGGCGTTCGTCTACAAGAAGCGGGATCCGTCGACGGGCGGGCTCTCCGTGACGGGCATCAACGCCGACGTGAGCGGCAAGGACGTCGTGCTCTACGACGACATGATCCGCACCGGCTCGTCCCTCGTGCAGGCCGGCCGCGCGTACCTCTCGCAGGGGGCCGCGCGCGTCCACGCGATCGCGTCGCACCTCGTCCTCCCGGGCGATTCGCTCGAGAAGATCCGCGCGGCGGGGGTCTTCACCCACCTCGTCGGCACGGACTCGCACCCCGGCTCGCGGCGGCTGCCGCCCGAGGACGTGGTGAGCGTCGTGCCGCTCCTGGTCGGCGCGATCGGGCGGTGATCAGCCGTACCCGTAGGGCGTGAACGGCCCCGTCGCCGCCGAACGGGCGGCGTCGATCTCGCGTGCAGCGGCGTCGATCTTCGACATGAACGCGTACCAGAGGAACGGCATGACGATCGGGAAGGCGAAGTAGGAGATCCCGGCCGCGATGGCGAGCCCCTTGGGGGCGGGCGGGCCGGCCGCGTGCTGCACGCGCAGCCGGTCCACCGCGTCGCAGATCCCGCAGGTGATCACGAACATCCAGTAGAAGTGGAAGTAGGGGATGAGGAGGAAGAAGCCGGCCATGCCCGGGGTGATCCAGTTCTTCCAGTGGCGCGTCCACCGTTCGTGAGCGGGCAGCCACGTCCAGGTCTTCACCACCCACCCGATCGCGAAGGGGATCAGCGCGTAGATCATCAGCGAGGCGAGCACGATCACGACGAGCCCGATCGGACCGAGGTCGCCCGCCGGCTCGCCCATCTGCCGGTCCATGTCGTCGAGAATCCCCGCCGTCATCAGCGCGCCGCCGGCGAGCCACCCGAGGCTCATGAAGATGGCGACACCGAGGTACCCGCCGCGGATCCACCCCGGCGCCGAGGGCCCGCCGGCCGGCGAAACCGAGGGGGGCATGGCGCGGTAGAAGGGAGGGGCGTTCACGGTCGTGATGGTACGCTCGCCCGTCGACTTTTTCCCCTCAAAGCGTGTGCGGCTCGGCGCACGCTCGCGAGGGCCGCCTCTCGGCTAGAACTCGGCGGGATCCGAGTACACGCCCATGACGTCGCGAAGCACGTCGCAGATCTCCTGCTGGGTCGCGTAGGCCTTCGCGGCGCGGATGACGGGGGGCATCAGGTTCTCGCGGGAGCCCGCGGCCGCCCGGACGGCGGCGAGGCTCTCGTGCACCTCGGCAGGGTTCCGCGACGCCTTCACGGCGCGGAGGTTCGCGATCTGCGTCGCCTGGACCCGCTCGTCGATGCGGAGGAGGGGGATCTTCGAGCCGCCCCCGTCGCTCACGTATCCGTTCACGCCGACCATGACGCGCTCCCCCCTCTCCATCTGCTGCTGGAAGCGGTACGCGCTCGCCGCGATCTCGCGCTGCGGGTAACCCTGCTCGACCGCGGTGACGATCCCCCCCATGCCGTCGATCCGCCGGATGTAGTCCATCGCCTCCGCCTCCAGGCGCGAGGTGAGGTCCTCCACGAACCAGCTCCCGCCGAGCGGATCGATCGTGCCCGCGACGCCGCTCTCCTCCGCGATGATCTGCTGCGTGCGCAGCGCGATGGTGACCGAGTCCTCCGTGGGGAGCGCGTAGGTCTCGTCGAGCGAGTTCGTGTGAAGCGACTGCGTGCCGCCGAGCACCGCCGCCAGCGCCTGCAGCGAGACGCGCACCACGTTGTTGTAGGGCTGCTGCGCGGTGAGCGAGACACCCGCTGTCTGCGCGTGCGTCCGGAGCTTCATGCTCTCGGCCTTCTGCGCGCCGAACCGCTCCTTCACGAGGCGTGCCCACAGGCGGCGCGCCGCGCGGAACTTCGCGATCTCCTCGAAGAAGTCGTTGTGCACGTCGAAGAAGAACGAGAGGCGCGACGCGAAGTCGTCGATCTTCATTCCCCGTTCGAGGCAGCTCTCGCAGTAGCCGATGCCGTCCGCGAGGGTGAACGCGAGCTCCTGCGCCGCCGTCGCCCCGGCCTCGCGGATGTGGTAGCCGCTGATCGAGACCGTGTTCCACCGCGGGACTTCCCGCGAGCAGAACTCGATCATGTCGGTCACGATCCGCATCGCGGGCCGCGGCGGGACGACCCACGCGTGCTGGGCGATGAACTCCTTCAGGCAGTCGTTCTGGATCGTCCCGCCGATGCGATCCCGCGCAATCCCGCGCTGGTCCGCCAGCGCCACGTAGAAAGCGAGGAGGACGATCGCCGGCCCGTTGATCGTCATCGAGGTCGTCACCTGGTCGAGTGGGATGTCCTTGTAGAGCACATCCATGTCGCGCAGCGTGTCGACCGCGACGCCGCACATGCCCACCTCGCCGAGCGCCCGATCGGAGTCGCTATCGTATCCCATGAGGGTCGGGAAATCGAAGGCGGTGGACAGCCCCGTCTGACCCTCGCGGAGGAGGTACTTGAAGCGCTCGTTCGTCTGCTCGGGCGTGCCGAAGCCCGCGAACATGCGCATGGTCCAGAGGCGGCTCCGGTACATGGTCGGCTGCACGCCGCGCGTGAAAGGGTACTCCCCCGGCATACCGAGGTCGCTCGCGTAGTCGATGCGAACGTCGGCGGGCGTGAGGACGTCCGGCAACTCGAGATCGCTCCAGGTGGCGAAGCGCTCCTTGCGCGGCCGCATCCTGGCCTCGGCGGCGGCGACCGTCTTGCGGCGCCACGCCTCCTTGGCGGCGCGCAGGGCGGCGAGATCGCCGGGGATCTCGCCTACGGCGGAGGTCTCGTCGAAGCTGGGGTGGGCTGCCATGGGCAGATATTACCACGCGCCGCCACAGGCGGCGGACAGCGGACCTACTTCCCCTCCGCCGCCTTCAACGCCTCTGCCTCCGCCGCCGCCTCCGCCTTCGCGGCGCGACGCTCCTTCAGGTACTCGATGACGCCGGGCATGATGGAGATCAAGATGATCAGCAGGATGACCCGATGGAAGTTCCGCTTGATGATGTCCATCTGCCCGAAGAAGTACCCTGCACCGAACATCAACACGACCCAGGCGATGGCGCCCGTGATGTTGAAGAGGATGAACCTGCGGTAGTTCATCGCCCCGGCCCCGGCGACGAACGGTGCGAACGTCCGCACGATGGGGACGAAACGGGCGAAGATGATGGTCTTGCCGCCGTACTTGGCGAAGAACTTCTCCGTCTTCACCAGGTGCTTCTTGTTGAACAGGCGGGACTTCTCGCTCTTCATCACGCGCGGGCCGATGGACTGGCCCACGTGGTAATTGACCGTGTCCCCGACGATCGCGCTCACGATGATGCCGGTCGCGAGGACCCACGGGTTGAGCTGCCCGAGCGACGACACCGCGCCGGCCGCGAAGAGGAGGGAGTCGCCGGGCAGGAACGGCGTCACCACGAGTCCCGTCTCGCAGAAGACGATGAGGCAGAGGATCGCGATGGTCCAGCCCCCGTACTGGGCCGTCAGATCGGTCAGGTACTTGTCGAGGTGGAGCGCGATGTCGACGAGCTTCTTCAGCGATTCCATGAGACTCAGCCCCCCGGTTCCCGGGGCGGTCGGGGCGTGTCCCCCTCGACGTTGAGCGGCTGGGTCGGCTCCTCGGGGGCGCCCAGCTGGTCCGCGGTCGGGATCTTGGCCGCCTCGATCTCGATGGTCCGGGCCTCGTCGATGGCCTCCTCGATGCGGATCACGACGGCGGTCACGTTGTCCTCGCCGCCGCGCTCGTTCGCCTTCGCGATCAGGCGCGTCGCGGCTTCCTGGATGTCCCGGGTGGTGGTGACGATGTGCTCGATGTCGTCGTCGAGCATCATGCCGCTCAGGCCGTCCGAGCAGAGGACGTAGACGTCTCCCACCTGGGGGTCGTCATGCTGCAGGTCGACCACCACCTGGTCCTGCATCCCCAGGGCGCGCGTGATGACGTTCTTCGGCAGCTCGCTGCGCTGCTCCTCCGTGAGGTCGGGCATCGCGAGGAGGTAGTCGTTCACGAGCGAGTGGTCCCGCGTCATGAGCTGGATCTCGCCGCCGCGGACGCGGTAGCAGCGGGAATCCCCCACGTGGCCGATGTACATGCGCCGCTTGCGCGGGCTGAACATGGCGCCCACGACCGTGGTCCCCATCCCGTGGCACTCGCGCGACCGCGTGCTGCGCTCGAAGATCTGTCGGTTGGCGACGCGGATCCCGGTGAGGAGGCGGTTCTCCTCCTCCGACAGGTTGGTGTCGAAGTGGAACGGCCAGGTCACGTCCTCGTTCGCCGTCGAGCGGAAGAACTCGGAGATCGTCTCCGTGGCGAGCTTGGAGGCGACGTCCCCGGCGCGGTGGCCGCCCATGCCGTCCGCGACGACGTAGAGGTCGTACTCCTTCAGGACGACGAAGGAATCCTCGTTGTGCTCGCGTTGCCGGCCCACGTCGGTCAGGCCCGCGGCGATGGCGCGCACGGGCGCGCCCTTGCCGGAGATGTCTCTAGCTTCGTGGGGGCGGCTCACGCGAGCTTCAGGCTTTCACCCTGCCGAGGGGGTGTCAAGGGTTGGGGGCGCTGGCGACCTAGCGGTTTCATCGAGATTTCCTGGGAGGGTCCTAGGGGCTCTCTCCCCCCCGAAACCTGAGGCGGGGGCCCTCAGACCTCCATGATGTCCTTTTCCTTGTGGCTCACGAGTGCCTCGACGTGCTTCGAGCCGTCGGAGACGGTCTCCTCGGCCTTCTTCTTCGCGCGATCGACGTCGTCCGCGCTCGCGTCGCCGGCCGTATCGATCTCGTCGAGCATGTCGAGGGCGTCGTGGCGCGCCTTTCGGATGGCGACCTTGCACTCCTCGCCGTACTTCCGGGCCACCTTCACGAACTCCTTCCGACGCTCCTCGGTGAGGGGCGGGAGAGGCACGCGGATGACATCGCCGTCGGGCTGCGGGTTGAGGCCGAGATCGCTCTCGCGGAGCGCCTTCTCGACGGCCTTGATGACGCTCTTGTCCCAGGGCTTCACCGTGATGAGCCGCGGCTCGGGCACGTTGATGTGCGCCATCTGCGCCAGGGGGGTCATGGTCCCGTAGTACTCGACGCGGATCCCGTCGAGGAGGTTCGGGGAGGCCCGGCCCGCGCGCAGCTTCCCCAGGTCGCGCTTGAGGGCCTCGTGGGCCTTCGCGATCGAGGAAACAAGCTCTTTATGGACGTCGTCGAGCATCGGGGTCTCCGTTTGCGCGGCATCCTAGCCGCGATCGGCGGTCGGCGGAAGGGCCGTGGCGTGTTACTTGCGTGGCGTCGCACCCGAGCACGCCGCCGCGCCCCTCACCCGGCCCAGAATGCGATGCCGGCCCGCCCCGTCCAACGAGAGCTGTGTCCCGCCGACCCGCCCCCCTCGCCGCGCTCCTCGCCGCGCTCCTCGCCAGCGTCCTGGCGCTGGTGCCCGATCGCGTGGCGCTCGCGGACGACCCGGGGGCGCGGGACGCGGGCCCGGGGGGCCACGCCGCTCGCGTGCGGCCACCGAACCCGGAGGATGTCGAGCACATGTGCGCGCTCCTCACGGGCTGCGAGAAGCTCCCCATCCCTCCCCAGCTCGTCCCGCGCGACTTCGCGCAGTGCGTGAGGCGGATGACGGCGGATCTCACGTCGGCCAAGGCGCTGGAGACGTCGCTCAGCCTGCGCGAGTGCGGTCTCGCAGCGAGCTCCTGCGCGCAGCTGCGCACGTGCGCGCTCCGCGGGACGCAGCCCTCCGTGTGCGGCGAGCGGGGGAAGGCCGGCTCCGTGGACCTGTGTGACGGCGAGGGACGCGCGGTGACGTGCTTTCGTGGGGAGGTGTTCGCGGTGCGCGACTGCCCGCGGGGTGGCGAGCAGTGCAGCGTGCTGGACGGCCGCGCCGTGTGCACGCTCGGCGCCTGCCTCGCGGACAAGGCCCCGGCGTGCTCGGCCTCGGGCACTCGCCTCGTGGAGTGCAGGGGGAAGCGGCTCCTCTCCCTCGACTGCGCGCTGCTCGGGCAGCGGTGCGCCGAGACGCCGGCCGGTCCCGCGTGCGCGCCGGACACGGCGCGATGCACCCACGAGGGGGTGCTCTGCCGGGGGGACGTCGCCGTCGCGTGCAAGGGCGGCCGCGAGGTCGAGATCGACTGCGCGGCGCAGGGCCTGACGTGCGGCGGGCCCGCGGATCGTCCCTCCATCGGGGCGTGCACGGTGCCCGCCGCCCCGGGCGAGGCGGCCTGCGATCGGTCATCGCCCCCGCGCTGTGACGGCGCCCGGATCCTCTATTGCGCGGAGGGGCGGCCGCGCGCATACCTCTGCCGGTCCCTGGGGCTCTCGCGCTGCGTCACGGACCTGCGAGGCGTGCACTGCGTGTGATAGGGGTCTCTGCGTGAGGACGGCGATCTGGGCCCTCGCGGCCCTCGTCACGCTGGGGTGCACCAGGCCCGCCCCGCCACCGGCGGACGCCGCGGCGGAGCTGCTCGCTCCCGTCCCTGCGCCCGACGGGCTGCTCGGAGCGGCCACCGCCGCGACGCCCGACGCCACCTGGCGCAAGCTCCAGCGGATGACGGGCGGCGCCGCGGCGCTCCTGCCGCCGACGTTCGGAGGCGTCCTGTGCGCGGTCGCGGGCCTCGACCCCGCGGTCGCGGCGGAGATCGACGGCGCCTCCGCGGCCTTCGCGACGTTCTCCGGGGCGGCGGCGGATCCGGCGTGGGTCGTGGCGGCGCGGCTCTCGAGCGCGCGGCACGCGCGCGGCGTGATGTTCGAGGGGGAGGTGGCGCGCTACGGCGCCCGCGAGGCGGAAGGGCTGACGTGGGTGGTCGCGCGGGGAGGATCCCTGCCCGGGCCCGCGGCCGTCACCTCCAACGGTTGGCTGCTCGTGGCGAAGGACGATGCGTCCCTGCGTAAGCTTGCAAACTACACGTATCGTACCCTTCCCGCGCGTGTCGCGCCCGCGGCCTCCGCGAGCGGCAACGGTCCGGACGCCGCCGCGGGTGGGGGGACGGAGGCCGTGTCGCTCGACGTCCCGGGGTCGGCCTTCGCGGAGCTGGTGCCGGCGCTCCGTGCAGCGTGGACGGCCAAGAAGGTCGAGCTGGGCGAGCAGGATCGCGCGATGCGCGAGAAGAGCGGACGCGCCCCCGACTTCGGCGATCCGGCCGAGATCGTCGCCCACGCCGACGCCTTCGTCTCCGCGAGGATCGAGGAGCTCGGCGACGTGTCGTCGGGCCACATGGCGCTCGAGGTCGGCGACGCATCCGTCTTCCTCGCCGCCGAGCTCGCGCCCCGCGAAGGGGCGGGCCCCTTCCGGCGCCGGATCGAGGCGATGCCTGCCATGGGGCCGGAGCCCCTCCTCGGAGCGACGGCGGACGCCGAGGCCACGCTCGTGTTCACCGACACCGAGCGCCAGAAGGGGGAGGATCTCACGAGGATCTTGGAGGCGGGCAGCGTCGCGATGGGCACGCGCCTCGTCGAGGCCGACAGGAGACGCCTCTCGGCGATGGCCGGGGACTGGAAGGCGGGGCGAGGCAAGGTGGTCACGATGTCCGCGCTGCGGCTGCCGTCGAAGGGGATCCTGGTGACGACCCGCCCCGAGGATCGCGACGCGCTCGTCCGCGCCCTGCGCGGAGTCGGCGACGTGCTCCGCATCGCGAACCTGCAGGCCGCGCTCCGGCTGCGAGACGTCGCCACGGTCGAGAAGGACGAGCCGAGGCTCGGCAGGGTCCAGGCGACGACGGGGAGGGTGCCCGCGCCCGCCGATCCTGCGCGGAAGGCGAAGCCGCAGGACCGGACGATCGGCCTCGCCTGGGCGGAGGTGGGCGGCGAGGTCTCCGTGGTCGTCGGCGAGGATCCCGCGAAGCTCCTCGCGGCCCACGGGACGAAGGAACGCAGGCTCGGCGACGACGACGCGATCAGGCTGCCGATCGAGCGCGTGGCGAGGGACTGCAGCGTCGCCCTGGCGCTCCAGCCGTTCAAGCTCGATCCGTCGCGCCTCGGCGCGAGCCCCGCACCGGTCGTGCTCGCGTGGGGCAAGAGGGGCGACCGCGCCGTCCTCCGCACGGAGATCTCGGGAGCCGCGCTGAACGCGTTCGCGCGGCGGCAGCTCGGCCTCTAGGAGCGCCCGTCGCGCCGCCCGTTGATGTAAGGTTCGCGCGTGGATCTCCACTACCTGACCATCCCGCTGTTCCAGCGCGCCCTCGTCGCGGGCTGCCTCCTCGCCGCGCTCCTCGCCCTCCTCGGCGTGCTCGTCACCGCGCGCGGGCTCGCGTACCTGGGCGACGGCCTGTCCCACGCCGCGTTCGGCGGCATCGCGCTCGGGATGTTCCTCGGCCTCACGTCGCCGCTGTTCCTCGCCATCCCGTTCACCGCGGCGGCGGCGATCGGGATAGGCGCGCTCCGCCGCAAGAGCGGCCTCCGCTCGGACGTCGCGATGGCCATCCTGTTCGCCGTTTGCTTTGCGATGGGCGTCATCCTCCTGCGAAAGGCGCCGCGTCAGAAGGGGGGGATCTTCGACCCCGAGCAGCTCCTGTTCGGGAACATCCTGCTCGTCGGATCGGACGACCTCTTCATCGTCGTCGGCATCGCGGCGATCACGGCCATGTTCTTCCTGTTCGCCTGGACGCGCATCGCGTACGCGACGTTCGACGAGGAGCTCGCCCGCCTGTCCGGCATCCCCGTGGGCTGGCTGGAGAGCGCCCTCCTGTCGCTCCTGGCGGCCGTGGTCGTGGCGTCGATCCGCCTCGCGGGGGTGGTCCTCGTGAGCGCGTTCCTGGTCATCCCGGCGGCCACCGGGAGGCTCGTCGGTCGCTCCCTCGCCGGCGTCGTGGCGTCCGCCATGGGCGCGGGCGTTCTCGGCGTGATCCTCGGCTTCGCGGTGGCCCACGAGCTGGCCTGGCCGGAGGGCGCGGCGATCGTACTGACCCTGGCCCTCGAGTTCGTGCTCGCGGTCATCCTGCGACGCGCGCGCAGGCGGGCGCGCGCCGCCGCGCCGGGGTGATCGCGCCTCGATCGAGCGGCGATCAGCGGTGGAGTTTCGGGTCGGTTCGAGGTACGATCCGCGGATGTCGAGGAGGACCCACACGCTCGTCCCGCGTCTGTCCTGGGTCCTGCCGGCCCTCGGCGCGATCCTCGTGGCCTTCTTCGTGGGGCTCGTCGCACCCGCCTGCGGACGTTCGAGCCTCGAGGAGGCCCTGCTCCTCGAGGGTGGAGCGCTCGACGGCAGCTCGGTCGACGGCGGTGGCTGCCGTCTGCAGACGTGCAGCACGGGCTGCTGCGACGGCGCCGGCGCGTGTCGTGCCGGCACGGATCTCCGCACGTGCGGCGCGCTCGGCCAGAGGTGCATCGACTGCGCCGTCGGCGGCTTCGACGTCTGCGACGTGGCGACCCACGCCTGCGGCAAGAAGACCACGACCTGCAACTCGACCACGTGCTCGACGGGGTGTTGCCGCAAGCTCTCCGACGGCACGAGCGTCTGTCTCGGCGGTCGCGACGCCTCGGCGTGCGGCGTCGAGGGCGCCGAGTGCGTGAACTGCCTGCTCTCGGGGAGCTCGTGCGACACCCTCACACGCAGGTGCTCCGCCTCGACCTGCAACGCCGCGAACTGCAAGGGGTGCTGCGCGGGGACGACGTGCTTCGTCGGCACGGACCCGAAGCTGTGTGGCTCGACGGGTGGCGCCTGCGAGGACTGCGCCATCAAGGGGCAGACGTGCGTCGTCAGCGGGGCCGGCGGTCGCTGCGAGGGCACGCCGACGTGCGGGCCCGCGAACTGCGGTGGCTGCTGTCAGGGCAACTCGTGCGTCACGGGCGCGGACAACACCGCGTGCGGCAAGTTCGGGCAGGCCTGCACGAACTGCTCGGCGTTCGGCCGCGTCTGCGCGCCGCTCGGATCGCCCAGCGAGCGCACGTGCATCGTGCCCCCGCCGTGCAGCGCTGCGACCTGCCCGACAGGCTGCTGCGTCGGAAACACCTGCGTCTCGCCGCCCACGAACGCCGCGTGTGGCACCGCCGGCGCTGCCTGCACGCCGTGTGGCGCCACGGAGACGTGCGTGGGCGGGAAATGCACGCCGACCGTGACCTGTCCGATGACCTGCGCCGGCTGTTGCCAGGGCAACTCGTGCTTCGGCGGCTTCCTCAACACGCGGTGCGGCTCGGGCGGCGCCACGTGCGCCGACTGCACGCCCGCGGGCTCGTGCAACACGGGGGTCGTCCCGCGCACGTGCATCGGCGCAAACTGTCCGGCGCCCTATCCCGCGTGCGGCGTCGGGATCACGACGCCCGCACAGGCGCAGGCGCAGAACGTGTGCGACGTCGGCACCGACATCGCCGATCTCCGCGTCGCGTGTGCGGCAGGGCCCCAGTCGGTCGCGTGCCAGAACTTCCTCGCGTTCCTCAAGGTCACGAAGCCCGCGTGCCTAACGTGCCTGTCGCCCTTCACGTTCCCGTTCGCGGAGGGCACGGGAGTGTTCGCCTGCGTTGCGCCGTTCGTGACCCCGGCGTGCAACCGCGCGACGGGCTGCACCACGGACTGCGTGAAGACGAGCTGCGGCCTCTGCCCCGCCGGTGCCGAGGCGGCCTGCCGGAACGGCGTCACGGGTGGGCAGTGTAACCCGTTCGTCACGCAGGCCGCGACGTGCACGACCTCCGCGCTGCTGGTGGGGCCCGGCGCGTTCTGCAACCCGGCCAACCCGGCGTACGCGGGCAACTACGGCGCCTGGATCGCAGGCGTCGGCACCGCGTATTGCGGTCCGTGACGGGCGAGCGAGAGGGAACCGATGGCGGCTCCTGACGAGGTCGTCCTCCTCACCGGGTTTCCCTCGTTCCAGGCGAAGAAGATGCTGGGCGAGATCCTGCGCTCTCCTGGCGTGTTCGTCTTCGCCATCGTCCGCGCCAAGTTCGGGGACGAGGCGAGGGAGCTGGTCGCCAAGCTCGACGACGACGCGCGACGTCGCGTGGAGCTGGTCGGTGGTGACGTCGCGTCGATGGACCTCGGCCTCTCCGGCGCCGAGTT
Organism: Myxococcales bacterium; assembly: GCA_005777185.1. Classification (GTDB taxonomy): domain Bacteria; phylum Myxococcota_A; class Polyangia; order Polyangiales; family Polyangiaceae; genus SXNL01. Next base: position 69,175 of record SXNL01000242.1, read on the forward strand.
CCGCGATCTCACGGCCCGCGTGACGCGGATACATCACGTTGCGCACGTCTCGTACCTCGGCATCGACCGCAAGACCGCCGAACACACCAACGTCGTCGGCACGCGCGAGGTCCTCGAGTTCGCGCTTCGCGCGCGCAAGCTGGAGGCGATGGTGCACCACTCCACCGTCCACGTCTCCGGGGATCGCACGGGCACGGTCCTCGAGGAGGAGCTCGACCGAGGCCAGTCCTTCCGCAACGTCGTCGAGGAGACCCGCGCCATCGCGGAGAAGCTCGTCCACCGGAAGGCGCGCGAGATCCCGTCGGTGATCGTCCGCACGGCGACGATCGTGGGGGACTCCGTTACCGGCGAGGTGGACCGCATGGACGGCCCCTACCTGCTCATCCTGCTCATGTTGACCTCGCCTCCGGACTTCGCCATGCCCCTCCCGGGTCGCGGCGACGCGCTCCTCAACCTCGTCCCGATCGATCACGTCGTCCGGGTGGCGCGCGCGCTCGGGCGCCATCCGCACGCCGTCGGGCGGACATTCCACATCGCCGATCCGGCGCCCGTCACGGCGCGGCGGGTGTTCGAGCTGGTCGCCGAGGTGGGCGGCCGGCCCGCGCCGCGCGGTTTCCTCCCCGCGAACGTCACGCGCGCCATCCTGAAGGCACCCGGGCTCGACCGCATCGCGCAGAGCCCGCGATCGTTCATCGACGCGATGGCGACGCGCGTGCAGTACAGCACGGCGGGCACCGACGCCCTCGTCGGCGACCTGCAGTGCCCACCCTTCGAGACGTACGTCGATCGTCTGGTCGCCTACGTCGAGGATCGCATGGGGGAGCGACGCGCCCAGAAGGAGGCGGATGCGGTCGACACTCCCTCGTAGGACGCCTCCGCGCCGGCTAGACGCGTGCGGGCTGGCCGCATGAGCACGCCCGACGACGATCTCGCCACGATCGCCGTGACCGTGAACGCGCGCGACGTCGTGCTCCTCAAGGGTATCCTCGAGGCTCACGAGGGGCTCGCGCAGGTGCGCGCGGCGTCGGGCGGAGATCTGGAGATCGCCTTCCCCGAGGATCGCCGCGAGGAGGTCACCGCGCTCCTCCGCGATCTCGCCGCCGAGATCTCCCTCTGGGAGCGCGCGCCGTGAGCGGCTCCTTCGACGTGGCGGTCGTCGGGGGGGGGCCAGCGGGCGCGAGCCTCGCGACGTTCCTTGCGCGCGAGCACGGTGTGGGCCCGGGCCGCGTCGTCATCCTCGACAAGGCGCGGTTCCCTCGCGAGAAACCTTGCGCGGGTGCGATCAGCTCCTGGGGACTCCGCGCGCTCCGCGACGTGGACGTGCACGTGGACGTCCCGTGCGTCGAGATGCGGGGCGTGCGCGTGCTGGACGGCGATAATGTGCAAACTACACATATGTCCGATCTCGGCGTGGTCGTGCGGCGCTCGGACTTCGATCACGCGCTCCTCCGGGGGGCCGAACGCGACGGCGCACGCGTGCGGGAGGGGGAGGGGCTCGTGGGGCTCACGCGCGGCGCGGACGGCTGGACGCTCCGCACGAGCGCGGGCGCGGACATGGTCGCGCGCGTCGTCGTCGCCGCGGACGGAGCGGGCTCGGTCACGCGGCGCCTCCTCGGCCTCGGGGAGCCTCACCGCAAGGGCCACCTCTACGTGCTCGAGACCGGCGAGCGCCCCGAGGACGCCGGGCCTCGCGGGGATCTGTGCGACTTCGATCTCGCCCCGAACGGCGCTGGGATCGAGGGCTACTACTGGGACTTCCCGACGACCATCGCCGGCACGCGCGCGGTGAGCCGCGGGATCTACCACGCGAACCTCTCCCGCGGCCGCGAGCCGAAGCCCGCGCTCGCGACGAGCCTGCGCGAGCGGGGCCTCGACATCGCTTCGGTGCGGCTCAAGCCGTTCCCGACACGGCCCTTCGTCGCGGGCTCGCAGACCGGCGGCGACGGCTGGCTCCTCGTGGGCGAGGCGTGCGGCATCGACGCGACGACGGGCGAGGGCATCGCCCAGGCTATCCTCATGGCGCGGATCGCCGCGCGTCACGTCGCGGCGGCCATCCGGTCGGGAGCGCTCGATCACGCCGCGTACGGGCGTGAGCTCCGCGCGTCGCGCGTGGGCCGTCACCTGCTCCAGAGCGCGTGGCTCTGCCCCCACGTGTACGGACCCCGTGGCGGTGTGTTCCGTAGATACCTCACGCGCTCGCCGTACGCGTGCGCCTCCGGCGCGCGGTGGTACAAGGGCGAGCCGCTCGGCTTCGGTGCGCACGCCCGCCTCGCGATCGGTCTCGGCGCGGCGCTCGCGACGATCAGCCTTCGTCGTCCGACGTCAGCTCGGGCCTGATCCGCGGGGACGTGTCGACGTCGAGCGCGCTTCCACGACCGGGGACCGCCTCGGGGTCCGGAGGCAACGACGAGCTCGTCCCGAGGGCGTTCTTGTGATCGAGGAAGCGGAGCGTCCCCGGACCGCTGGTGCGCTCGAGGACCACCCGGAGATCGCCGGGCAGCGGGCTCTCCACGATGAGGCGCTGGCCGGTCCCCGGGTGATCGATCTCGAGGCGCACGCAGTGCAGGAAGGTGCGATCGAGCGTGTTCCTCTCCTCGAAGAAGCGGTTCGTCGGGGGGTGCCCGTAGCGGCTGTCCCCGAGCAGCGGGTGGCCGATCGCGGCGAGGTGCCGCCGCACCTGGTGTGTGCGGCCCTGCTCGGGGATCACGCGCAGCACGCTGTGACCGCTCGCCACCGCGAGGCGTCGGTACCGCGTGCGCGCGAAGAAGAGCCTGCCATCCTCGCGCAGATCGCGCACGATCGCCCCCTTCGACGAGGTCACGCCGCGTGCCCCGGCGACGAAGACGCGCCTCATCGACGAGGCGGCGAACACCTCGAGCCAACGCTTCTCATCCTCGGGCCGGCGCACGAGCGCCACGAGGCCGCTCGTGCCCACGTCGAGCCGGTAGAGCGGGATGGCTCGCTCGGCGCGATCGTGGCGCCGGACGCGCGCGAGCAGCGACCCCGGCGCGTCCGGGCCGTCCCCGGTGGTGGGCTCGTGGGGCGGCTTCTCGACGATCAGGATCTCGTCGTCCTCCCACGCGATGCGGGCGGTCGCGGGCGTGCTGCGTCGCAGCACGGCGACGGTCTCGACCTCCTCGGTGAGCGGGATCATGTCGAGCGGTTGGAGGAGCGTCACCGCGTAACCGAGCTGCGCGAGGTGATCGAGGTCGCGCGCGAGCGTGTCGGGATCGCACGACACGTAGGCGATGGTGCTGGGCCCGAGGCGCGCGAGCCGTTCGCGCGCGATCGGGCTCATGCCCCTCCGCGGCGGGTTCGCGACGACGACATCGAAGCGCGCGCGCTCGTCGTGGAGCCGGGCGAGCGTCGTCGCGCAGTCCTCCGACTCGGCGAACAGCGCGAGCCCTTGCGCGCGCGCCGCCGTTCGAGCCGCCTCCACGGCCGGCAGGAACGACTCGACCATGTGCACGTTGGCGCCGCTCTGCGCGAGCGACAGGGCGATGGCGCCGGAGCCGCCGTACAGATCCAGCACGCGGGCAGGCTCCCTCGACGCAGCCCCGGCCGTGCGGCACAGGTCCGCGAGCCGCGCGTGGATGCGCGCCGTCTGTGGCCGGTGCGCCTGTACGAAGGAGCCGTACGTCGCGACGTGGACCGAGCCGCCGAGCCGATCGGCGACGTGGGCGTTCCCGAACATGTGGACCGTCTCGTTGCCGAGGATCTGGGGACCGTCCGCGTCGCGGTAGTTCACGGCGACCCCCTCGACGCCGCCGATCGAGCTCGCGATCCTCGCCGCCTCGAGCCTGAGCGTGGCGGGATCCGGGGCGAGGGCGCGGTCGAGGACGAGCGTGATGAGCACCCGCGGGCCGGCGTCCGTCACGGCCTCGCGGATGTCGACGGCCCGCAGGGCACCCTTGCCGGAGCCCGCAGGCCCGAGTGGGTCGCCGCTCGCCTCCGCCGCCGCGATCATCGCGCGCAGGCGCTCGGCCACCCGCGCGACCTCGGCCGAGAGCACGTGACAGGCCGGGATGTTGACCACCTCGTGGTCCCCGCCCTTGGCGTACAGCCCGACCCGTCCACCGCTGGCGACGATGAGCTTGGCGCGCGTCCGGTAGCGGGTGACCGGGGTGGCGGTCTCCACCGGGTGCGTGTACGTCAGCTCGAGGGATGGGTAGCGTGAGACCGCCTGCACGACGCGCCCGCGCTTCTGGCTGAGCTGTTCGCCATACGTGAGGCCGATGAGCGGGCACCCTCCGCACTGCGCAGCGTGCACGCAGTCGACTCGCGTTGAGGGCTCGGTGGTGATCGTATCCGGGGCCATCGAGGGGATGGGAGCTTAGTCGATCCGGGCGGGGACGCGAGGGGCACCCGACACGCTGCGTGTAGGATATCCACGCTGATTACGCCAAGACTCAGGGTGCGCCACGGGGGCGTCACGCTCGTCCGTCGTGCACGCGAAAGCATTGCGAAATACCTCCACGGAACGTCGGCGTGCCGTGGTTCGGAGCTTGCACCTCGCAGCGTTCGACTTCAGCTCCGGCGCGGCGCGCCGTATACTTCACGAGGAAACGTTCATGCCGAGACGTCCTTGCTTGATCGCTTGCTTGCTCGCCGCTGGCACGACGACCTCCCTCGCGCACGCCGAATCCCCGCGCACCATGACCGACTGGGAGCGAGCGCTCGTCGAGGGGCGGGCGTGGGCCCTGGCGAAGAGCGGCGACGACAGGACCGTGCTGCCCGACGCGGCGCCCAGGGAGAGCGGGCCGATCACGCCGCGCCTCACGGTCGTGGCGCGCGACTGGGCCGAGTCGCATCGTCTGTTCGGGCCCGAGCTCTCGCTCACCGACGTCCAGCGCGTGTCGCGATCCACCCGCGCCGTCGTGACCCGGCTGTCTCTCGTGGGCGGTGCGTTCGCCCCCTTCGTGCAGGTGTCGATCGGTCAGTTCCGCGTCGATCCATCGCTCCTCCTCTCCCTGCCGCAGCGCTCCGAGACCGCCGCGCAGGTCGGCGCCGGCTTCCAGCTCTCGCTGTCGCACCGGTGGCGGATCGCGGCGGAGGGCAACTTCACGCAGATCTACCGCGAGGGGCGCAGCAGCGACGATCTGCCGCTCTCCGGCGTGGCGAGCGGCGTCATGGCCTCCCGCCTCACGTTCGACTAGGTCGCGCGCACAAGCCCTGCGGCGTCGAGCAGCCCGCGCGCGCCCATCGCCTCGAGCGCGGCGAGCCGCGCCTGGAAGCGGCGGTGGTCCTTGCGCGTGTCGCCGCGGAGCGTGCAGTCCGTGACGCGGGTGATGGTGAACCTCACGGCGCCGAAGCGGAGCTCGTCGTGGAGCGCAGCCGCCTCGCTGGCCTCCAGCGGACGAACCGACTGGTAGCCCTCGACCACGCTCCTGACGAGCGCGGTCTCGAAGCGATCCGTGAACGTCCAGGCGAGGATCACCACGGCGAGATCGTAGGCGAACGCGCCGACCCCGGCGCTCTCGAAGTCCAGGACCGCGCTCGGCGCCTCGCCCTCCCAGAGCACGTTGTCGCGGAAGACGTCGCCGTGGATCATGCCGGTGGGGAGATCGCGTCGACGCGAACGCGCGACACGCTCGAGCGCCTCGGCCAGCGGGCTCGCCAGATCGGCGAGCGGGCTCCGGGCGATGATCGCGACGCGGCGGCGCAGCTCGTCCTCGTCGAAGCGGGACGGGTGGGCCAGCGCACCCCGCGCGGCGAGGCTGAGCCGGGCGACCTCGAGGCCCACCGCCCGCGCCGCGCTCGCAGTCACCGCACGCTGGCAGCGCATGTCCCCGTTCACGAACGGGAACACCACGGCGGGCTTGCCGGCCACCTCGACGACCGTACGCCCGTCCCGGGCCACCTCGGGGCGGGGCGTCCGGGCGCCGCGCGAGGCCAGGTGGTGAAGGAGGGCGACCTCGCGGCGGGCCCCCTCGAAGGCCTGCTCCTCGTAAATCCGCAGGAAGAGAGGACCGGAGGCGCCGTCCAGCCTGAAGCTCGAGTTGACCGTCCCCCTCGCGACCGGTGACGCCCTCACCGCCGCGAGGCCATAGGCCTCCGCCAGCCCGGCCAGATCCGTTTCGGACGGGACCGTGTACGCCGCCACGACGCCCATCCTGCGGCGCCGGGGCCGACCTGGCAAAGACAATCTCATTTACCTCTTCGAGAAGGATCTGCTAATGGCGTGCAATCCTTCTCTTTCCGAGACGGTCCCCTCCTTGGGGAGGGGCTCCTCATCGGCACCCGCGCGCCGGCGCGCCGTGTCTGGAAACCAACAGCACCCCATGGCTACGAAGAAGGCAGCGAAGGGAAAGGACGCAAAGTCCAAGGGCAACTCGCACCGGTCAGGCTCTGCGGCGAAGGCTGCGGGGAAGGGCGCCGACAAGGGCGAGCCGAAGCGAAAGCTTGGCCTGCGTGGCGCGGCACCCTGGGCGGCGCGGCACGCCGCGAAGCACGCCGCGGAGGCGCGCGCCCGGGCCGCGGAGCCGCCGCTCCCGGGGAGCGCTCGCGCCACCATCCGGACGCCGAGCGGAGCCGAGGACATCAAGCAGCGGATCTCGAACCTTCACAACGCGCTCGTCCAGATCAAGCAGTTCCGTAAGAACATGCCGAAGGGCTTCTACGACATCGGGATCGTCCTGCGCGAGATCCAGACGAAGAAGCTCTACGAGGCCAAGGGCTTCGGGACCTTCGAGGCGTTCCTCGAGCGTGAGATCGACCTCGGCAAGACGACGAGCCTCCGGTTGATCCGCATCGTCAACACCTTCATGCGCGAGGCGACGGCCGAGTACGGGATGGATCGCATCTTCGGCGCGCTCATGGCGCTCGAGGCGACGGATACGGTCCCCGACGCGCGGCCCAGCGGCAAGATCCCGCCGCCGCCCGTCTCCACGAGCGTGCTCCCGCTCAGACCGCCCGGCCGGTAGAATCAGCGCACATCGGCCCCGCCGCTGACGAAGCGTGGCTCCGTCGGTCGGCTCTCGAGCACGCCGCTGCCGACGAGCGTGACGGCGCCGGCCGTGGCGACGCCGATCCCGATCAAGGTCCAAGTCGCCCAGGCCGGCCACGCCTTCCCGCGTGGGAGATCCTGCGGTGCCGCGAGCGCCGGATGCCCACGCCCCCGCCACTCGAGGAGCGGCCCGCAAGACGAGCGCTCGCACAGCGCGATCCGGATGCTCGACGCCTCCCGGGCGCGGGTGGCGAAGACCCAGGATCCGCACGCGACGGCGGCCGCTTCCACGCGATCTCCCTCGACGCGCGCCCGCGCGAGGTCCTCGTTGCTGCAGACACTGTCCGCGCCGACGGGGACCGACACGACCTGCCCGGCCGTCTCGACGTGGACGAACGACGCCCACGCCGGTTCGCCGCGGGCCGCGACGACGAGGTGCGGTCCGAGCGCGACCTCCACGGGGCCGGGGCCGTCCACCGCGCGCCCGTCGAGGAGCACGTCCACGCCGCGCATCGGGGCGTACCGGAGGTCGATCGTCACGCGCGGCGGGGCCGTCGGAGCGGGGACCTCGCCGAGCCCTGGCGTTCGCGGACCGGCGATGGCCTCGGCGTCCTGCCAGAGCCGACGCGCGAGTGCGACCTGACGGGGCTGGAGGCGCGCGTGCCGCTGGGCCCACATCCGCAGGACCTCGCCCATCAACCAGTGCGCCTGCGGCAACTCCGCGTGTCGCCGCACGGTGGCCTCGGCCCGCGCCAGCGCTCGCTCCACAGCGTCGACATCCTCGGCGACGAGTGCCTCGCGCGCGCGTCCGAGGTCCGCCTCCACGCGTTCGGCGACGCCGAGATCGACCTCGGGCGGCCCCGCGCGCACCTCGTCGCGTTCCCGGACGCGGATGCCGCGCGAGCGCGCCCACTCGTGGAGCGCGCGGGTGGCTTCGTCGGAAGGGGACGGCCCGGCGGGATCCCACACGACGGGAAGATCGACGGCGTCCACCGCGCCCCTATCGCTTCGGCTTGTCGCGGGCGGCCTTCTTCGGGGCGGCCTTCTTCGGGGCGGCCTTCTTCGGGGCGGCCTTCTTCGGGGCGGTTCCGGAGGCTGTGGGCTCGCCCAGCGCAGCGAGCACCGCGTCCACGTGGCCGTCGACCTTGACGTTGCCGAACGCGCGGACGACGCGCCCGTCTTCCAGGATGAACGTGCTGCGGATGACGCCTTCGACCTTCTTCCCGTACATGGTCTTCTCCCCCCACGCGCCGAACGCTCTGTGGACCGCGAGGTCGGGATCCGAGAGCAGCGGAAAGGTCAGGCCGTACTTCGCCTTGAACCGGCAATGGCTCGCCGTCCCGTCGCGGCTCACGCCGAGCACGCGTGCGCCGAGCGCCGCCAGACGCGACCCGGCGGACGTGAACCCCTGTGCCTCGCGCGTGCACCCCGGCGTGTCGTCGCGCGGATAGAAGTAGAGGACCACCTTGCCCGAGAGGTCCTCCGACCGTATGCGCTCGCCGTCGTCGCTGATGAGAACGAACCTCGGCGTCCTGTCTCCAATCTTGAGCACCCTCGTCTCCTCTCGCTCGCGCCCGCGACCGCGGGCGACCCCAGGATTTCACGGCCTGCCCGGCGTGTATCTGGCACGCTGGCGTTTCCTCAAGTACCTTCGGGGCCGTGCAGCTCAATTTCGCCGCTCGCGAGGTTGCGATCAAGCTCGTTTACTACGGGCCTGGTCTGAGCGGCAAGACGACGAACCTGAGGGCCCTGCACCAGCTGGTCACCGAGGACTGCAAGGGCCGCCTGATGACGCTCGAGACGAAGGACGATCGCACGCTGTTCTTCGACATGCTCCCGCTCGTCTTCCACGGTCTGGCCTCCGCGACCGCGGAGGACGCGAGGTCGACCGGCCTGAGCCTCCGCGTGAAGGTGTTCACCGTCCCCGGCCAGGTGATCCACGCGTCCACGCGCAAGCTCGTCCTCCAGGGCGCGGACGGGGTCGCGTTCATCGCGGACTCGCGCCGGAGCGAGACCCAGAGCAACGCCGCGAGTTTTCTCGATCTCAAGGCCAACCTGGAGGACCTCGGCCGGGCGATCGGCGACATGCCCGTGGTGATCCAGTTCAACAAGCGCGACCTCCCCGACGTTCGCCCCGAGGCGGAGGTGCTCGCGCTGGCGCAGCGCGGGAAGGAGCCGGTGTACCAGGCGGTCGCGACCTCGGGCGCTGGCGTCGCGGAGACGTTCGTGGGGCTCCTCCACCTCACCTACTCCCGCCTCGACCGTGAGCATCAGCTGTCCGGAAAGCTCGCCATCACACCGCCCGAGCTCCTCGAGCTCGTCAGCCAGCGGCTCGGCGGCGCGAGCGGCCAGACGCTTCTCGGCGCCTGCCTCGGAGGCTTCAGGGCATGAGCACGCACACCCCGGAGGAGCTCGTCCACGACGCGCGCCTCGGCCTCGAGGATCTCCTGGATCGTGAATCCCTCGTCGAGCTCTGCGAGAGCGCGCACGCGCTGTTCGGCATCCCCGTGCGCGTGTTCGCCGCGAACGGTGCCCTGCTCGCCGCCGTCGCGCCCGTCCACGAGGTGTGCGCCTACATCGACACCGTCGCCGCCGGTCAGGCGGCGTGCGGCGCCGTCGTCGACGGCGTGAAGACGGCCCAGCCGGCTGTCGACGTGGTCCACCCCTGCTTCACCGGCCAGGCCTACCGCATCACGCCGCTCGTGTACGAGGGGCGATCCATCGGCAAGATCGTCGTCGGCCCGTACTTGCCGCTCGGTGCCGGAAGAGCCAGCGCACCCATCCTCCAGCAGTACGAGGAGCCGCGGCTCGTCGAGGCGCTCGCCCGCGTGCCGCGCGCCTCGGATGCGACGATCCGGAACCTGGGCAAACACCTCACCACGACCCTCGGACTCATCGTGTTCAGCGGTCACAAGGCGCTCCTGACGAGCTCGATGCACCTGGCCACCGTCACGGCAGGCTACAAGGAGCTCGAGGAGAAGAACCGCCAGATCGAGGGTGCGTTCAACCGTCTCAAGGAGCTCGACCGTCTCAAGTCCAACTTCCTCGCCACCGTGAGCCACGAGCTCAAGACGCCGCTCACCTCCATCATCGGCTACAGCGAGATGCTCATGGAAGGCCTCGCCGGTCCCTTGACGAGCGAGCAGCTCGATTTCTCCGCGACGATCCACGACAAGGGCATGCAGCTCCTCGACCTCATCACGGGCCTGCTCGACATGTCGAAGCTCGAGAGCGGAACGATGACCCTGCGTCGCCGGATGATGGAGATCCAGCCGATACTCCACGACGTCTACACGACCGTCCTCCCGCAGGCGAAGAAGAAGGGCGTCGAGCTCGTGCTTGATGCGACCCGCGAATCCTGCGAGCTGAACGCGGATCCCGAGCGCCTCCGGCAGGTGTTCATCAACCTCGTGGACAACGCCTTGAAGTTCACGCCGACCGGCGGGACCGTCACGATCGAATCCCGGGTCATGGAGGACCCTGCGGACGACGACCAGGCGGGACTCGCGCTCCTCGCGCCGACGGAGTCGCAGGTGCGCGTGTGGATCCGGGACACCGGGATCGGGATCCCGAGGTACGAGCACGCGAAGATCTTCGATGCGTTCTACCAGGTGGACTCGTCCACGCGGCGTGGGTACGGAGGCACCGGCCTCGGCCTGTCCATCGTGCGGCGGCTCGTCCTCGCGCATGGGGGGACGATCACCGTCGACAAGAACGAGCCCGAGGGCACCGTGTTCGTCGTCACGGTGCCGTCGGCCTCCCATCCGATGACGCAGACGTCGCTCCCCCCTCCGCCCGTGGGCACCGGGTGACGGGCCCGTCCGTCTCGAGCGAGCTGGCGCGGATCGACGCGCTCGTGCGGATCTTCGGGAAGGGTGGCGTCAGGGTCGGGATCGGCGACGACGCCGCGGTCATCGCCGCTCCGGGCACCGACCTCGTCTGGACGGTCGACACGGCCGTCGAGGGGGTTCACTTCGAGAGGGCGTGGCTCTCGTTCGAGGAGCTCGGCGCGCGCAGCTTCATGGCGGCGGCCAGCGACCTGGCCGCGATGGGAGCGGAGCCTCTCGCGGCGCTGTCTGCCCTCGCGCTTCCCAACGATCTCCCGGACGACGCGGTCCTCGCGATCGCGCGAGGCCAGCGCGCCGCGGCCGGAGAGGTGGGCGCGCCCGTCGTGGGGGGCAACTTGTCGCGCGCGGGGGAGATCTCCATCACCACGACGATCCTCGGTACGGCGGCACGGCCCGTGTTGCGGAGCGGCGCCAGACCTGGCGATCGCGTGTGGATCCAGGGGAGCCCCGGGCTCGCGTCGCTGGGGCTCCTCGCGCTCCGCCGCGGCGCTGCGCCGCCGCGCGGGTCCGGGCTCGCGCGCGCGCTCGAGGCCTTTCGCGCGCCGCTAGCCCGATTGGACGGCGGCCGAGCGGCGCGCGAGGTGGCCACCGCGATGATCGATCTCTCCGACGGGCTCGCGCGCGATCTGGCTCACCTCTGCCGCGCGTCCGGCGTGGGCGCTCGCCTCGTCGCGAACCACGTGCTGACGCCCGAGGTCCGCGAGGCCGCGGCCGCGCTCGGACGGGCGCCGCTCGACCACGCGCTCCTCGGGGGTGAAGACTACGCGCTGATCGCCACGTCCCCGGCGGAGATCGCCGGCTTCCGGGCGATCGGCGTGATCCTGTCGGAGCCAGGCATGTGGCTCGAGACGGAGGACGGCGAGCTCGCGCCGATCCCCGAGGGCGGCCACGATCACTTCCGGGATCAGAACCCCTGACAGACCGGGGGGAGCGTGCGCCCTGCCATGGCCTGCTTGAAGATCGCCACCTCGGGCGCGTTCGGGTTCGTCTGGAGCGCGTTCGCGGCGACGTTGCACTGCGCCGAGAGCCCGAGGAGCATCCCCGCCTCGGGCGAGGCGCCGAGCGCCTTCGCCTGTTGCTGGATCTGCCCGCAACACTGCCGGATGCGCGCGACGTTCGGCGGGACGTAGGGCCCCGTGGCCTTCTTGCCGCTGTCGCCCGAGTCGCCCGAGTCGGTGCCGGAGTCGAGCTCGAGCGGCAGGAAGTCGCCGGTGTCCGGCACGTCGACGACGGTGGCGGAGGGCGCGGCGCCGGAGTCGACCACCGGCGGCGGGTCCTTCTTCGGACACGCGGCGAGCCATGGGACGAGGCCCACGACCGCCAAGGTGGCGAACCCCGCGACCCTGCCCGCCGAGCGCCCCTGCATCTTCGTCTTCGTCATCCGTCGATCCTTCTCCGAGTGAACGCCCGTCCCGGCGCACCTGTTCCGCCCGCCATGTCCTTGCGCGGGCGTCCCGAGGGTAGCCGAAATCAGTTGGTGTTGCACGTGACGGTCGCCGAGACGTTCGGGGCCTCGCCGGACGTGGCGAGGGCGGCGCAGATGTCGCCGAAGAACTCGATCTGGCCGAAGTCGCGGTCGATCCACTCCCAGCCCTGGGCCCGGTCGCGGACGACGGCCTTGCCGTCGACGGTGATCGCGATGGCGTCGGGATGGTCGGGTCGCGACGGCGTGACGAAGGAGCACCGCGAGATGCTCTTCTGGATGGACGCGAGCGCGGAGCCCAGCTGGTCGGGCGTGCGGATGTCGTAGTAGAAGGGCTTCTCGGCACGAGGCCGCTCACCGGCGACGGCCATCGCGTCGAGCGTGTCGACGAACTCGGGACGCCCGGGGTCGCCGAGTCCGAGCACGTACGTGGGGATCTTCTGCTTGCCGGCGATGTCGCGGACGGTCGCGATCGTGCGGACGTCGTCCAGGCAGCTGTACTGGCCATCCCGGCTGGTGCGGCATGCCGTCGGGTCCGTCGTGGTGCACACGCAGGTCCCGGGGTTGCCGATGCCGGCGTTGCAGTTGGGCCCGCCGTCGGTCGCGAGCACGATGTACCGCGCGATGCTGCGACGCTCGGGCGCGGAGAGGTAGGTCGCGGCGGCGCGGAGTGCGTCCGACGTGGGCGTACCACCGCCGGGGCTCGTGCTCCGGAACACGTCGAGGATCTTCTCCGACCCCCCCTTCGCCGGGAGCACGTCCACCGCGCTGTCCACCACGCAGGCTGTGATGGGATCGACCGCGGACGGGTTGTCGATGCGCGCCGGGAAGAACTTCGCGCCCACCTCGATGTTCGCCTCGAGGGAGGCCAGGACCGGTGTCAGCGCGTCTCCGAGGACGGTCCACCTCGAGGGGCGGCTCGGGGTTGCCTGCTGTCCGTCGAGCGTGAGCCGCATCGAGCCGGATCGGTCGATGGTGAACACGAGCTGACCGGACGCCCGCGACAGCTTGAACTGACCGGGCGTGCACGCCAGCGGCTTGAGCCCGCCGTCCCCGGCCAGGCCGCCATCGCGGCTGGCGCCCGACAGCACCTCGTCCTCGAGCGGCCCCGTCCGCGATCCGCAGGCCTGGCTCGCGAGGGCGATGGTGACGAGGAGAGGCGGGAGCCACGAACGGGCGTGCATGTCGACCCCTGGCGGAAGGAAAAGGAGGAGCCTAGCGCCGATGCCTCCGGGGTGCCACGCCGCCGTCCAGGCGGCGGGCGATCAGCGCCCTGGCCCGAGCAGGAAGCCGAGCGCCCTCGGCGCGCGCTCCGCCCAGAACACCTCGCTGTGCCGAGCGCCCGGCTGGACGAGGTAGAGGAGATCCACGCCGTCCTTGTACCCGGCGCTGCGGTAGCTCGCCGCGAGCTCCTTCGTGTTCACGACGTCGTCCGCGCTCGGTCCGGCGTCGCCGCTGTCGACGTACACGCGGATCGGCTTCGCGGGGCGGCCCGGGAGGCTCGCCACCTCTTCGAGGATCACGCGCCCGTCCCACCACGTCGACGGGCTGAACGATCCGACGAGCCCGAAGACGGAGCCGCGGCGCACACCCGCGTAAGACGACAGGAGGCCGCCGAGCGAGGAGCCGGCGATCCCGCGGTTCTCCCTGCCGGGGAGGACGCGGAGATCCCTCTCGACGAGCGGCGCGAGCTCCTTCTCGATCATCTCGAGGTAAGCGTCTGCCTTTCCGCCCCCGTACCCCGGGACCATCGTCGGGGTCAGCTCCGCGACGCGCTCGGGTGTGTTGTCGATGCCGACGACGATGGCCTCGCGGATCGAGCCATCCTCGGCACCCTGGTCCATCGCCTCGTCGATCCTCCACTCGTTCCCCCCGAAAGCCGTCACCGGCGAGAAGAGGTTCTGGCCGTCGTGCATGTAGAGGACGGGCATTCGGACGAGCGGGTTCTCCCGGTAGGTCGGTGGCAGGTACACGCGGATCTTCCGTGTGCTCGGGAGCGCCTTGGACGTGAAGGCGGGGTAGGGGACCTCGACCGAACCTCTCGCCTCCACGAAGCGGGGGTAGATGTCGGTGGTCTGGTGCGGCCGGACCGTGTAGTTCGGGCCCCGCGACCAGACGTCGTCGAGCAGCGGCTTGAACGCGAGCGGCGCGTCCCCCGGTGTCACGACCCGGTACTCGAACGAGTCGGTGCCGATCGACGTGACGGCCGCGCCGCGATCCCACGACAGGCCGGCGCCGTCGCCGCGGAGCGTGAGCCTGCGTCCCTTCGTCGGATAGTGGACGTGGATCAGAGTCGGCGCCGTCGGCGGGGGCTCGGTGACCGTCGTGCTCGCCGGTGGCGCGGGAGGCGGGGGCCCGCCCGGCGCGGTGGGCGACCCCGAAGACGCGGCGTCGCCGACGCCGGAGCACCCGATCGCGGCGACGCACAGAGCCGTCGCGAGCAAGCCTGTCAGCCCCATGCCGCGGTTGTAGCGTAACTCAGAGATGAGTCAACACCGGACCCTCACGTGGCTCACGCCGTCTTCGCCAGCGCCTCGCGGAGCCCAGGGATGTCCCGCATGCGGAGCCGGTCCTGCGCGAAGTCGACGTGGATCGACGGGAACCGCGCCGTCACGACGAGGATGGCCATGGCCACCGGGACGCCGAGCTGCGCCTCGACCGCCGCGCACGCCTTCGTCCAGGGCATCGACACGGATCCGTCGGGCTCCGCCGTGCCCCACGCGAGCAGGTGCATGTAGATCTGCCGCGCGATGCGCACGGGGTTCGGCATGCCGACGTGCGTGACGCGCTTCTGGGTGTAGAGATCCCGCAGGCGCGATGCGAGCAGCTCGAGGACGCTGCGCATCCAGGGCTTCATCGCCGAGAGCTCCTGCTCGAACACCTCGCGCGTGACCACGTGGACGGTGGTGTCCTCGGTCGCGAGCACGGTCGCGGTCCGCTTGCCGGCGGTCAGGATCGCCATCTCGCCGAAGACCTGCCCGGGTCCGAGGCGCTGCATCACGCTCACGTTCCCGTCGATGGCCTTGAGGACGTCGCACTTCCCGCTCACGATGATGTACGCGCTGTCGCCCTCCTCCCCCTCCTTGACCACGTACGTCCCGCGGGGGAACGTCGTCTGCGGGAACTCCGTGCCGCCGCGGCTGAAGCGGACGATGTCCTCCTTGAGGTCGAGCGCCGAGGCGTACCTGTCGCTCCGGTTCCGCGCCATCGCCTTCTGGACGATCCGATCGAGCTCGGTGGGCACCGTACCTTCCTTGCAGACGCTCTTCAGGGGAGGCCAGGCGCCCAGGCTCGCCAGCTTGAGCGTCTCCTCGAAGGACTCCGCGGCGTAGGGGGGACGCCGCGCGAGGATCTCGTAGAGCAGGCCCCCGAGGAGGAAGACGTCCGCGCGCGCGTCCAGGAGGGCCCGGTTGCCGCGCGCCTGCTCCGGCGACATGTAGCTCACCGTCCCGATGATCGACTCGTCGGTCTCCGCGGGGTCGGGCTCGCCCGCCGAGGCCTCGTCTCCCGCCGCCCGCGGTGGGATCGAGGCGGACGACTCGCGGCTGCCCATCACGCGGGAGATTCCCCAGTCCATCAGGTACACCTGACCGAACGCCCCGAGCATCACGTTGTCGGGCTTCACGTCGCAGTGCAGGACACCCTTGTCGTGCGCGAACCCGAGCGCGTCGCAGACCTTCACGACGACGTCCAGCAGGTTGAACAGCGAGCCGTAGTCGATCTGCTTCTCGATGGGCGCGGGGAGGGTGCCGATGACCTGCTTCAGCGGCTGGCCCGACACCAGCTTCATGGTGAAGTAGAGATCGCCCTGCGCGTCCTCGCCGATGTCGTAGACGGGCACGATGTTCGGGTGATCGAGGAGCGCGTTGATGCGGGCCTCGCGCAGGAACATGCGGACCATGCCCTCCTGGTCGCGGAGCATCGTGTGGATGGTCTTCTTAGCGACGCGGCGTGCGAGGCCGCGATCGTACACGCGGAAGACGGAGCCCATGCCGCCCTTGGCGATCGGCTCCTCCGGCTGCAGGCGCGACGCGGGGGTCTCGCGGATCGCCGCCAGGAGCTCGCCGGTCACGTCCGGGATGACCGCCGGACCTGCGCTCGACGCGGTGCGCGCGACGCTGTCGTTCACGACCGGTGCCCCCCTCTGCAGCGCGATCATGCGCGTGCCGACGCGGCTCGCGGGAGCGCGGGTCTTCTCGTCGCTCATCCCCCCATCCTATGCGCGCCTGGCCGGGCCTGGCGGAGGAAAAGTCTACTCGGTCTCCCGCACGTGTCCGCCGGCGGGGGCAGGGTTCCTCCAGTGCCGCTCGGTAGCACCCTGGCGCATCACCGTGAAACGCAGCACGTCGAGCTCGATCGCCATCACGAAGCCTCGCGCCTCCCGCGCCGGCGACGACTCCAGGCTCAGGAGGTCGGCACCGACGGCGAGCTGCACGCCCCAGGGCATGCCCCCGACGATGCGTGCCTGGACGGGGTATCGCCCGTACGCGCCCCCCTTGTACCAGCGTGCGCCCAGGCCCGCGTCTATCGCGACGCCCCAGCCCCCGCGTGCGTACGATCCCTGCGCGACGCGGGCGGCGAAGCCGAGGTCGGTGCCCTGGCTGATGTACGTCGTGCTCCGGAGCAGGCCGCCGACGACGATGCGGTTGACCGGCGTCGTCCCGACGCCCAGGGTGAGGGTCATCGCGCCGATCCAATCGTCGTTTCCGGTGTTCCCCTCGCGCTGCATGGCCCATCCCCCACCCGCCGACATCCACGACGAGACGTCAGCCGCCCCTGCGGGGGTGGCCTGCAGCAGGAGCGCGGAGCCCAGGAACGCGACGAGCACCCTTCTCACGCCGCGAGGTCTAGCACGGTCGTGACGGGGAGCGCGAGGGGGCGTCAGCCGCCTCGCAACCGGACCGACGAGACGACGTGGCCGATCGACTCGGCGTCGTAGAGGAGGGTGTTGTGGCCTCGCCCGGGCAGGAGGACGACCTTGCCGCGCGGAAACACCGCGCTCTCGTTCGGGACCACCATCCGGTCCTCCTTGGCGACGATGCTCGTGTGCGGCACGTCGAAGAGGTGCGCGCGCTCCCGGATCCTGCGCAGGACCTTGCTGTGCGCGGTGAGGTCACGGCCCACGAGGACGGGGATCTTGTGGGCGTGCGTGGTTCCGTGGAAGGGCGCGCCGAGTGAGATCGTCTGCGCGACGCGCGCGTGCCCGCCGAGCTCCTGCACGTACCAGCGCGACACCAGACCACCCAGGCTGTGTCCGACGAGATGGATCTTGCGGCCCTCGGGGATGGCGTCGACGAGCTCGCGGAGCTTGTGGGCGATGCGCACCACGCCCACGCCCGGCGGGTGCGTGAAGCTCGCGACGACCGCGCGCGCGCTCTCCTCGAGTCGTCGCTTCATCGGGCGAAAGACGCCCGCCGTCGCCATGAAGCCGTGAACCAGCACGACCACGTCTTCACCTGGGCGCGTCGCCGGCACGACGGGCGCGAGGTCCCACGGGAACAGGGACACCTCGCGCAGGGTCGCCAGCGTCTCTCGCACGTCGGTGAAGCGTCGGCGCGCAGGCTCTGGTGCGCTGCGTCCTCGCCAGAGGTCGGCCATCGCCATCACGATCTCTTGAAGCATGATTCGTGCGCGCAGTGCCAATTTTTCGTGTCGCTCGTGTTATCGAGCACGCCTTGCACGGATGAGAGATCGAAGCGCTTTCCAGATGTCCGTCGAGGTCCAGTCGGGCGACATCGACGAGCTCGGCCACGCGAGCAATCTCGTGTATTTGCGCTGGTTCCTGGAGGCCGCGGTCGCGCACTCCGAGGCGGTGGGCCTCCCCGTCGACGCCTACCGGGCGCAGGGCGGCGTCTTCGTGGTCCGGCGGCACGTCATCGACTACCTGCGTCCTGCGTTACGCGGTGACATGCTGGAACTGCGAACCTGGATATCCAGCGCGTCCGCTGCCGCGTGCGTCCGGGAGGGGGAGCTTCGCGATCCCCCGTCAGGTGCGCTGCTCGCGCGGGTCACGACGACCTGGACGTTCGTGGACGTCCGGACCGGTCGCCCGAAGCGCATTCCCGAGAGCGTCCGCGTCGCGTTCGGCGAGCCACCGCGGCGTGTGCTCCGCCTCGGGACGCGGTCACGGGATGAAGATCCAGTGGTGGTGGCTGGTGATCGCCCCCACGCCCCGCACGACGATGTGCTCGCCACGCCGGACCGTCAGGCCCAGGGTGGCGTGACGCCAGACGCCACGCCGCGGAGGTGACAGCGTCGCGAGCCGGCCGTTCGCCTCGAGGCCGCGCGTCGCATCGTCCACCCGCGAAACGAGCACGATGTCGCCGTCGGCTCGCGGCACGAAGGACTCCGACGCTCCCTCGGGCAGGAGGCGTCCGGCGTCGAAAACGCGGCCCTCCGGTCCTTCCCGCACGTCGAGCGTCGTGTGGCCTCCATTAGGTGCAGGATGCACATATTCGTGCGCGCGCTCCGAGACCACGTCGGCGACGTCCACCTCGTCGACGAGGACGCCGTGCGGGACGAGCTCGCGGAAATCGGGCGGCGGGGCTCCCGGCGCCCGCAGGGCCGAAAGATCGGCCCGGTAGATCGCCTTGGTCGGCCCGCCGCAGATCACGTTGCCCTCGATGGTGACGCGATCGATCTCGGCGCCGAAGCGCGCGGTCGTCTCCGGGAACCAGTTCGGGTAGAGGGCGAAGTGGGTCGGTCTCCCTGCAAGCGGGAGGCGCTCCACGAGCTCGAGCGTGGCCGCCTCGCCGTGGGGTGCGGCCGCTGCAAAGCGAGGCGCGCCGTCGGCGGAGCCGCCGCCGAGGCCGAGCGCGTCGATGGCCCGCAGCCCGGAGACGAAGGGGATCGCGCCCGCGTCGCCGATCATGACGATCGCGTCGCGGGGCAGCATGCGCGCGAGCCGTCGCCCCACCTCGACCTGTTGTTCGGCGACGTTGCGCGAGGCCTGGCGGAAGAGGCGCACCTGTGCGCCGCTGGCCGCGATGGCAGAGATCGCGATCGCACCCATCGCGATCGCGGCGCAGACACGCACGGAGCGGCTCGCGCGACGGCCGAGCTCGGACGCACCGAGGAGCACGGTGACGAGGATGAGGACGAACGCCGGCGCGTAGTAGCGGAAGTTCTGGTATCGCGCCGCGCCGTTCCACGAGACCAGGAGCCCGTACGCCGCCGCCGCCGCGAGACACGCCGAGGCGAGGCCCCTCGTCCTCCGCGCCGAGAGCGCGACGACCCCGAGGCCCACCCACAGGAGCAAGGTGCCCCTCGGCGTCGCCAGGTCGAGGTCGACGATCCTCCACTTGAAGGACACCAGGTTCGTGACGAGCTCGCGCGCCCGGTCCACGTCCGTGAGGAACGGGTTCGACGACAGGAGCTTCAGCTCGGCGCCCGCCGAGGCGAACGTGCCCGTGAACACGCGGTTGAGGAGGAGGATCGCACCCGTCGCGAGCCCGGGCGGGAGGGCCACGCGGGCGATGAGGGAGAGCGCGCTCCGATCCTTGGCGGCGCGGCCGACGAGCACCGCGACGCAGCCGACGAGCACGGCGATCTCCGGACGCAGCCACGTGGCGAGCGCGAGCCACGCGCCGGCGCGAAGGGCCGCGCGGGGCCGGTTCGTGCCCGGCGCGAGGCGAGCGCGAGAAGCCTGTAGAACGCACACGAGCGCCCTCCCCAGGACGGCGCCGAGGAGCGCGACCTCCATCCCGCTCCACCACACGAACCCCAGCCAGCCGGAGGCCGCGAGGACGAGCGCGCCCGCCGGCGCGGCCCACCGGGGCCGCGGGACGAGCGCGCGCATCGATCCGAAGAGGGAGGTCATGGACGCCCACGCGATGAACGCCGAGAAGGGACCGAGCCGCGCTCCCCCGAAACCGGCGAGGTGGCCCGCGGCGAGCACCATCGCGTAGAGCGGCGCCGTCTCCCCCGACGAGTACCCCTGGCCCGCGATCCACGAGAACGGGTGGCCGCCGGCCCAGGCGCGCGCGAAGTCGAAGTGGATGTAGGTGTCGTCGAGCGGGATCGGCCACGCGCCGTGCGTGTAAGGGAAGGCGGCGGCGAAAAAGCGCGCGCCCGCGAACGCCGCCAGCGCGGCGTCGAAGAGGAGCTCCCCGCGCGATCGTCGAACGTCCACGTTTCTCGGCTTGCCGGCGCCGCTCCTTCCAGGCCAAGCTACTCCAACGGGCGCCGAAGCAGCGCCCGTTCCATTCGATGGCCGAGGACGACTATCCGAACACTGACAGAGCGCGCTGGGTGGCCGTCGAGGAGGCCGCCGAGCTGATCCACGAAGAGCGCTACCTGGAGGCGCTCGGCGCGCTGCGGGACGCCCTGCGCGCCGACCCCGCGAACGGCTACGCCTACTTCTTCACCGGCGTGGCGCTCTTCGAGTGCGGTCAGCTCGAGGGCGCGCGGGACGCGTACCGAGCCTGCTTGCGCGTGAGTCCCCGGCACCTCGGCGCCCGGGTCGCGCTCTGTCACGTCCTGCGCAAGCTGGGGTCACACCGCGAAGCCATCGCGGCCGGCGTGGCCGCGCTCGAGCAGGCGCCGGCCGACGGCGACGCGCTCTACGCGGTCGGAATGGCCCACTGGGCGCGCGGCGACCTGCCCGCCGCCGAGCGCTACCTGTCGGCCTTCCTGCGGGCGGGGCCCGAGTTCGAGGTCAAGGTGGAGGTCGAGTCGATCCTCGCGCGCATCGCGTCTCAGACCCCCGATCGCAACAACTGACCCTACTGCGCGCAGTTCTCGAAGCGGAACTGGACCTCGGCGTTGCAGACCTTGAGCCCGTCCGACCCCTTGATGTCGGGACAGGACAGGTTGCCCCAGATGCGGCCCGCCGCGATGCCCTGAGGCGCCTCTCCGTAGGTCACCTTGCAGTCGGTCTGCTCGAAGCGGCCGAAGTCGCCGCGCGTGAACACACCGCGGATGCCGGCCTGCTCGCCGCTCTCCGTGAAGCGACCGGTGATCGCGATGTTCCCGCCGCTGCCACCCGTGATCTGCGCGCTCGCGGCGACGTCGTACTTGTCGCCGGCCTTCTTCACGCTGCAGTTGATGACCGCGGTGCCGCCGCCCTCGGACGAGTTGTTCTCGACGGCGCGCGGCAGCGTGCCCGTGGACGGGTTGCCGAACCCGCCCATGTTGAGCCACTGGATGGCGGCGATTCCCGGGCAGTCCTTCTGCGTATGCTTCGAGTTCACGCCGACGGCGTTGACGGTCGACTCGATGATGGCCCGGGAGGTCGGGGGTGGCGGATCGGAGCAGGCCACCACGACGAAACAGACGACCGATGCGGAAAGGAAGGTGCGCTTCATCAAGACTCCTCGCGTCACGGTACCAAAGCTCGCGTCCGCCGTGAATGCCTTTCGCTCACGCGCTCGCCCCGAAGCCGCGCTGCAGGTCCTCGAGCAGGTCCTCGCTGTCCTCCAGGCCGACCGAGAGCCGGATCAGCCCGTCGCCGATGCCGAGCGCCTGTCGCGCCTCGGCGGTCAGGCTGGCGTGCGTCATGATCGCGGGGTGCTCCGCGAGGGACTCGACGCCGCCGAGGCTCTCCGCGCACGCGAACACGCGGAGCGCCCGGAGAAAGCGCGTCGCGTGGTCCAGGCCCCCGCGCATCTCGAACGAGATCATCCCGCCGAAGCCGGACATCTGGCGCTTCGCGATCGCGTGGCCGGGGTGGGCCTCGAGCCCCGGGTAGAGGACACGCGCGACGCGGGGGTGCCGCGTGAGATCCTCGGCGATCGCTCGCGCCGTCTCGATGTGGCGCCGCATGCGGACGCCGAGCGTCTTCACGCCCCGCAGGACCAGGTAGCAGTCGAACGGGCTCGGGCAGGCGCCGAGGGTCTTCTGCAGGAAGTGGAGCCGCTCGCCGAGCTCGTCGTCGCTCGTCATCACGATCCCGCCCACGACGTCGGAGTGGCCGTTGAGGTACTTCGTCGTCGAATGGACGACGAGGTCCGCCCCGAGCTCGAGCGGCCGCTGCAGGTACGGGGTCGCGAAGGTGTTGTCGACCGCGAGCTTGAGCCCGCGCCTCCGCGCGACGTCTGCGATCGCCGCGATGTCGAAGATCTTGAGCATCGGGTTCGATGGCGTCTCGAGCCAGATCATCCGGGTGTTCGGCCGGACGGCCTCGAGGACGTCGAGCGGGTTCTGCATGTCGATGAACGTCGTCTCGACGCCGAAGTGCTTCAGTACCTTGTCGAAGATGCGGAACGTGCCGCCGTACACGTCATCACCGACCAGCACGTGATCGCCCGCTGCGAGCGTCATGAGCACCGCCGTCGTCGCCGCGCACCCGCTCGAGAAGGCGATGCCGTGCTTCGCGCCCTCGAGCGCGGCGAGGCACGCCTCGAGGGCGGTCCGCGTCGGGTTGCCGGCGCGGGAGTAGTCGTAGCCCTTGTGGCCTCCCGGGCCGTCCTGCGCGAACGTGCTCGACAGGACGATCGGCGCCATCACGGCGCCCGACACCGGATCGGGCGACTGGCCCGCGTGGATGCACTGGGTGTCGAAGCCGGCCTTCTCGCGGGTCGTCGTCATGGCCCTTCGCTTAGCACAGGAGGACCTCGAGCACGGCGCGAGCCGTCGCTGGGCGCGCGCGGGGATCGAGGGCGAGGCACGGGGCGAGGGCGTGCACGAGCGGGCGGACGCGCTCCGGTGCGTCGGGCACAGCGATGGGCTCGTCGGCGGCCTCGACGATCGCCGCGTGCAGCCCCGTCGCGCGCCGGAGCGGGCGCCCCATCGCGGCCGTCAGGAGGGATGCCGCGAGCGCGAACACGTCGCTCTCTGGCGTCCCTGGCTCCCCGCGCGCGATCTCCGGCGCGACGAACCCCACCGTGCCGCGGAACGCGCCGTCCCGCGGCGGCGCACCCCCCCTGAACCGCGCGAGGCCGAAGTCGAGGTAGACGACGCGGGCCGTGTCCTCCACGAGGACGTTGGCAGGCGAGACGTCGCCGTGGACGATGCCGAGCGCTCCGTACGCGTCGGAGGCCTCGTGGATCGATGCGAGGGCGGCGAAGCACGCCCGCGCGATCTCGACGTCGACGAAGGCGTCGAGCGGGCGTCCCCGGATCACCTCCATCACGAACGAGGGTGCCTCGTCGTCCCGCGAGAGGAGCCGCGGGGCGTGGCGACCCGCGAGCGCGGCGAGGATGTCGGCCTCGCGCACCAGCCCGGCGCGCGCCTCGGCGTCCGCGAGGGCGCGCGGGCCGAGGCGCTTCTGCAGCCCGAGCGCGGTCGGTTCTATCGTGACGAAGGGTCCTCGCAGGGTGAGGGTCATTTCTCTGGCGCCATGGTGGGTTTCCGGTCAACCTGGGGAGGTGCGCTTACTTTCCGCGTGCCGGCTTGCTTCGGCGCTGGCGCTGGTGTGGCTCTACGGCATGGCGGCGTGCAGCAGCGACCCTTCCTTCGCGCTGCCGGTGGCGCCCGAGGCCGACGCAGGCCTCGACGACGATTCTGCCACGGCCAGCCCTGAAGGGGGAAGCCTCGCGCCTGACGCGGGCCCTGTGGTCCCCGCGACGAGCGCCGTCCGGGTGATCGTCCTTCCCGGGACCGACAAGGGGATCGCCCTCCGGGACGCGATCAGGAACGCGAAGAAGTCGGTGCACGTCACCATGTACCTCTTCACGAGCAACATGTACGAGCAGGCGATCATCGACGCGAAGAAGGCTGGCCGGGACGTGCAGGTCGTCCTGAACGGACGCTTCCCCGACGGCGTCAACTCGAACCTCGGCCAGTTCAACGCGTTCAAGGCCGCTGGCGTCCCGGTGGTGTACGGGCCCCCCATCTACCAGTTCACGCACCAGAAGTCGGTCATCATCGACGGTACCGAGGCGTGGATCATGACGATGAACATGACCAACAGCTCGCCGACCGACAACCGCGAGTTCCTGGTCGTCGACACCGATCCCTCGGACGTGGCGGACGCCGAGGCGATCTTCCAGGCGGACTTCAAGAACGTCGACGTCACCGTGAAGGGAAAGCTCGTGGTCTCCCCGCAACAGGCGTCGACCCCCGACGCGCGTTCGAGGATCCTCTCCCTGATCAACAACGCCAGGCTCACGCTCTCGGTCGAGGCCGAGACGTTCAGTGACACCGAGGTCACGGCGGGTCTCGTGGCCGCGAAGAAGCGTGGCCTCGCGGTCAAGGTCGTCCTCGACGGAAACATCAACGCCACGCCCGCGCAGCAGACCGCGATGGCAGCGCTGAAGGCCGCAGGGATCTCGGTCGTCACGGTGACGACGCCCACGATCCACTCCAAGACCATCGTCGCCGATGGCGTCCGCGCCTACGTGGGGTCGCAGAACTTCACGACGAACTCGTTGCTCAACAACCGCGAGCTCGGTGTGATCTTCGACAATGCGGCCGCGGTGAAGACGGTGGAGTCGACCGTGCTCGCCGATCACGCGGCCGGAAAGCCGCTCTGAGACACGCGCTCGACCGGTGTCAGTCCTTGGGCTTGTACGCCGTGCCCGTGACCTTGACCACGACCCTGCGGCCCTGCCACTCGTGCCTCGGGTCGACCGAGTCGACGCTGACGACCGTGCCCCCGCGCTGAGCGGTCTGGTTCCTGAGCTCGTTCTTGGCCTGCGTCGTCACGGCCTCCTTGTCGGCGCCCTGTGCCGTGCCCGTGACCTCGCCGAGGGCGACGTACTGATCCGCGTTGGGTCGGTCCGTCACCACCTGCACGGCCTCGGCCTCGGGCTTGAGCACCACCTTCTCGGGGATCGCCTCTGCGCACGCACCGAGGAAGAGGAGGGTCGCGAGGAGTCGTCTCATGCCCGGATCATTCCAAAACGGCCGGCGATGAGCAACTATCCGGGGCCGCGGCCCTCGCGTGGTGGCGGGGCGGCCCGTAAAGCTTTGTGAAGCCGCGTGCGTCCGGAGCTCCGTCGACCCTTATTGAGGGAGGGCCGACGCCCTGAAAGGTAGATGACTCCGTGCGCTTTGCAGCCATCGTCCTCGCGCTCTCCACCGCTCTCCTCATCCCCGCCACCGCCTTCGCCGCTCCCTCCGAGGGACAGGCGACGGCTGGCGCGCGCGGCGCCCGCGCGTTCCCCATGAAGGCAGCCGAATTCCAGGCCAAGGTCGACGCTCGCACGAAGAAGGCGCGCGAGCACATGGAGCAACGACTCGCCAAGCGCAGCGCCTCGGAGGCCGACAAGAAGGCCGCGCGCGCCCGCTTCGACGCCGGCGTCGCGGAGATACAGAAGGTCGTCACCGGCGCCACCGCCGACGGGATCGTGACCAAGGACGAGGCGCAGACGGTGCGAGAGAAGGCCAAGGAGGTCCGTCAGGCGCACCGCCGCGCGCGCCACGGAAAGAAGAAGTAGAGCGCGGCGGATCGCTTCGCACAGCTGGTAGCCTGGGCGCCCGTGAAGATGGGCGCCCGACTCCTCTTGTTCACCGTCGTCGTCGGCGCAACCGCGTGTCGTGGGCGCGCCATCGAGGTACCCCGCGAGCCAGCCGTCCTCGCGGGGCCGATCGTCGAGGTCGTCGAGACCGCCCCCGTCGAGACCTCGCTCGATCACGCCGACATCCCGGACGCCCATGACGTCTGGCTCTCCATGATCGATCGGGCTCGGGTCTCTCTCGCCTTCGCCGAGTTCTATGCCTCGGACGTCCCCGACAGCCGGCTCTCACGTGTGATCGAGCGCATCGAGGCGGCCGCCGATCGGGGCGTCGCGGTGCGTTTCCTCGTCGACCGGAGCTTCCTGTCCAAGTACCCCGACACTTTGGCGCGCTTCGGTCGCGCGCGAGGGATCGAGGTCAGGGTCCTCGACCTCGATCGCGAGACCGGTGGGATCCTGCACGCCAAGTACTTCGTGGTCGACGGGCGAGAGGCGTTCGTCGGCAGCCAGAACTTCGACTGGCGTGCCCTCGAGCACATCCAGGAGATCGGCCTCGCGCTACGGGAGCCCCAGGTCGTCGGTGCGCTCTCGCGTCTCTTCGACGCGGACTGGAAGGTCGCCGGAGGTGAACCGCGCGCGCGTGGTCCGCAGGCGGGGCCCTGGCGATCGCAGGACGGTGCCCTGGAGCTCGCGGCGAGCCCGCGAGGCCTCCTCCCGGACGAGGACGCCTGGGATCTCCCGCGGCTCGTCGCCCGGATCGACCGGGCGCGCGCGTCGATCCTCGTCCAGGTGCTCACCTACAAGGCACGGACGCGCGACGGCACGTCGTTCACCGTCCTCGACGACGCGCTCCGCCGCGCTGCCGCGCGCGGGGTCTCGGTGCGCCTCATGGTCTCCGCGTGGGGCGCCAAGGATGACACCCTCCGCGCCCTGGCCACGGTGCGGAACGTCACCGTCTCCATCCTCACCATCCCCCGCTGGTCCGGAGGGGACATCCCCTACGCGCGCGTGGCGCACGCGAAGTACATGGTCGTCGATGCGGAGGATGCGTGGGTGGGCACGAGCAACTGGGAGGGTGACTACTTCCTCTCGAGCCGCAACGTCAGCGTCTTCGTGCGGCAGCCGGACGTGTGCGCGAGGCTCGCGCGGGTCTTCGAGGACGGCTGGCGAACCTACGGGCGTCCGCTGCAGGGCGCGCCATGAGCAGCGGCGGCGGCTCGCCGACCCGTTGGGTCGTCGTCGTCTTCTCGCTGAACCTTGGCCTGGTCCTCGCGCACGTCGCCGTCTTCTGGCTGACGCGGAGCCAGCTCGTGCTCGCGCAGGGGGCGGACTCGCTCATGGATGTCGCGGTCAACGCCGTGCTCGCGGTCTCCGCGTGGGTCGGGGCCAAGCCGAAGGACGAGGGCCACCCCTTCGGGCACGGACGGGCGGAGCCCATCGGCGCCCTGGTGGCCTCCGTGCTCGCGTTCGTGCTCGCCTTCGAGGTCGGGAGATCCGCCGTTGCCGCCGCCTTCGCCCACGTCGAGCCGGACATGGACGCGTCGACGCTGGGCGTCCTCGGCGCGAAGCTCGTGATCAAGGCGGGGTTGCTCGCGGCGCTGTCGAGGCGCGCGCGCCGCGAGCGCGGCCCCGCGATGCAGGCGGTCGTCACGGATACGCGCAACGATCTCGTGGCCACGTCCACGTCGCTCCTCGGGTGGGCTACGGTTCGGGCGGGCTTCCCGCTCGCCGACGCCCTCCTCGCGCTCCCCGTGTCCTTGTATATTGCATACAATGGCGCGGGGCTCCTTCGCGAGAACCTCCGCTACCTCATGGGCGAGGCACCCGCCCCGGAGGTCCTCGCCTCCCTGCGGCGGGCCGCAGAGGCCGTCCCCGGGGTCTCGGCCGTGGGAGAGATCCTCGCGCACCACGTCGGCAGTCAGCTCCACGTGGAGATCACAATCGTGATCGGGCCGGCGCTGAGCGCCGTGGAGGGGCACGACATCGGCGTCCGCGTGCAGCAGGCCATCGAGGCGGTGGACGTGGTCGCGCGCACCTTCGTGCACGTCGAACCCGCGGCGGATGCCGATCTGGGCCCTCAGCCCCCGCGAGCTTGACCTCGAGGGGGCGTCTCGGCCCAGCGGGGGGGCTTCGGGCAGCCGATCCTGACGGGCATCCGGCTGGACGACTTCTCACTGGTGCTCGAGGGCGCGCTCCCGGCGGCCGCGCTCGCGCTCCTGGTGCAGGCGCTCTTCGACGGGATCGAGCGCCTCGTCGTCCCCGGGGGCCTCCGCCTCGAGGGGGGCGATGATCCGCGCGAGGTGCCCCGCCCGAGCGCGCACGCGGCGCCGCGGAGGTTTCGGTCGAGCTCCGGTCGCCGCCGAGACTCACGCACGGAACCGGCCGAAATTACAGGGGAAGACAGGGTGACCGACGGGTTTCGAACCCGCGACAGCCGAAACCACAATCCGGCGCTCTACCAACTGAGCTACGGCCACCACGCGCGCGAGCGCGCCTCGTGTCGATACCGCGCTCGCCCGGCGTGCGCAAGCGTCATCATCGTCGCCGCGGGTTCCGTCAGGCGACCGCCCACGCTCGCCCGGCGACCTTCGCGGCGCTCGCCACTTCGGGGTGGTCGACGTCACGTCCGATGTCGGCGGCGTCGCCGAGCATCCCCGCGATGGCGCTCGTGAGCCCGGCCTCCAGGGCGACGAGGTCGTAGCCGCCTTCGAGCACGAGGGCCATCCGGCCTCGGGCCGACGCGTCCGCCACGCGAGCGAGCTCGCGCGCCATCCACCCGAACGCGTCCGGTCCGAGCGCCATCTCGGCGAGCGGATCGCGCGCCGACGCGTCGAAGCCAGCACTGACGAGGACCAGATCCGGCGCGAAACCCTCGAGGACCGGCAGGATCACGCGCTCGAAGGCGCCCCTGTAGATCGCGTCCCCCCCGCCCGCGCCGAGCGGCACGTTGACGGTGTAACCCCGGCCGTCGGCGTCCCCCGTCTCCTCGACGGCGCCGGTGCCGGGGTAGAACGGGTATTGATGTGTCGACACGTAGAGGACGCTCGGCTCGGTGAGGAAGATCTCCTGCGTGCCGTTACCGTGGTGGACGTCCCAGTCGACGATCGCCACGCGTTCGAAGCCTGAGGCGCGGGCATGCGCCGCGGCGATGGCGATGCTGTTCAGCAGGCAGAAGCCCATCGCCTGGGCGGCACGGGCGTGGTGGCCGGGTGGTCGGAGCAGCGCCACCCCCTTCGCGAGGGGGCCCGCCGCCAGCGCGTCGACCATTGCGATGAGGGTGCCGGCGGCGCGGACGGCGGCTGCGACGGAGTCCGCGCCCACGTACGTGTCCGGATCGATGTAGCCGACCTGTCCGGCGAGGCTGCCGAGCCGATCGAGGAACCGCGGATCATGCACTCGCCCGAGCTCCTCGCGCGTGGCGTCGCGGGCAGGTACTGGCTGCCAGCGCGCCGGCGCCCTCGCGACCGCGGCCCGCGCGGCCACGAGGCGCTCGGGGCGCTCGGGGTGATACGCGGGTGGCTCGTGCCGCGAGAACAAAGGATCGTCCACGAGCAGGCAGACCTGTTCGCCCGCTGCGGACGGGCCGTCGCCGTGGGGCGTCTCGTGGGCGCGGGGAGCGATGGCCATGCGGATTTTCTCGGGAGTTTTATCGCGCCTGCAGGGGAGGGGGGTTGCGGGCGCGAACGGGTGGATGGTAGCTTGCCCGTCGAGATTCCGCCGACACGCCAGCCACGCGCGCGCCCCCGTCCTTCCTGGGGGGCCGCGTGCCCGGCAGGCTAGCACGTCCGCGTCCCCGGGGAGCCATGCGCCAGAAGATCATCGCCGTTCACGCCATCATCGTCCTCATCCTCGGTGTGCTGGCGTTCGTCATCGTCCGTCAGTCGCTGATCGCGGCGGCGACCAGCGCCCCACTCCTGTCGGAGCGCGCGAAGCGCGACGTGCAGGGCGCCTCCGCACGCCTGCAGGTCGACGCCCTCCGCATGGCCCAGTGGGCGGCCTCCCGGGCGACCGAGCCGGGGCCGAGGGACGCGGTGTCACGCGCGACGGATACGGCGCGCGGCGACGCGGCCATGGCCGCCTGTGACGCCATCCTGGTCAGCGCGAAGAAGGAGTTCCCTTCGAGCCCGCCGACGCTCGTCATGATCGTCGACAAGGCGGGCAAGGTCACCGGCCGGAACGGCACGCCGCTCTCGCGCGGCGACGACTATGGCACCCCCTACCCGGGGCTCAAGGAGGCGCTCGCGAAGGGCCAATCCGGTGCGGACGTGTGGGTGAGCAAGGAGCGGAGCGATCAGCTCCTCGCGGTCTACGCGCCCATCCGCGACGAACGGGGCCACGGTCTCGTGATCGGGATGCCGCTCAACGACGAGCTCGCGCAGGTCGCGGAGGCCACGACGGGCCGCGGCGTCGCCGTCATCGTGGCAGAGGGCGACGGCCTTCGCGCCGCAGCGGGATCGAGCTCGAGCGAGGAAGTGAAGGCCACGGTCGAGCGCAGCCAAGGCGATCTCAAGTCCGTCTTCAAGAGCGGCCAGGTCTTCACCGGGCCCGCCGGAGAAGTGTTCGTCGCCGCCGCTCCCCTTGACGGCCTCGGCGACGGCCACCACGCGGCGCTCGCGACGATCTCCCCCCGGACCCTGGTCCCCGGCGTGGAGACGATGGCGTTCCCCATCCTCGGCGTCACCGCTCTCGGTCTCATCCTCGTCGGATTCGCGGGGTGGTTCCTCGGGGGATACATCCTGGCGCCGATCACCGAGCTCGAGGAGGGTCTCTTGCTCGTCCTCAACGGCCAGACGGACAAACGCTTCGAGCTCGACCACGCCGAGCTCGGCGGCCTCGCCTACCGCATCAACCAGCTCCTGAACCAGCTGATGGGGATCGAGGAGGACACCACCGACGAGCAGGGCCGCTCCTCGATGGCGCCCACGGCCGCCGACTTCAAGGAGGCCATGGCCGTCGATCCTGGAAGCTCCCCCGACATCCCCGCCGACGCCCTCAGCGCCGCCTCCATAAGCGCGCTCGCCAGCGAGGCCGCCGACGCGTATTACGCGCGCATCTATGGCGAATACATCGCCGCCAAGAAGGTGCTCGGCGAGGGGACGGACCACATCACGGAGGCTGCCTTCGTCTCTCGCATCCAGGGGATGGAGCAAGACGCGGCGCAGAAGCAGGGGCGTCCGGTCCGCTACCAGGTGCGCTCGAGCTCCGAGGGCGTGACGCTCCTCGCCGTGCCGATCGCTTGATGTTACGCTCGATCCGCCGCTGACGATGGGCATCTTCGACCTCTTCAAGACCAAGACCAAGGACAAGACCGGCGGGGACGGCAGGGCCAGGAGCGCCGCGGCGAAGTGGGCCGAGGCCGCCGGCAGCAAGCGCGCCCAGAACTACGATCGCCAGGAGGCCCTGCAAGAGCTCGCCGCCCTCGCGACGCCCGAGGCCGCGGAGGCGCTCCTGAAGCGTTTCACCTTCATGATCGACCCGTCGATCACCGACCAGGAGGAGAAGGACCTCGCGTTCGAGGGCATCCTCAAGGTCGGTGGCGACGCCGTTCCAGTGATCCGGGCCTTCGCCGCCAAGGCCGAGAGCCTCGCTTGGCCCATGAAGCTCATGAAGGAGCTGCAGACCGAGGAGGAGCTCATCGACGAGCTCCTGGCCTGGCTCTCCCGGTGGGACACGGAGTACGCCAAGTTCATCGATCCGAAGCTCCAGATCCTCGTCGCCCTCGAGGACTACCGGAGCCCCAAGATCCGTGAGGCGGTGGAGCCATTCCTGGAGGACGTGAACGACGACGCACGCTTCGCCGCGGCGGCGACCGTGCTCGCGCAGGACGACCCCTCGAGCGTCCCCGCGCTCGTCGCCTTGCTCGCCGACGAGGAGAGCATCCGCATCAAGAACAAGGTGTGCGACGGGCTCATCCTGCGCGGATGGCCCGTCGAGGAGGATCTTCGCGCCGACATGCGCAGGGCGCTCCCGCCCGCCTACTCCATCGACGGCGACGGCAAGCTCCTGAAGCGCGCTCCCTAGCCCCGCCGCGGGATCGCCCGCGCAAGCTCGGGCAAGCTCGCTTCCGTCGCGTCGCGCGGAAGCAGGCGCCGGACAGGTTGCATGGGGGAGCCCTCAGGCCCCTCGCCCAGGTCACAGCTCGGCGCCGCCCACGAAGGTCGGAGCGCGAGCTCAGTCGCTCGTCTTCGGCTGGCCGGGGAGCGAGATGCCCACGCCAAGCGTGATCATCTGGTTGAACTTGAAGGTCTGGTCCTCGCCGTCGACCTTGTTGTCCGGAGCCTTGGCGTTGTTGCCGCTGCCGCGCTGGTCGAAGCCAGGCCGGTTCCAGGAGAAAGGAAACGCGCGGTACTCGAGGCGGAAGGACAGAAGGTTCGAGGTGTAGAACGACAGGCCGAGGCCGAACGTGGGCGCCACCGCGGTGCGCGACTCGAGCGCAAACGACTTCGGATCGGTGCACGCCGGCTTGCCCTCGAAGCCGCAGCTCCCGCGCTCCTGCACACCGACCAGGATGAGGCCACCGTGGACGTAGAGATCGGTGTCCACGAAGAACTTCTGGAAGATTGCGAGCTTGCCCCGGAACGGCGCGAACTGAGCCTGCGGCGCGATGAAGTACGTCAGCTTCGCGGTCTGGTCCGCGAACGACGGGCCCTTCGCGAAGGACGCCGCGTCCGTGCCCGAGTGGTTCACGTTGGGAGCGGTACGCGAGTTGCGCGCCGCCGTGCTGTCGATCTGATCCGTCAGGTCCGTCGCGAGGGAGATGACCCCGTAGCCGCCCCAAACCCCGACGCCGAGGTAATCCGTGACGTTGTACTGGAGCGTCGCTCCCGGGATGATCGTGCGCCGGTACTCGTCGAGGAGCGTGAAGGAGACGCTCGGCTCGATGTCGATCCGGCCCTCGCGGTACAGGCGGAGCTTGCGAACGGCGGGCGCTCCAGCGAGCGGACCCGTGAGCTGGATCTCCTGCGCGTCGGCGCGTGGAGCGTACGAAGCCACGGCGACGAACGCGGCGGCGGCGGCGGAGAGGAGGAGGTGCTTTCTGGTCTTGTGCATGGCCATCCTCACTTCGGGAGCCGGTATTCCCAGCTGAATGGGAAGAAGATGGTGACCCCGAGCTGGGCCGCGACGTTGTTGGTGAGGCTGTTGCCGCCGTACCAGGTGCTCTGGTCCTGCTGCTCCTTCTGGGTGCGGCCGATCGACAGGCTCTCGAGCTGCTCGTTGTAGATGTAGTCGCGCAGCTCGAGGTCGGCCGCGAACCAGCGGTTGAAGAAGATCCGGAGGCCGAGGCCCGCGTTGAAGGCGATCTTCGGCTTGTAGGGGAAGTTACGGTTGTCCGGATCGATGACCGGGATGGGCCTGGTCGAGATGGCGCCGACACCACCCACGACGTAAGCGTCGTAGTGGAAGATGAAGTCGCCGAACCCCGCGAACTTGCCGTACATGGGCACGTACGTGAAGTTCAGGTTGGCTCCCCACTGGTACTCGTTGAGGGGCACCGCGACGCGCGTGGCGCGGCGGTTCTGGAAGTTGAAGTCGGAGTCGACGTTGAACCCGGAGTAGAGGTTGCCGTTGATGCCGACCGCGAGCACGTTGGTGATGTAGTAGTTGATCCCGAGCCCGGGGCCGTTGTGGCTGACGAACTGGTCGTTCAGCGAGAACGCCCAGTACGGCTGCACCTCGAACCGGTGGTAGCGGAGCGCGTAGATCTGCTGCACCGCGTAGATCTCGGCGTGTACCGTCTTCTTGGCGGCCGCCGCCACGTCCGCCGGCTTGGAGCAGACCGAGGGGTCGATGTCGCAGATACCGCCCCCGCCGGCGCCAGGGTCCGCCGCGCCGGGCTGGCCGGGCTGGCTGTTCGGATCGTCGATCTCGATGTCGCCACCCGCCGCCGCGCCCGCCGCAGGAGTCGTGGCGGGCTTACCGCCCTTCTTTCCCTGGGCCATCGCCGACGACGGAGCCACGACGGCCACGAGGGCCACCGCAGCGGCACCCGCGAGGGCCGCACATGAGAGCCTGGAGAGCGACCTCGAGACCGTCCTGGAAGATTTCCGCTCGCCTCGACGAGGCTCGCTCGGAGAATTCATCGCAACCCCTTACGCAGCGCTAACGAATGGAAACGAATCTGGGTACAGCGGAGCGGTCGCGGCAGTACTACACCGAGAGGCGCGCGAGAACTTAACACGCGATTTACGCGGGAAGCAACGAAAAGCTTCAAGCGGCCCGGGCCTCGTCGTCGCCCTGTCCGAAGAGGGCGATGGCGAACTCCTCGGCCGAGAACTCCCGCAGATCCTCGGCTCGCTCGCCGAGGCCCACGTAGCGAACGGGCACCTTCAGCTCGTCGGCGATGGCGAGCACGACGCCACCCTTCGCGGTGCCGTCGAGCTTCGTGAGGATGATTCCGGTGAGGTCGACCGTGTCCTTGAACATCTGCGCCTGCACCAGGGCGTTCTGGCCGGTCGTTGCGTCGAGCACCAGCAACGTCTCGTGCGGAGCGCCGTCGAGCGCCTTCGCGATGGTCTTCCGGACCTTGCGCAGCTCGTCCATCAGGGGTGCCTTCGTCTGGAGCCGACCGGCAGTGTCGACCAGTAGCACGTCCACCTTGCCCTCGATCGCCTTCTGGGTCGCCTCGAACGCGACCGCGCCGGGATCCGCGCCGTCCTTGCCCTTGACGACCGCGGCGCCGACGCGCTTCCCCCACACCTCGAGCTGCTGCACCGCGGCGGCGCGAAACGTGTCTCCCGCCGCGAACGAGACCGTCCGGCCCTCCGCGATGAAGCGAGTGGCGAGCTTCCC
>SXNL01000243.1 GCA_005777185.1 Myxococcales bacterium
CGTGGCTCGTCTGTTCGACAGGTACCTCCTCCACCGTCCCGATCTCGTCCGGGCCTGGGAGCGCGGGAAGGCGGACCACTGGCAGGCACGGCTCTTCCGCGCGCTCGTCGCACGTCATGGCGGCGGGCACATCGCCGCGCGGATCGCTCGCCTCGTCGACGATCTGCGCGCCGGGCGACCGACGGATTTGCCGGCGCGCATCTCGATCTTCTGCGTGGGCCCGCTCGCGCCGCTGCTCGGGGAAGCTCTCGATGCCCTTGCGAAGAAGATCACCGTGGAGATCTTCGAGCTCGCGGCGGACGGCCCCATCGCTCCCGCGGGGACGCTCCTCGGAGAGCTCCAGCGAGCGCCCGTCGACCCGCCTCCCCGTGCCGAGCTTCGGCCGGACGACCGATCCGTGTCCCTCCACGCGTGCCACAGCCCGACGCGCGAGTGCGAGGTGCTGAAGGACCAGATGCTGGCCGCGCTGCAGCAGGATCCCTCGCTCGAACCGCGTGACATGCTCGTCCTGTGCCCCGATCTCGAGACCTACGGTCCCGCGATCGATGCCGTCTTCGGCGGGGACCCTCGAGGGGACCGCCACCTTCCGCACCGGATCGCCGATCGTCCAGCCGGCGCGCAGCTCCCTGTCTGCGAGGCGCTCCTCTCGCTGCTCGACGCGGCCACATCGCGGATGACAGCGCCCGCCGTGCTCGATCTCCTGTTCCGCGCGCCGATCCACGAGCGGTTCGATCTCGGGGAGCTCGACGTCGAGACCATCCGCGGATGGATCGAGGAGTCGGGGATCCGCTGGGCCGCCGACGCGAATCACCGCGAGGAGGAAGGCCAGCCGAAGGACGGACAGAACACCTGGCGCTTCGGCGTCGATCGCCTCCTCCTCGGGTTCGCCGCGGGCGAGGCGGGCGACCGTACCTACGCCGACGTGCTGCCCTTCGACGACGTCGAGGGATCGCGTGGTGCCACGCTCGCAGCGCTGGCCGCCTTCTCGGATGGCCTCGCCGGACTGCGAAGAGAACTCGCGGGGCGCGCCACGATCGCGGTGTGGCGTGAGCGGATCCTCGCGGCCCTCGAGCGGTTCGTCGCCGTCACGCGCACGACGGGGTACCAGCACCAGATCGTGCGGACCGCCCTCGATGCGATCGCCGCGCGCACCGAGGCGGCCGACTTCGACGAGGAGGTTCCCCTCGCCGTCGTGCGCGACGCGCTCGGCGCCGCGATCGCCGCCGACGGAGGTGGCTTCGATCTCGCCGACGGTCCTGTCACGTTCGCCTCGCTGCGGCCGGGACGGACGGTGCCCGCGCGGTTCGTCGCGCTCCTCGGCATGAACGACGGCGCTTTCCCCCGCGCCCCGTCGGCCCTGGGCTTCGACCTCCTCGCGAAAGAGCCTCGTCCCGGAGATCCCTCGGCGCGCGACGAGGATCGCCGCGTGTTCCGCGAGGCGCTCCTCGCGGCACGCGACCGCCTCGTGGTCACCTTCATCGGGCGGAGCATCAAGAACGACGCGGAGAGGACGCCGTCGGTCCTCGTGAGCGAGATGCTCGACCACATCGACGCAGTCTTCTCGCGAAAGGGAGAACCTCTGCCGCGTGACGCCGTGACGGTCCGGCACGCGCTCCACGCGTTCAGCGCGCGCTACTTCAAGGGCGAGGACGAGCGCGTCTTCAGCCACGATCCGTCGCTCTGCGAGGCGGCCCTTGCCATGATGGCACCCCGCATCGTCGCTCCCGGATTCGTCGAGAAGGCGCTGCCTCCGCCGCCCGGGGAAGAGGCCGCGCGCCCCGTCACCGTCGACGAGCTCTCCACGTTCTTCAAGCACCCCGTCGAGGCCTTCGTGAAGTCGGGAGTCGGCGTGTACCTCTCGGCGGACGTGGTTCCGCTGAAGGATCGCGAGCCACTCGAGCTCGACGCGCTGGAGGCGTGGGCGATCGGTACCGAGATCGTCGACCGCGTCCGGCGCGGCGAGGACGTGACCCTCGCACCCGTCTCCATCCGTGCGTCAGGTCAGCTCCCGCTCGGGACGCCGGGGATCGTCTGGTACGACGAGGAGCGGCCCCTGCCGACCGAGATGGGGCGCCGGGTCGCCGAGCTCCTCGGCCCGACCGCGCCTGCGCCGCTCGAGATCGACCTCACGCTGGAAGGGGGAGCACGCGTGATCGGCTGGCTCCGGTCCGTGGGTCCGAGGGGACAGGTGCTCTACCGGTACTCGAAGACCAAGGGGAAGAACGATCTCGACGCGTGGATCCGGCACCTCTGCATGCTCGCCGCCGGAGGACGCGGGCCCACCTACCTCTTCTCCAAGGGGGACGACGGTCTCGTCGAGCGGACCTTCGTCGAGGTCGCGAAACCGCTCGTGATCCTGGCCGATCTCGTGTCGCTCCTCCGGCTCGGGCGGCGTGTGCCGCTGCCGCTCTTCCCCGATGCAGCGAACGCCTACGTGGCGAAGCTGCGCAACGGCGGCACGGAGGCGCAGGCGCTCGGGGCGGCAAGGAGCGCGTACAGGAAGGATTTCGGCGACGCCGAGAACGCTTACGTCAAGAAGGTCTACGGCGAGGCGGATCCGCTCGATCCCGCGTTTTGTCTCCTTGCCGAGGACCAGTCCGGAGAGGAGCCGCCACGGTTCGCCGAGGTCGCCAG
This sequence comes from Myxococcales bacterium, assembly GCA_005777185.1. Classification (GTDB taxonomy): domain Bacteria; phylum Myxococcota_A; class Polyangia; order Polyangiales; family Polyangiaceae; genus SXNL01. The sequence goes on from SXNL01000243.1 coordinate 2,635, forward strand.
GCGCGTGTTCGACCCGCTCCTCGACCACCTGAAGGAGACGCCGTGAAGCCGCTCCACGCCACCGAGGCGCCGCTCGTCGGCACGTCGCTCGTGGAGGCGAGCGCGGGCACCGGGAAGACCCACACGATCACGACGCTCTACCTCCGGCTGGTGCTGGAGCGAGGCCTGTCGGTGCGCGAGATCGTGGTCGTGACCTTCACGGAAGCCGCCACCTCGGAGCTCCGCGGGAGGATCCGGCGACGCCTCCGCGAGGCGCAGATCGCCATGGAGGATCCCGCGCGCGCGGTCGATGACGATCTGCGCGCGATCGTCCGTGGAGCGGCCGACCCGGCGGAGGCGAAGCGCAGGATCCGCGTGGCCATCTCGGAGCTCGACATGGCGAGGATCTCGACGATCCACGCGTTCTCCCTCCGGGCGCTCACCGAGCGCGCCTTCGAGAGCGGCGCGCGCTTCGATGTCGCCCTCGCGACCGACACGTCGGAGCTCGCGCGGGAGATCTCGGAGGACTACTGGTCGCGCACGATGGTCCCCCTGCCGCGGGATCTCTTCCTGCTCGTGCGAGGCGACCTCGAGCTCGGCACGATCCGCAGGCTCGTCGACACGTTCGCGCGCAGGCCGGCCGATCTCCCGGTGCTCCCGGAGGTCGCCGTGCCGGATCTCGACGCCCTGCGCCGCGAGCTTCACGCCGCGTGGGCGCGCGCGAAGGCCACGTGGGCCGTCCGGCGCGCCGCCGTGCGGAAGATCCTCGTCGCGACCAAGGCCGTCACGAAGAGGCAGTCGGACGGGTACAACGAGGAGAACCTCGGCGTCTGGTTCGAACAGCTCGACGACCTCTTCGCGGGCGAGAGCGCCTCGTTCACGCTCCCTCCGGCGGTCGAGCGATTCTCCACGAGCGGGCTGGCGTCGTCGGTCATCCGGAAGAATCAACCCCCGACGAATCCCTTTTTCGACGACGCGGAGGCGCTGCTCGACGTGGCCAGGAGGGCGGCGAAGGGGCTCGCGCTCGGCCTCAAATGCGAGCTCGTCCGTCACGTGCGCACCGAGATGGCGCGTCGAAAGGCCGCGCTCGGGATCCAGGGCTTCGAGGATCTCCTCTTCGGGCTCGACGCCGCGCTCAGGAGAGACGGCGGCGCTCGGCTCGCCAGCGCGCTCCGCGAGGAGCTGAAGGCGGCCCTCATCGACGAGTTCCAGGACACCGATCCGGTGCAGTTCCGGATCTTCCAGCGGATCTTCCACGGCGAGGCCACGCTGATCCTCGTCGGCGATCCGAAGCAGTCCATCTACGCGTTCCGTGGCGCGGACGTGTTCTCGTACTTCCAGGCGGGCACGGACGCGGGCGAGGCGCGGTACACGCTGGACACGAATCACCGCTCCGATCCGTCCCTCGTCCGGGCCGTCAACACGATCTTCGATCGCGTGCCGAAGCCGTTCGTGTTCGACGACATCGCGTTCCACGGCGTCCTCGCGCACGCGAAGAAGGACCGCATCACCCTCGCCGAGGGAGCGGCCCTCGAGATCCTCTTCTTGCCGCGGCGTCCGGGCGAGAAGCCTCACGGCAAAGGCGTCCTCGCCGAGACCCTGCCCGACCTCGTCGCCGCCGAGATCGTCCGCTTTCTCGCGTCCGGCGCCCGCATCGAAGGCCGCACGGTACGTCCGGGCGACGTGGCCGTCCTCACGCGGACCAACGAGCAGGCGAGCCTGGTCCAGATCGCGCTCCGCCGGCTGGGGATCCCGACGGCGCTCGAGAGCCAGTCGAGCGTCTTCCAGTCGGCCGAGGCGACCGAGCTCGAACAGGTGCTGCGCGCCGTCCTGGAGCCGACGCGCGCCACGCTCCTCCGGGCCGCGCTCGCGACGTCGATCGTCGGGCGGTCCGCCGGGGAGATCGCGGGGCTCGAGGCGGACGAGCGAGGCTGGCAGGCCTGGTCCGAGCGATTCCGCAGGATCCAGGAGATCTGGGCGCGACACGGGTTCATGCCGGCGTGCCACGAGATCATGGACGACTTCGGCGTCCAGCCTCGCCTCCTGGCCTACGTGGACGGCGAGCGACGGGTGACGAACCTCGTCCACCTCGGCGACGTGCTCCACGCGGCGGCGCTCCGGGAGCGTCTCGGCCCGAGCGGGCTCGTGCGTTGGCTGGGCGCGATGCGCGCCGCGCCCGACGACGAGCCGGGCCTGCTGTCGGGGGAGGCCGGCGAGCTTCGCCTCGAGAGCGACGCGCTCGCGGTGAAGCTCCTCACGATCCACAAGAGCAAGGGCCTGGAGTATCCGATCGTGTACTGCCCGCAGCTCTGGGACTCGAGCCCGCGAGAGGAGAAGATCTGCCTCGCGTTCCACGATCCGGCGGACGGTCACAGGTTGAAGATGCACCTCGCGCCGAAGGACGCTCCCGCGGCGACCGAGGCGGCCACGCGCGAGTCGAAGGCCGAGCTCCAGCGGCTCCTCTACGTCGCGCTGAC
>SXNL01000244.1 GCA_005777185.1 Myxococcales bacterium
GGCGCGACGACGGGCGCGAAGGGCCTCGCCGACGCGACCGGGAGCGGCGGCGCGACGGGGCGCTGATACGTGTAGTGTACAATCGCCCACGTGACGGCGAGCCCGAGCAGGGCCGCGAGGCTGCCGAGCGCAGCGGCGCGCCGTCGATCCATCGGCGGGGCCGGCCGCACGGCCGCGTCGTCGCGGATCTCCCTCCCCGCGACCCCGAGCGCCTCGTCGGCCGCGACCGCCTCCGCCGCGGGCGTGACGTCCGGCGCCGAGGGCGCGTCCTCCGCCTCGGCCTCCGCGCCGTCCTCGGGTGGGTCGACCGGGACGAGCGCCTTCTCGCGCGGCGCGATCTCGTGGATCGCAGCGAGCATCTGCCGCGCGGACCTGAAGCGCCGCGTGCGGTCGCGCTCGAGCGCGCGAGATACGAGCTTCGAGACGGGGGCTGGCGTGGCGGGCACGATGGCGCGCAGATCGGGCGCGTCCTTCATGCAGATGGCGAGGATCACCTGCTCGTAGTACTCGCCGACGTGCGGCGGACGTCCCGCGAGGCACTCGAAGAGGATGGCCCCCACGCTGTACAGATCGGCGCGCGCGTCCACGTCGGGATCGGCCTGGGCCTGCTCCGGCGCCATGTAGAACGGCGTGCCGAGCACCGTCCCCTGCCCTGTCAGCGCGAGCGGGATCGTCGCCGACGACGCCCGCTGGATCTTCGAGATCCCGAAGTCGACCACCTTCACGAACGAAGTGTCGCCGTCCCGCTCGACCAGGAACACGTTGTCCGGCTTGAGATCCCTGTGCACGATCCCCGCGTCGTGCGCGCGGGCGAGCCCGCGGAGGAGCTGCGCCGCGATGTGAAGGGACTCCTCGAGCGGGAGCCTCACGTCGCGCCGCAGCCGTGATCCGAGATCCTCGCCCTCGAGGAGCTCCATCACGATGTAGGGCAGCCCATCCTCGGCGCCTGCATCGACGCAGGACACGATGTGCGCGCTGTCGATGGAGCTCGCGGCCCGCGCCTCGCGCGCGAAGCGGCTCGTCACGCGCTCGTCCTTCGCGTGATCGCCCCGGATGAACTTGATCGCGACCTTCCGGCCAAGCTCCTTGTGCTCCGCCTCGAAGACGGTGCCCATCCCGCCCCGGCCGATGATGCGGATCACCTCGTACTTCCCGGCGATCGTCCGCCCGATCAGCTCGGGCAGGGAGCCTGCGGGGTCGCTCTCCGGTTCCGGCATGCGAGGTGTTACCGCGGAGGATAACACGTCGTCGAGAAGCGGGCGGCCGGAGCCGACAGCCGTTACCCGAGCTTGTGGACCGCCGAGCTGAGGCGAGACACCGTGCGGGCGGCCGTCCTCCGGTGGAGGACGCCCTTGCTGCTCGCGCTGTCGATCGCGCTGACGGCGGCGACGAGGGCCTTCGAGGCCTGGGCCTTGTCCTTCGCCTTGATCGCCGCGCGCACCGACTTCACGAGCGTCCTCACGGAGCTCGTGACGGCCCGGTTGCGGGCGGTGCGGGTGATACGCTGGCGGTTGCGCTTCTCGGCGGACGGATGGTTGGCCACGGGATTCCTCGGTGAAAATGCGCTGTCTCGGGCCTTCGCCCGGGGGGGGACGCGCACAGTAGGCCAGGAACCTGGAATGTCAATGGAAACGCGCCACTTGACCGTGGGACGGGCGAGGCCGGATGTTCGCAGGGGATGCCCGACCCCACGACGCCGAGGACGACGGCCAGGCGCCTCCTCGGCCTTGCGCGCCCCGAGGTGCCGAGCCTGGCGCTCGGGACGGCGTGCCTTCTCGTGGGCACGTCGAGCAACCTCGTGGTCCCGCAGGGCCTCCGGTTCATGCTGGACGAGGCGCTCGCGGGCCCTTCCACCGACAAGATCGACCGCGCGACCGCGATCATGCTGGGCGTGTTCCTCGTGCAGGGCATCGCGAGCGCCGCTCGCTTCGTGCTCTTCACGCGCGCCGGCGAGCGCGTCGTGGCGCACCTGAGGGAGCGGCTCTTCGAGTCCCTCATGCGGCAGGACATCGCCTTCTTCGACACCCAGAAGACCGGCGACCTCACGAACCGCCTGGCCTCGGACACCGCCGTCCTCCAGAACACCGTGTCGGTGAACATCTCCATGGCGCTGCGGGCGCTCGCGACCGTCGTGGGCGGTGTCGTCCTCCTCTTCTACACGTCACCGCGCCTCACGGCGCTCATGCTGCTCGTGGTCCCGCCCGTCGCGATCCTCGCGATGCGGTACGGGCGGCGCGTCCGCAAGGTGTCGCGCGACGCGCAGGACGCGCTCGCCGAGTCGACGCACGTGGCGGAGGAGTCGCTCTCGGGCGTGCGCACCGTGCGCGCGTTCGCCGCCGAGGGGCGCGAGGTGGTCCGGTTCGCGGAGGCCGTCCGCCGCTCGCTCTCGCTCGCGTACCTGCGGATACGGCTCGGCGGGTTGTTCTTCGGCGTAGCCTCCTTCGCCGCCTACGGGGCCGGCGCGCTGATGTTCTGGTACGGCGGGCGGCTCGTGCTGCGTGGCGAGATGTCGGTCGGCGCCCTCACGTCGTTCCTCGTCTACACCATGCTGGTCGCCATCTCGCTCGCGTCGATGGCGGACCTGTGGGCCGACTTCAACCGCGCGGCGGGCGCATCGGAGCGCGTGTTCGAGCTGCTCGACCGCCGGCCCGCGCTGGTCGACGGAGCCCGGACCCCCGAGGGGATCGTCGGAAGGGTCGAGTGGCGCGACGTGTCGTTCGCGTATCCGACGAGGCCCGACGCCGAGGTCTTGCGCGGCTTCTCGCTGGTGATCGCGCCGGGCGAGGTGGTCGCCCTCGTCGGGCCCTCCGGCGCGGGGAAGTCCACGACGCTGGCGCTGATCGAGCGCCTGTACGATCCCTCGCGCGGCGAGGTCCTCCTCGACGGTGTTCCGCTGACCGACCTGGAGGGCGCGTGGCTGAGGCGACAGGTGGGCGTGGTGGCCCAGGAGCCGCTCCTGTTCTCGTGCTCGATCGGCGAGAACATCCGCTACGGAAAGCCCGCAGCCACGGCCGAGGAGGTCAAGCGCGCAGCGAAGCTCGCGAACGCGCACGCGTTCATCGAGCGCTTTCCCGAGGGGTACGACACGCTCGTGGGGGAGCGCGGCGTGCAGCTCTCGGGCGGCCAGAAGCA
>SXNL01000245.1 GCA_005777185.1 Myxococcales bacterium
CGACGTCGAGGTGGTTCGTGGGCTCGTCGAGGATGAGCATGTCCGGCCGGGACAGGAGCAGGCGGCACAGCGCCACGCGCCGCTTCTCGCCACCGGACAGGTGCAGGACCTCCTCCTCCCTGGGAGGGACCCGGAGCGCGTCCATCGCGAGCTCCACGTGCCGGTCGAGGTTCCATGCGTCCGCGGCGTCGATCTTGTCCTGCAGCTCCGCCTGCTCGGCGAGCGCCCGGTTCATCTCGTCGTCGTCCATCGGCTCGCCCAGCTTCGCGCTGATCTCTTCGAAGCGCGTGAGCAGCGCCTGCGTCTCCTTGACGCCGTCGACCACCGCGTCCCACACCGTCCTCGCCCCCCCGAGGTCGGGCTCTTGCGCGAAGTAGCCGATGCGCGTCCCGGGGTGGGGCTTCGCCTCGCCGCCGAACGTGGTGTCGACGCCGGCCATGATCCGCATGAGCGAGCTCTTCCCGGAGCCGTTCGCGCCGATCACGCCGATCTTCGCGCCTGGGTAGAACGCGAGGTGGATGTTGTCGAGGACCTTCTTGTCCGGAGGGTGGACCTTGGTGACCCCCTGCATCGTGAAGATGAATTCGGGCATGGCGCCCAGCATAGTACGCCACCATCCTCGCTTTCCACCGGCTGGTATCCGCGCGGCAGCAGGCTCGGGTCAGTCCGTCAGGGGTCGGTCGGGACGCGGGGGGCGCAGCGCGCGGTGTACAGCTCGTCCACGAGCCGGAGCACGTCGTCTCGGTGCTGCGCGATGTCGAGCTCGTGGTGGAACACGCCCCGGATCGTGCGCTCGTGGTCTAGCACGTAGGTGACGCGACGGGCCACGCCGACGATGGGCCACCGGACGTCGAACCTCTCGGCGACCGCGCCGTCCGGATCTCCCACCATGGGAAACGGGGCCTCGAGCGATTCCGCGAAACGGCACTGCGTGTCCGCGTCGTCGGTGCTGACCCCGATGACGGTCGCGCCGGCGAGCCGGAGCTCGTTGTAGCTGTCGCGGAACCGCTCGGTCTCACGGGTACAGCCGGGCGTGAACGCCTTCGGGAAGAAGTAGACGACCGTGGCGACGCGTCCCAGCCCCTCCGACAATCGGAAGCGTTCGCCGTGCGGGCCGGGCACGTCGATCTCGGGCGCCTTGGTGCCCACGGCCAGCATCCCGGTCAAGGTACCACGCGCCCACCGGCGGGCAGCCGGAAAGACTAAGGAGCGAGCTTGGCGGCGCTCGCTTGGGGCTTGACGGGCACGGGCTTGGCGTCCGGGGCGCCGACGTTGGCCTCTCCCGCGGAAGGCTCCGCCGCGGGCGCCTTGATCGACGGCGCGTCCCCCGTCTTGGCGACGCTGGGCCGCACCGCACCTGTCGGGAGTGCAGCCGCCGAGGGGCGGTGCCGGGAGGACTCGTGGTGCTTCGCCTCGGAAGCAGGCCTCTCCGCGCCGACAGGAGGCGAGCTCGGGAGCGATGATACAGGCTTCGTCGCGGCCAGAGCACCCGACGGGTCGGGCGCAGGCTTCGAATCCAGGCCCCCCACCTCGAGCGTCGGGCGCGCCCGGGCGAATTCGCTGGTGAGCCCTGGGCTGCTCGCCGGCCTCGAGTTGACGCCCAGCACCCCATCGATCGAGCCGATCTCGCGCCGGGCGGGCGCGCTCGTCAGCGCCTTGAGCGCGTCGTTGACCACGCGCAGGTCAGCCTGGAGCCCCTCGACGTGGTTCGTCAGCCGGCGAACCCTCCGGGTGAGTAGCGCCATGGCCCAGAGCGTGATGAGCGCGATGAATCCACCGTAGAAGATGGCGAACGTGAACTGATCCGTGAGCAGCGCGATCAAGGGTTTCATCTCTGGCGGCTCTCCACGCTCGATGGTCGCACGGCGCGCAATACGAGGCAAATCGCCGCCTCGAGCGTCTCGGGGATCACGTGGTGCGCCGCTTCTCCGAGGTGTCCGCGGAGACGCGCCCCTCGGGCTCCGAGAGCGGCTCGGCGCCAGCTGCGCGGCACCACCCCCACGTGCCAAAGGCGATCAGGCTGGCGGGGGACTGCGACGCGAGCCGAACCGGACGCTCGCGGCGCGCCGCTCCGATCCGCCTCCCCTCCGGTCGTTTGCCGTCACCCCTGCGCGCCGGAATCATCCCCCCCTTCTCGTTGCAGGTTTCGTACCGGCGAGCGAGCCTTTCCTTTCTCCCCATTCGTCGACGGGATGTCTCACCCTGGATCGTTCACCCGCTCCTCGGGCCCTGGCCACCGTCCCGAAAGGGGACGACCGGAGCGCGAAAAGGTTTGCGAGGCGTCGGGCCGCCCGAGGATGCTAGAGATCGGCGCATGAACGCCGCGTGGTGGATGCTGGGCGCGCTCGCGGTCCTCGCCATCGCCTATCGCTACTACTCGGCGTTCATCGCCGCGAGGGTCCTCTGCCTCGACGACAGTCGCCGCACCCCGGCCCACCTCCACGACGACGGGCACAACTTCCACCCGACCCACAAGGTCGTCCTCTTCGGCCACCACTTCGCGGCCATCACGGGCGCCGGACCGCTCATCGGCCCCGTCCTCGCCGCCCAGTTCGGCTTCTACCCCGGCTTCGTCTGGATCCTGGTCGGGGTCGTCCTCGGCGGCGCGGTCCACGACTTCGTCATCCTCGTCTCGAGCACCCGCCGCGGAGGGCGCAGCCTCGCCGAGATCGCGCGCGAGGAGCTCGGGCCCACCCTCGGGCTCGTCACCACGATCGCGATCCTCTTCATCGTCGTCATCGCGCTCGCCGGCCTCGGAAACGTGGTCGTGGGCGCCCTCGCGGAGAGCGCGTGGGGGGTGTTCACCGTGTCCTCGTCGATCCCGATCGCGCTCGCGATGGGCCTCTACATCCACAAGGTGCGCGGGGGCTCGGCGCGCGGGATACGCGAGGCCACTATCGCGGGCGTCGTGCTCCTCTTCGTTGCGCTGCTCTACGGGAAGCACGTGGGCGACTCGTCGTGGGCGACCCACCTCAAGCTGTCACGGACGACGATCACGCTCGCGATGGGTGCTTACGGCTTCGTCGCGAGCGTCCTGCCGGTGTGGATGCTGCTCTGTCCGCGCGACTACCTGTCCTCGTACATGAAGATCGGTACGATCGCGCTCCTGGTCGTCGGCGTGGTGGTCGTCAACCCGCGCATCCAGATGCCCGGCCTCACGCAGGCGATCCACGGCGGTGGGCCCATCGTGAAGGGCCCGCTCTTTCCGTTCGTGTTCATCACGATCGCCTGCGGCGCCATCAGCGGATTCCACGCGCTCGTGTCCAGCGGCACCACCCCGAAGATGATCGACAAGGAGGGTGACTGCCGGGCCATCGGCTACGGCGCGATGTTGATGGAGGGTCTCGTCGGCATCACCGCGCTGATCGCGGCGTGCGCGATGCCCCAGGAGGACTACGTCGCCATCAACACGGACCCGCCGATCGCGATCGTCGCCGGCCCAGGCACGAAGGGCGCCGGCCTGGCGCACGACGAGGCCGAGCTCGCCCGGGCGAGCGTCGCCTTCACGCCGAAGGATCGCGAGCTCATGGGCCTCGCGCCGGGAGAGCCTGTCCTCGCCGCCGCGAACCGGAAGATCCCCGCGAGCCGCGCCCTCGCCCTCTCGCCGGGCGCCCTGCACGCGCGCGGCTCCGGCGTGGATCCGGGCGCCGCGCGCGCCACCTCGCTCGAGGACGCGGACTTTGCCCGCCTCGGCATCCACGTGAAGGAGCTGCCGGCCCTCTCGCGCGCCTCGGACGAGGTCGTCGCGGCGCGCACGGGCGGCGGCGTCTCGCTCGCGGTCGGCATGGCGCGCGTCTTCAGCGGCCTCCCCGGCATGAGCCACCTCCTCGCGTACTGGTACCACTTCGCGATCATGGTCGAGGCCCTCTTCATCCTCACGACGATCGACACGGGAACGCGAATCGGGCGATTCTTGACGCAGGAGTTCATCCAGCGGCGGTTCCCCGAGCTGGGCCGCTCGACGAGCAAGCCGGGCGCGATCCTCGCGACCGCGCTCGTCGTCGGGGGGTGGTGCTACTTCATCCTCACGGGCAGCATCCAGACCATCTGGCCCATGTTCGGCGTGGCGAACCAGCTCCTCGCCTGCACCGCGCTCGCGGTGGCGACGACGATCCTCCTCCGAGAGGCGAAGAAGCGGCGTTACGCGCTCGTGACCGGCCTGCCGCTGGCGTTCGTGGGAACGACGACGATCACCGCGGCGGTCGAGAGCATCCGCATCCTCTACCTCCCGATGATGAACGAGCCTGCCACCCGCACGCGCGGGCTCGTGAACGCCTCGGTGACGGCGATCCTCCTCGGATGCGTGCTCATGATCCTCGGCGGGAGCGTCGCCCGGTGGGTGAGGCTCCTGCGCACGCGCCCGGCGCCGGCGGGGGCGTGATGCGCGCCGTCTCGACCGTGGTCCTCGTCGTGTCCCTGCTCACGTACGTGAGCGTACATGTCGTGCTGCTCGTCCGTCTCGGTCGGATCCGGGGCGTGAAGGGGGTGTTGCTGCCACTCCTCTACCCGCCCCTCGCTCCCCTCTGGGCGTACGACGCCAGCTTCAAGCGCGAGGCCTGGCTCTGGGTGGGAAGCCTCGTGGGCTACGCCGTCGGTGTTGCCCTGGCGTCCCTCTGAAGGGGGCCCCGTGGAGCGCGAGGACCCTTTCAGCTCTCTTGCGGTCGGACGGCGTCCGGCGCCTTGGGGTCGTACCCCTCGGGATGGACGGAGAAGGCCGGCGTGCCGGACGCGCGAAGCTCGCGCTTGTTGCGCTTGCCGTTCGTGGTCTTCTTGCGGCGGCGGATGCGGTTGAACTGCTGGGTCGACGAGACCATGGATCACCTCGAGGGGGACGCACTCCTTAGTGCGTGTCCGGGGGATCGGTCAAGGGCGCCCTGCTCAGTGCGGCCTCACCGTCACCGGGAACGTGAACGTCGCCTCCGCGAAAGGAGGGACCTTCGCCTTCATGAGCGCCGCCTTGATGCACCCCTCGGCGGGTTTCCCGGCCGCAGCCCCGCTCACCGTCACGCTCTGCACGTTGCCAGCCGACGCGAAGACGACGGTGGCGCGGGACACGGGATCGTCGGGGCCGAGGCAGCCGCGCGCACCCGGGAGCGCGACGTTGATCGCGCCGGTGAGGGCGCCCTGCGACGGCCTCTGGGGAACGCTGCCGGCCGCGTACTGCGGGCCGCCCTTGCCATCGTCCTTCTTGTCGCCGGCCGAGCTCGGGCCCGCGGCCTGCTTCATCGCGTCGTTCAGCGACCCCGCCGAGCCAGCGGCCTGGGGGAGATCCTTCGCGGACATCTTCCCCTCCTCCTGCGGCTCCTCCTTCTTGTCCTTGTCGGGCTTTGCGCCTGTTGCGGCGGCGAGCGGGCCCTTGGCGACGAACGCCGCGGCCCGGGGCTGAGCGACCGTCGGGCTCGGATCCGTGACCCCGGGGGCCGTCTCCACCGTGCTGGGCGTGTCGCTCTGCGGAGCGGCCTTGTCCTCCGCCATGGCGACGACGGGCGCCTCCGTCTTCATCGCCTGCGCGAGCTTCTGCTCCGCCTTCTGCAGCTGCACGCGCACGAACATGAACCCGCCGGCGGCCACCGCCGCGAGGATCACCAGTCCTCCGATGGCCCCCGTCACCAAGCCGGTCCCGCCCTTCTTGCTGGCGGGGGGAGCGACCGACGGCGCCGGTCCGAGCGGAAGGGGCACCACGCTCGAGCGGCCGCTCGAGGGAGGCACGCTGATCCGGCCCGCGCTCACCGCCTGTGCGGCGCCCATGCCGGGCGCGCCGACGGATGCGGGGGCGGCGGCGGGCCGCGCGCTCGAGGGCCCCAGCGCCGACGCTGGAGCGTTGCTCGGGCCCGCGTCCTCCTCGAAGAGGCTTCCCGTACCGAGTGCGGCCGAAGGCCCCGCGACGGCGTCCGTCTCGGGCGGCGGTGGCGTGAGGGCGGCGAGGTTCACGAGCCCGGAGTCGTCCGCCTTGGCGCCAGCGGCGCGCTCGACGGCGGGCGCGGCCCGATCGGGAGAGGTCGAGCTCGGCGGCGGCGGCGTGCTGAACTGCGCGAGCTTGACGAGATCCTGCAGACTGCGACGATCGCGATCGCGTTCGCTTGGCGTGTTCGACATCGGCTTCTTCTCCTCGCGCTCGGGCGGGTCGGCGTCCTTGATCTGGACCTCCCGCGCCGGAGCCCCGGAGTTATGAGCGTCTTCCGCAGCCTGTCCAAGAGGGGCTGTAAAAATCTTGTCGTCGTCCGCCATGCTGTCCGTCCTGGCTTCGAGCCTTCCGATCAAACGATCTGCCGCATCATCCCAGAACGACTGGGATTTCTCTGCATGAGGCCAGGACGCGAGCGCCGCGTCGAAGCGATTCTTCAGAGGTGTCTCACTCACGTCCCATCTCCCTCGGGGTCGAAACCCCGGGCCATCATGAACTCCTTCAGCTTGCGCCGGGCCTCGTGGACGCGCCAGGCGATCGTCCCCTCCGGGGCTCCCAGGATCTGCGCGGCCTCCTCGTGCGACCGGCCGTCGATGCACACCAGGACGAGCGTCGTGCGGAGGCTGTCGGAGAGGCCGTCGATGCCCGCGCAGAGGGCAGCGTACATCTGCCGACGTCCGGCCTGCCCGGACGGATCCGGGCTCGAAGCGGGGCTCGCCTCGCTGATCACGGCGTCCAGCCGCGGGTCGTCCGACGCGCCCGACACGCGCGAGCTCTTGCGCGAGCGGATCGTGTTGAGCGAGAGGTTCACGGCGATGCGATAGAACCAGGTGTACGGCTCGCTGCGCCCATCGAAACGCGAGAGAGCCCGGTACGCGCGGATGAACGTCTCCTGCGTGACGTCCTCCGCCTCGGCCCCGTCGCGGAGGAGATGGACCGCGAGCCGATGGATCCGCCGCTGATGCCGGCGGACGAGCTGCCCGAACGCTTGTGTGTCACCGGTCTTCGATCTTTCGACGAGGTCCCGGTCGGTCGGCTTCTGCATGGGAACGATCGACGTCCGCGGACGGTACTGGCTGGGGCCAGGCCCCCCTACGGCGGGGGGCCACAGCCGGGTAGGGCTCGCGGTCGCATGCCAAGATACCGTGTTCACGGGGCTTTCGACAAACTACCGCGTCCATCCTTGGGAAGACGCCGAGACACGGCCTTCCCGGGCGTGGATCCGCCCGCCCCCGGCAGCCCGTCGATCGTCGTCAGATGTCGAAGTAGAGGACGAACTCCTGGGGGGTCGGCCTCATCCGGATGGGGTTCAGCTCCTTGGCGCGCTTGTAGTCGAGCCACTCGGCGATGGCGTCCTTGGTGAAGACGTCGCCGCGGAGGAGGAACTCGTGGTCCTTCTCGAAGGCGGCGAGCGCCTCCTCGAGGCTGCCCGGCATGTGCGGGACGCTCGAGAGCTCCTCGGGCGACAGGGCGTAGATGTCCTTGTCGAGTGGATCCCCCGGGTCGACCTTGTTCTGGATGCCGTCGAGGCCGGCCAGCAGCATCGCGCTGAACGCCAGGTACGGGTTGCAGCTCGGATCCGGGAAGCGGACCTCGATGCGGCGCGTCTTCGGGGACGGCCCGGTGATCGGGATCCGCACCGAGGCCGAGCGGTTGCGGCTCGAGTACGCGAGGTTGACCGGGGCCTCGAAGCCGGGGACGAGCCTGCGGTAGCTGTTCGTGGTCGGGTTCGTGAGCGCCGCGATCGTCTTCGCGTGCTTGATGATGCCGCCGATGTACCAAAGCGCCATCTGCGAGAGGCCCGCGTAGAGATCGCCGCCGAAGAGGGGCTTGCCCTCCTTCCAGATCGACTGGAGCGTGTGCATCCCGGAGCAGTGGTCGCCGAACAGCGGCTTCGGCATGAACGTGGCCGCCTTGCCGTGCTTGCGCGCGACGTTCTTGACGACGTACTTGAACCACATCAGCTGATCGGCGCACGGCAGCAGCCGGTTGAACTTCATGCCGATCTCGCACTGGCCGCCCGACGCGACCTCGTGGTGCCCGACCTCGACCTCGATGCCGGACTCCTGCAGCGTGAGCATCATCTCCTGCCGCACGTTCGCGAGGGTGTCCGTCGGCGGGGTGGGGAAGTAGCCCTCCTTGGGCCGCGTCTTGTACCCGAGGTTGGGGAACTCCTCGCGGCCGCTGTTCCAGCTGCCCTCGACGCTGTCGAGGAAGTAGTAGCCCTCGTTCGCCCTGGAGTTGTCGAAGCGCACGTCGGCGAAGATGAAGAACTCCGCCTCCGGGCCCATGAACGCGGTGTCGCCGATGCCCGTCTGCTTCAGGTACGCCTCGGCCTTCTTCGCGATGTAGCGAGGGTCGCGCGAGTACGGCTGCTTCGTGATCGGATCGTGCACCGAGCAGATGAGGCTCAAGGTCGGGTGCGCGAAGAAGGGATCGAGCTTGGCCGTCTCCGGATCCGGGATCATGGTCATGTCGCTGGCGTTGATCGGCTGCCAGCCGCGGATCGACGAGCCGTCGAAGGCGACTCCGTCCTCGAACATCGCCTCGGAGAGGCGGCCGACCGGGAGCTGCGTGTGCTGCCACGTGCCGGGACAGTCGATGAACTTCAGATCGATGAACTTGACGTCGTTCGCGTTGGCGAACTCGACGACTTCCTTCGGTTTCATGAGGGCTTCCTACGGTTGGTTTGCTTGCATGGGATCCCGTTGCCGTATTGCGTGGGGAGGGCGACGGGGCCTCTCAGCCCCCTCGCAACCAGTCAGATCGCTTCGCGGCCGCGCTCGCCGGTGCGGATGCGGACGACCTCCTCGATGGGGGACACGAAGATCTTCCCGTCACCGATGCGTCCCGTCTTGGCGCTCTTCTCGATCGCGTCGAGGACGTCGTGCACCAGCTCGTCGGGGACGACGACCTCGATCTTCACCTTGGGCACGAAGTCCACCACGTAGGCCGAGCCGCGGTAGACCTCCTTCTTGCCGCCGGTGCGACCGAAGCCCTTGACCTCCGTGACGGTCATGCCCTGAACGCCGACCTCGCCGAGGGCGTCCTTCACCTCGTCGA
>SXNL01000246.1 GCA_005777185.1 Myxococcales bacterium
GCGACGCCGAGGCCACCGCCGGCCCCTCCCGCAAGGCCGCCCCCCGCGCAGGCGAGGACGGCCCCGCTCCCGCCGCCGCCGCCGCGCCCGACCCGGCCCGAGCGCGCGTCGCCGATAGAAATCGAGCCCATCGCGACGAGCGATCCGCATGACACGCCGCGCGCGATCCTGGTCGCGCCGAAGCCCCCCGCCGCCGGCGCCCTCCGGAAGCCGGACGTGGAGATCCCGAACGTTGCATGGATGCCCACGCCGGCGAGCTACGTGGCGGTCACACCCGGACCGCGAAGGGTGGGCGGCACGGTGTTCCTCGTCGTGATCGTCCTGATCGCGATCGCGGGCTTCGTGCTCGCGCTCCCTTCCATCGTGAAGAGCGCCTACACGAAGAGCCTCGCGGCGCACGGCGTCGTGATGGAGGCCAGGGACGTGACCGTGAGCCTCCACAGGATCGCCTTCGTCGGCGTGACGCTCGCCCTGGCCGAGGCGCCGACGGTCGGATCCGCGAGGGCGGCCGCTATCGAGGTCGAGCTCCGCGAGGGCTCTGCGAGCGGTGTCACCGTGCGCGGCCTGGAGGTGGCGCTGAACGGGCCGGTGGCGGCCGTCCGGAAGGATCTCGCGGGGTTCCGGCAGCGGCACGCGGCCCGGCAACCCGTGGCGGACGTGTCGCGGACGATCCCGCTCGCGATCGACAACGCGCGCGTCGAGTGGCGCGGCGTCCTCGGCCAGGGGACGCTCGCGCTCGTGGAGAACCTGTCCGGGGACGCCAAGCTGGTGACCGACGAGAGCGGCATCGTGCGCGACGCCAAGGTGCGGGCCGAGATCTTCAAGCTCGGCACGGCCGTAGGCCCAAGCGGCACCCAGGTCGGTCCCTGGCAGCTGGAGATCGCGAGCGACGACTCGGGGAGCCGGGCCGCCCTGCACCTCTCCCCGAACGCAGGCCGCGACGCGCGGATCGATCTGGCGGAGACGCGGGACGGATCGTACACGGTGAGCGTGGATCTACCCGGCGTGAAGGCCAAGGACGCGCAGCTGGTGATCCTCCCGCCGGAGCTCGTGCTCGACCTGAAGGGTCAGATCGCGCTCGCCGCGAAGGGGGATACGCGCGGCGAGCTCAACGGGCGGCTCGGCGGCGAGATGGCACGCCTCGGGGTGGCGGGCGCGTCGATGGAGCGCGTGGCGATCGGGGGCGTCTTCGGCGCGGCGAAGGTCCTCGGCTCGGTGGGGCTCTTCGAGGACCGCGTGGAGATCAACCTGACGGGCGGCTGCGACAGGTCCGGCCCCGCGCTCGCCGCCACCCTGGACTCGCGCAAGCTCGCGCAGGCGGAGATCACGATCGCGCCCGCGCTCGCGCGGTGCGGCAGGAGGTAGTCGCGTGCCGCGGATCTCGACCCTCAGCCGCACCCTCCGCCCGCCGGTCTTCGCCGAGCTCGAGGGGACGATCGCCCGGGCGCGCGCCCGCGGCACGGCGATCACGTCGCTCCACATCGGCGACACGTGCGCCCTCCCGCCCGAGCCCGCGCGCTTCTCGCTCGCGGACGAGCGGCCCGCGCTCTACCTCTACGGAGCGACCACCGGGGCGCCTCCGCTCAAGGAGGCCATCTCCGCCCACCTCGCGGCCGCGCGCGGGCACGGGTGGGTCACGCCCGGGCGGATCCTCCTCGGCGTGGGCGCGACGCACGCGCTCTTCTGCGCGGGGAAGACGATCCTCGACCCGGGCGACGAGGTGATCCTCTGCGCGCCGTACTGGCCGCTCGCGCCGGGCGTGTTCCACGCGTGCGGCGCGGCGCTCGTCGAGGCGGACCTCACGCAGGCGCTTTACGCCGATCCGGGCGCCGACGTCGGCGCGATCCTCGGTGCGCGCCTCGGTCCGCGCACGCGGGCGGTGTACTTCTCGTCGCCCAACAACCCCGACGGCAAGGTCGTCTCGGCCGCGCACCTCGAGGCGATCCTGCGCTTCGCGGAGGCCCACGATCTCTGGATCTTCGCGGACGAGGTGTACGCCGACATCGTCTACGAGGGCGCCCACGCGTCGATGGGCGCGTTCGAAGCGGCGCGCGACCGCGCGGTGATCCTCCACTCGTTCTCGAAGAGCCACGCGCTCGCCGGCGCGCGCGTGGGGTACGCGATCGTGCCCGAGGCGGTCCTCGGCGCGGCCCACCGGGTGTCGACGCACACGGTGTTCAACGTGCCCCTCGCCTCGCAGGAGCTGTGCGTGATCGCGCTCGGGCACGGCGCCGCGTGGTCCCGGCGAATACTCGAGGAGTACAGGCAGGCGAAGGACGGCGTCGTGGCCGCGCTCTCTCGCGTCCCGCGCCTCTCGTTCCACGTCCCGGAGGGGGGCGCGTACCTGTTCGTCGACTTCAGGCCCTGGATCGGGGAGGGGCCGGCCCGCGCGCTGTGGGAGCGCTTCATCGACGCGGGCGTCCTCGTCGCGCCCGGCGCGGCGTTCGGCGAGAGCTACGCGTCTTGGGCGCGGATCTGCTTCACGGGGGCGCCGCGAGGCGAGGTCCTTGGCGCCATTGACCGCCTCGTGGAAACGCTCTAGGCCTGCGGGCCCATGCGCCCCCTCCACGCGATCGCGCCGCTCCTCTGTCTCCCCGTCCTTTCCTCGATCGCCTGCGGCCCCAAGGAGGAGCCGAGGGTCCCGCCCACGCTGACCGTGGCCGCGGCGCCGAAGAAGGTCACCCCCGACGACGCGAAGGCGTTCCTCGCGCGCGTGGACGCCGACCTCCGTCGCCTCTGGGTCGCGCGCGACCAGGCCGGCTGGGTCAGCCAGAACTTCATCACCGACGACACCGAGGCGCTCGCCGCGAACGGCGAGGAGGCGACCGCCGAGTACGTGACGCGCGCCATCGCCGAGTCGCAGGCGTTCCGGGGCCTGGCGCTCGACCCGCCGGCGCAGCGGCAGCTCCACCTGCTCACGCTCGCGCAGGTCGTACCCGCGCCGTCCGACGCGAAGGAGCGCAAGGCGCTCGCCGAGATCCAGTCGTGGATGGGGAGCGCCTACGGGAAGGGCAAGTACTGCCCGCCGAAGGGCAAGCTCCCCACGGCGCGCGGCGAGAAGGACAAGGACCGGGAGTGCCTCAAGCTCGACGACCTGTCGCGCGCCCTCAAGAAGAGCCGCGACTACGACGAGCTGACGGAGGCCTGGCGGGGCTGGCACGCGATCTCCCCTCCCATGAAGGATCGCTTCTCCCGCTACGTGGAGCTCGGCAACAAGGGCGCAAAGGAAATCGGCTTCACGGACCTGGGCGCGCTCTGGCGCGCGGGCTACGACATGAGCGCCGCCGATTTCGAAGCCGACATCGAGCGCCTGTGGACGGAGACGAAGCCGCTCTACGACGAGCTCCACTGCTACGTCCGAGCGAAGCTCCGCCGGAAGTACGGCAAGGACAGGGTGGCCGACGGCGCGCCGATCCCCGCGCACCTCCTCGGCAACATGTGGGCGCAGGAATGGCAGAACGTCTACGACCTCGTCGAGCCGTATCCGAATCAGGGCTCGCTCGACGTGGACAAGCAGCTCAAGGACAAGAAGTACGACGCCGTGAAGATGGTCAAGCTCGGCGAGAGCTTCTTCACGTCACTCGGGCTCGACCCGCTCCCGAAGACCTTCTGGGACCGCTCGCTGTTCACGCGCCCGAAGGACCGCGAGGTGGTGTGTCACGCGAGCGCGTGGGACGTCACCTGGCAGGACGACGTGCGCATGAAGATGTGCATCGAACCGACGGAGGACGACCTCATCACCATCCACCACGAGCTCGGGCACGACTACTACTTCCACTATTACCACAGGCTCCCGATGCTCTTTCAGCAGGGCGCCAACGACGGCTTCCACGAGGGCATCGGCGACACGCTCGCCCTCAGCGTGACGCCCCAGTACCTGAAGAACCTCGGCCTGCTCGCCGACGCGCCGAGCAACCCCAAGGCGCAGGTCAACGTGCAGATGAAGATGGCGCTCGACAAGATCGCCTTCCTGCCGTTCGGCCTCGTCATCGACAAGTGGCGCTGGGACGTGTTCAGCGGCAAGACGCCGAAGGAGAAGTACAACGCCTCCTGGTGGGAGCTGCGGAAGAAGTACCAGGGCGTGGCGCCGCCGGTCGAGCGGAGCGAGGCCGACTTCGATCCGGGCGCGAAGTACCACGTGCCCGCGAGCGTGCCGTACATCCGGTACTTCCTCGCGCGCGTGTACCAGTTCCAGTTCCACCGCGCGCTGTGCAAGGCGGCGGGCCACAAGGGCCCGCTCGACACGTGCTCGATCTTCGGGAACAAGGAAGCAGGCTCGCGCCTCCGCGCGATGCTCGAGCTCGGCGCGAGCAAGCCGTGGCCCGAGGCGATGCAGGCGATCTCGGGCGAATCGAAGGCCGACGCAGGCGCGCTGGTCGAGTACTTCGCGCCGCTCCTCGCGTTCCTGAAGGCGGAGAACAAGGGCGAAAAATGCGGCTGGTGAGGCCGATTTCACATTGTTGAGCCGCCTGTGGATTTCACCCCCACCCTTTGGTTAGGATGACCGCACCATGAACCAACCCCCTGGTGGCAACGGCTACCCCCCTGGTTACCCCTACCCTGGCCAGCAGCCCGGCTACCCTCCGCAGGGTCAGCCGCAGCAGCAGCAGCCTCAGTACGGACAACCGCCGCCGCAACAGACCGTGGCGATGCCAGGCGTGCCGCAGCAGGGCTTCGGTCCGCAGCCGGGTCAGCCGCAGTACGGGGCGCCTCCGCAGCAGCCGCAGTACGGGCAGCCGCCGGGCGCGCAGCCGCAGTACGGGCAGCCGCCGGGCGCGCAGCCGCAGTACGGGCAGCCGCCGGGCGCGCAGCCAGGGCAGCCGCAGTACGGGCAGCAGCCAGGCATGCCGGGGCAGCAGTACGGGCAGCCACAGCCGGGCTTCGGGCAGCCGGGTCAGCCGCAGTACGGGCAGCCGCAGCAGCAGTACGGGCAGCAGGCGGCGGGCGGCTTCGGCGGCGGCATGGAGCAATACGGCCAGCAGATGGGCAACGCGTTCGGCCAGATGGGCAACGCGATGGGCGGCGCCATGCAGGGCATGCCTGGCATGGGCATGGGCGCCACCGGGGCGCGTCCGCAGAAGCGAAATGGGCTCATGTTGCAGGGGATTGTCTATGCCCTGTGGTTCGTGGTGCCCGTGCTCTTCGTCATCATCGGCAAAGTCGTCGACGACACCGTCGGTTTGGCGATCAGCGGCATCGGCTCGCTCTCGGCGCTCGCCGGCTTCGTTTTCATGCTCGTCATGCTGGTCAAGATGACGAACGAGATGAAGGCCGTCTCGGGCAACACGTCCTTCTCGATGCTGTTCCTCTTCATCGGGATCTTCATCGGGATCCTGTATCTCTACTGGATTGCCATGCTGGTTCCGGCGGAGATGGCGAAGACGAAGCAGGCGGCCGGGTGCCAGACACCGGCGCGTGGGCTGGCCGTCTACCTCTTCCTCCCACTCTACGCTTTCGCCTCCGACCTCAACGACCTGGCGAGCTGAGCCCGACCCATGCAGTGCACGGCTTGCGGTGGGGCGCTCGAGTACGCCGGTAACGGCCAATACGGGCGCTGCACGCGCTGCCTCTCCCTCTTCCAGGTGCAGGGCGGTATGCTGACGCCCATCCAGGTCGAGGCGCCTGGCGGCGGGAACAACCCCGAGTTCAACGCGATGTTCGCGCAGAACCTCGGCTTCGGTCCGCCGCAGCAGCAGGCGGCGCAGCCGTACGGGCAGCCGCAGCAGCCGCAGGGCTACGGGCAGCCGCAGGGCTACGGGCAGCCGCAGGGCTACGGGCAGGCGCAGGGCTACGGGCAACCGCAGCAGCCGCAGTACGACGGACCGCAGGTCGAGATCCGCATCGACACGAGCAAGATGGAGCGCCGCGTGATGAACGAGGCGCCGCCATGGTCTGGGGATGGATCATCGGGGGCGTCATCCTCCTGATGATGCTGATCGGCGGCGTGGTGCTCGCGGGGTACATCTTCTTCCAGGTGAAGGCTTCGGAGAGCGGGAGCGCCTCGACGGGGGCCGGCGGCGCGAAGGCGGCCGCCACGAAGTGGGACGGATCTTCGCAGCTCGTGTGCAAGGGCGCGGACAAGATGAAGATCACGGGCGTGAAGGCGAACATCTCCTCGGGCGCCGCGATCCGCGCCGAGGGCGTCTGCCAGATCGAGCTCGAGAACGTGGACATCACGGCGCCCATCGGCATCGAGGCGGTCGCCTCGGCCAAGGTGAAGATGACGGGCGGCAGCATCACCGCGAAGGAGAACTCGGTCGTGGCCTCGGCGGCGGCGAAGGTGGACTTCTCGGGGACGAAGGTGACGGGGCCGGTGAAGAAGACCGGCGGCGCGCAGGTGAACGGGGCGAAGTAGTCGCGCTCCTGAGGAATCCCCTCATTTTCGAGCCCGAGCCCGAGCCCGACGAGCGGTGCCCGCGTCTCGCAGCGAGCCTCTCAGTCGCCGCACTTGATCAGTCCCGGCGCAGGATCGATGGTCGTGCGGACGGCGGACGCCGGGACGAACCCCCACGCGTTGTTGTCGTCGCCGACCGTCCAGTACCAGACCTTGTTGCCACCCCGATGCATCTCGCCGGGGAACCAGCACTCGAACCAGCTCTGCGTGGTCCTGAGGTGGTTCACCACGGGGCTGCTCGCCCACGGATTCCGATGTATGGGGACATCGTCGTCGCTCGCGCAGCGAAGCTTCTTGTCTACGCCGACACCGCAGCCGCTGATTGTGCCGCCCGTTCCCGTGCTGCCATTTCGAAAGAAGCTGACGTGCACGTGGTCGTAGTGGTTCTGGGTGATGCTGCCGCGATCCTCCATCAGTCTCCACCCGCTACCGAAGTTGATGCGCTGTTTCCAGATGACGTACTCCGCGCCGAATCGGCCCCTGTTCGCGAGCGCCCACTCCGCGACCCGGTCACCGAGTGCGCTGCGGACGGGTACGAAGTTGTCGATCGCGAGGTCCGCACTCGGCTGATGCCCGTTGTACGAGCCCGAGTCGCAAGAGCCCGTGTCCCTGCAGAGAGCGTCCGCAAAGGCCTGCACATGAGGACGTACCCGGCACCGGTCGCACCGAACACCGCCGAGCGCGGACTCCGATGTGGCGGAGGGGTCGTCGTCGTCTGCCGGCGCACCACACGCGGCAACGATGACCACCAGGGAGAGAGCGGAGAAGCGAGCCGTACGATCGAGGAGAGCCATGCGAGGCCCAAGAGCGAGATTCGTGCCCGCGCTCTCGCGAAGGCGCGCGCCGCAATCTCGCGGCTCGTGAGGGCTCGAGGCCGTGCGACGTGGGTCGGGTGGTCTCGAGTGAAGGTCACGCCCGTGACCTGGATCGCGCAGCCCCCAAGCCGCATCTCATCTCCAGGCGGCGATCGCGCTGCCGCGAGGCGGTCGTCGGTGCTCGCGTCCCGTGTCGGCGATCTCAGCGCAGGTGTCGCGCCGGGGGCCGAGGCTCGTGCGTCGACAGCTCGGTGTCGCCGGTGACCTCGTCGGGGCGCAGATCCGTCTGGTGCACGCGGACCTGGGGGGTGGACGTGACCTGCACCCGCTGGCGGACCTCGGACTCGTATCTCGCTCCCGGAGAGCCGAGCCTGCCCGCGTCCTTCGACAGCCCGCGCAGGACCGCGCGGATGACGGCGCCCTTGTGCCACGTGACGACGAGGAGCAGGGCCAGCGACACGAACATCACGGGCGGGATGAGGCGGCCAAGGTGCATCGGGCCGAGGATGACCGGGACGATGATCCAGCCGAGACCCCAGAGGACCCAGAGGAGGTTGCGGACGCTCTTCACCGCAGCGTCCTCGGGCGATTTCTGCGAGCCCGCCGGCCCATGCGGCGGGAAACCCTGAGGGCCGCCTCGCGGCGGGCTGCTCCGCGATCGCGCCGGCATCGACGCGGGCGGCGGCATCGATCCGGACGCGGAGCGCACGCCGTCGAGGGCGGCGCCGAGGCTCGTCGCGCGGCGCGTCGGATCAGGCTCCAGCATCTGCTCGAGCGCGGCGATCATCGCGGGGCTCGCGCGCCCGCGGAGCACCGTGCGGACGTCGATGCGCAGGCCATGATGCGGCAGCGTGTCCGGATCGGCGCCGGTGAGCGCGGCGAGCGCGGTCGCGCCGACGGCGTAGATGTCGGTCGCCGGCAGGGCGCGCCCCTGGAGCTGCTCGGGGGCCATGTAGCCGATGGTCCCGACCAGCGTGCTCGCGCCACGGCGCTGCATGAGCTCGGTGACGGCGCCGAAATCGACGAGCACGTACGATCCGTCGGGGCGCCGGATCACGTTTCGCGGCTTGAGATCCCGGTGCACGACCGGCGAGGAGCGCCCGTGGAGGTACGTCAGCGCGCGGTCCGCGCACGCGAGGAAGCGGCGCACCTCGTCCTCCGGGAGCGGGCCGTGGCGCTGCCGCATGCTCTCGAGCGTCTCGCCGTCGACCTTCTGCATGACGAGGTAGAGCGCGCCGTCGTCCTCGAAGTGCTCGACGTACCGCGGCACGAGCGGGTGGTCGAGCGTCGCGAGGACGCGGGTCTCGCGCTCCGCAAGCTCGACGTCCTTCCACGTGCGCGCGCCCCGGACGTCGAAGCGCTTGATCGCGACGGGCGCGCCGCTCCCCGCATCCACCGCGTCGTAGGTGACCCCCTGGCCGCCCTCGCCGAGGACGCCGCGCACGGTGTAGCGCCCGGCGCCGATCTGGGAAGGAGGGGGGGCCATTGGTAGATCCTGCTACCTTTCCGCCGCGAAGGCGAGCGTCGAGGTAGCAGGACCCCCGTTCAAACCGTGCGTGCGGATTTCCCGCACACGGCTTACCGCTGATCTCTCGTGTTGCAGCATTACGCAGCCTCCGGGTAGCAGACGGTTCCTCGCAGTCGGTGAAGCCCGAGGCCTTCAACGAAGTAGGCGCGGGTCCATTTCTCCCACTCACCCGCGCGGAGGTTGCGGCCCGCCCGCTTGATGCGGAGGGTCCGAAGCCGCCGGTACACGTACGAGTCGAGCTGGTTGAACTTCGCGGCGGCGTTTCC
>SXNL01000034.1 GCA_005777185.1 Myxococcales bacterium
AGGCGCGCCCGCGATCCCCTCGGGCCGCGAGGCGCCGCCCGAGATCGCCGGCGCGCTCGGCGCCGTCCTGGCCGCCGCGATCCGGCGCGCCCACGCGGGACACGCCGTGCTCGTCGTGTACGCCGGTCCCTCGGATCGGGCGGCCGCCTTGCTCTCCGATCGCGCCGGGGAGATCGTCGCCCTCCACCTCACGGTGATCCTCGACGCCGACGCGTTCGGCGCCTCCATCCGGATCCCGAGCGCGCTCTTCTCGGACCGTGTCGCGCCTCGAGATCCCGGGGCGCTCGCCCGCATGGGATCGACCCCGATCTCCCTCCCCGTCGTCGTCGCCTCCGTCGCGGTGCCGCGCGAGGATCTCGCCGCGCTCGCCGCCGGCGACGTCCTCGTGGTGCCGGGGATGGATCCCGCGCGCGCCACCCTCGCAGCCCCGCGGTCGGAGCGCGGGGTCCGCGTGCGCGTCGCGCCCGATCGCGCGGTCATGATAGAAGGCGTCATGGAGGCGCTCCCCTGGAGCGCGCCGGCGCCCAAGGAGACCCGGATGGATTCGAGCACCCAGCGTGACGCCGTGACGGACGCGGTCCTCGACGCGCCCGTCGTGGTTCGGGTGGAGGTCGGCGTGTGCGAGCTCCCCGCGAGGGATTGGGCGGCCCTCGGCCGGGGGGACGTGCTCTCGCTGCAGCGGCGCATCGGAGAGCCGTGCGTGCTGCGCGTCGCGGGCGTCGAGGTCGCCCTCGGTGAGCTCGTGCAGGTGGACGGCGAGCTCGGGGTCCGCATCCTGGAGCGAACGGCATGAACCTGCGGAGCTCGACCCGGATCGTCTTCCTCGTCGCTCTCGTCGCGTGCTCGAAGACGGAGCCGCCTCGCACCGATCCTGCGCCCGTGAGCGCCACGGCCTCCGTCCAGGACCCACGCACGGGATCGAGCGCGGCGGCCCCCTCCGACGCCGGCGCGCCTGCGCGCGGCGCCGCGCTCGCGTACACCGCCGACTTCGACGCCGAGGTGGCGCCGCTGACCCTCCCCGAGGACGTGAAGTGGAAGGGCGACTCGCCCGAGACGGAGGGCGTCGGCAAGGGCAAGCTCGCGCTCTCGGTCGACGCGGACGGACGCGTCTCCGGGACGGGCTCCGGCGCGTTCGGCGACGTGGTCGTCGCGGGGATCTCCCGGGACGGCGTCATGTCGGGATCGATCTTGCGCAAGACCACCGACGACGCGGGGTTCTCGGGCGTGTTCGTCGCAACGGAGTCGGGCGGCGCGTGGAAGGGCTCCCTCGCGGTCTCGAAGGGAAACGCCGGGGGACTCCGGCGCGCGAGCTTCACGCTCGTCAAGCGGTGACGCCATGTCGTTCGACGAGCCCGCCTACCTCGCCTGGGCGCAACGCCACTACGGGAAGGTCGCCTACGATCTCGCCTCGAGCGGGATGCCGACGGCCGCGCTGGCGGATCTGCCCCCGCGGCCGGCCGTGCTCGACGACCCTCACGCCTGGGCGTCGCTCCCCGGCGCGATCGGGGACGCGACGGGCGTGCCCGCCGACGAGATCGCGCCCGCACTGGGGACCTCCCACGCGATCTTCCTCGCGTATCAGGCGCTGCTCTCGCCCGGCGATCGGGTGCTCGTGGAGCACCCCGTGTACGAGCCGCTCGTCCTCGTCGCCCGCGCGCTCGGCGCGACGGTGGACGCGTTCCCGCGCCCTCGTGGCGAGCTGTCCGTCGACGCCGTCCTCTCGCGCGTGACCCCGGCGACGCGCGCGGTCGTCCTCACCAACCTGCACAACCCGACGGGCGTGCGCGCTCCGGACGACACGATCGCGGAGCTCGCGCGCCGCCTCGCCGACGTGCCGCTGATCGTGGACGAGGTGTACGCACCCTTCGATGGTCTCCTCGAGGGCGACAGGATCCCCGCCTCGGCGCGAGGCCTCGGCCCGAACGTCATCGCCATCAGCAGCCTCACGAAGGCCTTCGGCGCGGGGCCGCACCGCGTCGGCTGGGTCGCCGCGCCGGCCGTCGTGGCGGCTCGCGTCCGCGGCGCGATCACGTCCACGTGCGGTCTCTTGCCCGTGTCGCACGCCGCGATCGCGAGGCACCTCCTCCGGCACGTGGGCGCGCTCGCCGTGCGAAGCAGGGGCCTGCTCGGTGACAAGCGCGCGCGCGTCGCGGACTTCGTCGCGCGCCGTGGCCTCGACTGGTCCGGCCCGGCGGAGGGCCTGTTCGGGCTCGTGTACGTGGAGGGCTCGCGCGACGTCCGCGAGGTCGTCGAGGAGGCGGCGCGGGACCTCGGCGTGCTCGTCGCGCCTGGCGCGTTCTTCGGCGAGCCCGCGTCCTTCCGTATCGGGTGGTCGCTCCCCGAGGCGGATCTCGACGCCGCCCTCGATCGGCTCGATCGGCTCCTCGCGCGGTTGGGCTGACGGGCGCCCGTCAACGGGGTGGCGCTTCCCGGCGGCGAGGCCGCGGGCGATCCTCGATCCATCCCGGGCGCGCCTGACGGACTCGCGGCGTGCGCCCGCGGAGAGGCCTTGCGCCCGGGCTTCAGGACTTCGGCCTGGTCGGCTCCGACACCCTGGCGCGGGGGATGCATCCAACCCCCAGGAGGAGGCTCCCATGCGCAAGATCGCGCTCTTCGACACCGACGGGAAGATCGTGTTCTCCGGGTACAGCGTCTTCGCGAAAGCGAGCGCCGACGGCGACGCCGCGCCGGAGGCGTCGACGCAGCCGGAGGAGAAGCTCGCCTCGTCGCCGGCGGCCGAGGTGGACGACGCGGAGCTCGAGGCCGCCTGAAACAAGCTCCTCGTGCGGATCCTTCCCAGGCACGGGAGGCGACCGCGGAGCGGGATCGGTGCTAGAGTGAGCGGCCCCGCGCCACGCGGTGCGAGGGCCCCACGATGTGGAAGTGGATCGTACAGAACCTGACGGCCGATTCGATCCCGCACTTCGGGAGCGCGCTCGTCCTCGCGGTGATGGTGCTCGCGAGCTACACCTTCGCCGTGTCGCTCGCGGCCGGCGCGACGGGGCGCGTACGGACGCTCCAGGCCGCGCGCCTGGGTGGCTACGCGACGGTGCTGATGATCGGCGCCGCCGTCCTGTGTCTCGCGTACGCCTTCGTGAGCCATGACTTCCGGCTGAAGTACGTCGCGCACTACTCCGACCGGGGGATGCCCTGGTACTTCCTCCTCACGGCGCTCTGGGGGGGCCAGGACGGGTCGCTGCTGTGGTGGCTGTTCCTCCTGTCGCTCTACATCGCCGTCTGCATCCGCTCGCTGCGCGGCCGGCACCTCGAGCTGCAGCCGTACGTGATCGCCACGCTCATGGCGATCGTACTCTTCTTCTGCGTGCTCATGGCGTTCTCGGCCAACCCCTTCTCGGTGGGGATGGGCGGCGCCAGGGCCGACGGCGAGGGCCTGAACCCCCTGCTCCAGAACTTCTACATGATCATCCACCCGCCGAGCCTGTACGTGGGCTTCGTCGGGTGCGCGGTGCCGTTCGCGTTCGCGGTCGCCGGCCTCGTGACCGGCCGGCTCGACACCGAGTGGATCTCGGCGAGCCGCAAGTTCACGCTCTTCTCCTGGATGTTCCTCGGCATCGGGAACACGCTCGGCATGCTGTGGGCGTACGAGGAGCTCGGCTGGGGAGGCTACTGGGCGTGGGATCCCGTCGAGAACGCGGCCTTCATGCCGTGGCTCACCGCCACCGCGTTCCTGCACTCGGTCATGATCCAGGAGCGCCGCGGCCTCATGCGCGTGTGGAACGTGGTGCTCGTGTCGATCACGTTCTTCATGACGATCTTCGGCACGTTCCTCACACGGTCGGGCGCGATCGCGAGCGTCCACTCGTTCGCGCAGTCCTCGATCGGCGAGTACTTCGTGTGGTTCCTCGTCCTCCTGGGGTGCTTCTCGTTCACGCTGATCCTGTACCGCTGGCCGGAGTTGCGCGGCCTCCCGCCCACCCGGCGCCTGAGGCTGGCCGCCGTCCTCACGGGGTGGGCCGCCGCCGTCGCGATCGTCGTCTCGTACGCGATCGCGTCGAAGGTCGGCGGCGCGGCGCTGTCGGACGAGGCGTCCCGGTCCGCGATGGGCCTCGAAGGGGTCGGCGCCTACAACCTGCGGCGCACGGCGATCAAGGTCGTCGTGTTCTCGCTCCTGATGGGCGGCGCGATCTTCGCGATCGTCGAGCTCGTGTTCCGACGCCTCACGCGGGAGATCGACCTCAGCACGACGCGGCCCGAGCTCGAGTCGGTGTTCTCTCGCGAGTTCACCTTCCTGATGAACAACCTGGGCCTCTTGATCTTCCTCTTCTTCGTCCTCGCGTTCACGACGTTCCCGATGGTGAGCGAGGCGTTCTGGAACGAGAAGGTGTCGGTGGGTCCACCCGTGTACAACGCGTGGATCCAGCCGGTCGCGCTCGTGATCTTCTTCCTCATGGGCGTGGGCACGCTCTTCGGCTGGAAGAAGACGAGCGAGCACGCCTTGCGGCGGAACTTCTTCGTCCCCGCCCTGGTGCTCCTGATCACGGTCGTCGCGCACTTCGCGATCGGCGGGCGGATCGGGTATCCAGCCGTCGTGTGGAGCGAGCCGGTGTACTCCGGCGCGTGGGGCAAGGTGCTGCGCGCGTTCAACGCGTTCACCCCCGTCCTCGGGACGTCGCTCGTGTTCTTCAACACGGCGGTCATCGCGCAGGAGTTCTACCTCCTCGCGCGCGCGCGGACGACGAGCGGCGCGGACAAGGGGATGGCGTTCCTCTGGTACGCGGGCATCCTTCCCGGGCTGATCTACACGCTGCTCACGCTCCCCGCGCCCGGGCGGCGGCGCTACGGCGGCTACGTGTGCCACCTCGGGATCGCCTTCATGGTCATGGGCTTCACGGGCCACTCCTGGAACCAGGACGCGGAGACGACGCTCTCCCCTGGCCAGAAGTTCGAGATCGACCGGATGACGCTCGAGTACGTGGGCCCCCGCATGGAGGTCGACAACGCGAAGCGCATGATCTTCGCGGACATCCGCGTCACCGAGCGCGGAACGAAGGACTCGGCAGGGCACGACCGGCTCATGGGTCAGCTCAGCCCGGCGAAGTTCATCTACAAGAAGATGCCGGAGTCGCCGACGACGGAGGTCGCGATGATGCACACGCTCCGCGACGACCTGTACCTCGTCGTGGGCGCCATCAACCCCCAGACCAAGACGGCCTCCATCCAGATCCACGTCAACTCGCTCGTGGGCCTCATCTGGTTCGGTTGCCTGATCCTGGTGCTCGGGAGCTTCGTGTGCATGTGGCCGGACTTCTCTCCGGGGGAGACGCGCGCCTGGCGCGTGGCGCGCGGCGCCGCGCAGATCGCGTCGAGCGTCACGATGGGCATCGTGCTCGCCCTCCTGCCGGTTCCCGCGTGGGCGCAGTCGGGAGGCTCGTCGAGCCTCCACGCGGGTACCGTGAAGATCGAGAACCCCGCGGAGAAGGAGGTCTTCGCGGCCCTTCGCTGCATGTGCGGGTCGTGCGCCCGGGACCTGCTCTCGACGTGCGCCTGCTCCACCGCGGAGGACACGCGGGCGCGTCTCCGCAACAAGATCGCGAAGGGGATGACGCGCGAGCAGATCGTCGCCGAGTACGCCGCGGAGTACGGCAGCGAGTCGATGGCGATCCCGCCGGACACGGGGATCTTCCGGTCGCTGTACGTCGTGCCGATCGTGGGCGCGGTTGGAGGTGTGGTCGGTCTGGCCGTGCTCGTTCGCAGGTGGCGTGCGAAGGATCCGACGAAGAAGGCCGCGGCGGCCGTGGATCGGGACGCTTACGACGAGCGCCTCGACCAGGAACTGAGGGATCTCGATGACTGACGCGACGCCCGCTGCGCGCGTGCCCGAGAAGCCCCCTCGCGCTCCCAAGGGCTCGCGGGCCGAGGCCCTGCTGGCGGAGGAGGCCCGCGACGCGGAGCGCCGCCTTGCGCGTTCGTTCGCGATCGGGCTGCCAGCTGCGACGGTCGTCGGTGCTTCCGTCGTCGGGGTCGCCGTCGGGCTCGCGCCCGCGATCCTGACCTTGGCGGGCGGCGTCGTCCTCGCGACGATCGCGACCGGATGGGCGAGCCTGCGCACGCTGACCGGCGATGCTCCGCTGCCTCGCGCGCTGGAGCTGGCGACGATGTCGGCTGGCACCGTGGACGCGAAGGTGTCTCGCAAGCGGATGCTCCTCCGTGCGCTGAAGGACCTCGAGAACGAGCGCCGGATCGGGAAGCTCGACGACGAGGACTACGAGCTCGTGTCGGCTCGCTACCGGGCCGAGCTGAAGGCGCTGATGAAGCAGATGGACGAGGAGCTGCTGCCGTATCGAGAGAAGGCCGAGCGCGCGCTCGCAGCCCACCTCGCGAAGGTGGGCCTCGCCTCCACGGCCGAGGAGCCACCCGCTCCCGAGGCGGCGCCGCCTCCCGACAGCACGGAGGCCCAGGAGCCCTCGAGGGCGCGCGCCTGCGCGACGTGCGCGACGGTGAACGAGGCGGACGCGAAGTTCTGCAAGGAGTGTGCGGCGCGCCTCACGCCCGGCGAGGAGGCGGTCCCGGACGGCGATGGGTAAGGGCTTCGCGCGGGTCATCGTCGCCGGGGTGATGCTCGCCTCGACGGGGCTCGGTCAGGGCGTGGATCCCCACGCCACGGTCCGCGACCCGCATGCCAGCGGAGGCGATCCCCACGCGGCGGTCCGCGACCCGCGCGCCAGTGGCGCCGACCCGCACGCCAGTGGCGCCGACCCGCACGCAGGCGGCGCCGACCCGCACGCAGGTGGCAGCGACCCGCACGCAGGGAAAGGTGGCGGGCCGCAGGTGTTCGAGCCGCCAGCGGACACGGCGGACGAGGCCCCCGCCCTGCCCGCAGGATCGATCTCCGTCGAGCTTCGCGACGCAGACGACCGCCCCGTCAAGGGCGTGGTCACGATCGGTATCCTCAGGAACTCGGTCGCCAAGGGAGAGAGCCGGGAGCGCATGGCGCGCGACACGGACGCGAACGGATCCCTCCGCCTCGACGGGCTCGATACCGATTCGACCGTCGCGTACCGGATCTCGAGCGCGAAGGACGGGGCGACCTTCGCCGTCATGCCGTTCAGGCTCCCCGCCGACAAGGGTATGCGCGTCGTGCTCCACGTGTACCCCGTCACGACGTCGCTCGAGCAGGCGGTCGTCGTGTCGCAGGGCATCGTCGTGGTCGAGCTCAAGGACGATCGCATCCAGATCCACCAGGGGCTGACGATCTTCAATTTCGGCCGCACAGCGTGGCTTCCGCACGACGTGATCCTCCCGCTCCCCTCGGGGTTCACCGCGCTCACCGGCCAGCAGGGCATGTCGGACGTCGGGATCGATCCCGTAGAGGGAAAGGGCGCGCGCCTCCGAGGGACGATCGGCCCAGGCAGGCACGACGTCGAGATGCGCTGGCAGCTACCGTTCTCCGGCGAAAAGGACACGTCGCTGGTCGCGCCGCTTCCGCCTCACACGGCGGCGATCCGCGTCATCTCGCCGGCGTCGAAGGGCGTACGGGTCGAAGTGCCCGGCTTCCCCGCGCCGACGGCGAAGACCGATGGGCAGGGCGGTCGCGTGCTGGTGACGGAGAAGCAGCTGAGGAGGGAGGAGGGGGCCGTCACGAGCGTCACGGTCGAGCTCCACGATCTCCCGACCCCCGGCCCAGGCCGCGTCGTGGCCACGCTCCTCGCCGTACTCGGTGTCGCCGCGGGGCTCTTCATGGGTCGTGGTCGCACGTCCACGTCGAACGCGCGACCCCTGCGAGCGTCCATCCTGGAAGATCTCGAGACGCTCGAGCGAGCCTTCCGCGCGTCGACCATCGGACCGCGCACGTACGAGAGCGAGAAGCGCCTCCTCCTCGACCAGCTCGCTACGACCTACGTTCAAAAATCCTGATCCGCGCGTGGGGACAACGTGTCGTACAAGGTGAGGAGTTCTCCGGGACGGAGCATGTGGACGGCCTGCCTACACTTCCCTTCCCCCTGGCGTCCACGGCGGGACGGACAGGTTATCCCCTTGTCACAGCGCGTCAACGAGATGATTGTATTGGCGGATTTCACGTTATCCCCAGGATCCACAGGGCCTTCTGCTACGGCTGTCATTTGATCTTCCATGTAGATCAGAACCAGAGCGGAGACGCTCGGGCCAGGTCGAGGGGTCGGGCACGAGGTGCGGGGCTTTGAGGGTTGACGGCTGCCTGGAACACGGGCAATCCGTTGCGCGGAGAAGAGGACACCCTTGGACATCTCGGTTGCGAAGAAAGACCTCGTGAGGCTCGTCGGCAGGATGCAGTCCGTGGCGGACAAGAAGAGCACGATGCCCGTGTTGCAGAACGTGCTGTTCTCCGTCGAGGGAGACACCCTCCGCCTCGCCGCGACCGATCTGTACCTGGGTCTCCACGCCAGGATCCCGACCGAGGCCAAGAAGGGCGGGACGATCGCGCTCCCCGCCAGGGATCTGTTCGAGCGCATCCGGATGATGCCCGAGGGTCCGATCCACATCGTCACGCAGGACGGCGCGCAGACGGTGATGAAGTCCCAGGGCTCCGCGAGGCGATTCACGCTACGGAGCGTCCCGGGCGAGGATTTCCCCCCGATGCCGCAGCCCCAGGAGGGCGCGCCGACGTACGCGCTCCCCGTGGACACGCTCCAGGATCTCATCGCGAAGACCCACTTCTCGATCTCGAGCGACGAGACGCGCGCGCACCTGAACTCCGCGCTGTTCGAGTGGGACGGCGAGATCGTGCGGATGGTGACGACCGACGGTCACCGCCTTTCGAAGATGGAGTGCAGGGTGCCCGGGAGGCAGGCGTCCACGTCGATGCTCATCCCGCTGAAGGCGCTCACCGAGCTGCGCAAGCTCTGCGACGAGCTCGCGGCGGAGCTCCCCGACAAGGACGCGCGCCCCGACGTGAAGATCGTCGAGAGCGGCTCGTCCGCGTTCTTCATCATGGCCGGGATGACGTTCAGCGTGAAGCTCGTGGAGGCGAAGTTCCCGCCGTACGCGCAGGTCATCCCGCAGCAGTCGAGCCGCACGCTCCGCCTTCCCCGGATGGCGTTCGCGGACGCGCTCCGCGCCGTCTCCATCGCGTCGAGCGAGCGAACCGGCGGCGTCAAGCTGTCGCTATCGACCGGTACGATGAAGATCACCAGCGAGTCTGCGGAGAGCGGTGAGGGGTTCGACGAGCTCCCCGTCGAGTATGCGGGCCCGCCCATGAGCATCGGGTTCAACGCAAAGTACTTCCTCGACGTGCTCGCGGCGCTTCCCGACGACGACGTGGCGCTCGGCCTCTCGGGCGAGCTCGACCCGGCCGTGCTGCGCTGCGCCGAGCCGGTGCTGAACCGGGAGTTCCTGGCGGTCGTGATGCCGATGCGCATCTAGTCGCGTCGGGTGGGCTCCACGGTTCGCGCGCTCGGCCTGTCCACGCTCCGGCCCTGGGCCCTCCGGAACCTCGAGGACGAAGCCATCTCGCTCGGCCCGGGATTCAACGTGTTCTTCGGCGACAACGGCCAGGGGAAGACGTCGATCCTGGAGGCCGTCTATCTGCTCGCCACAGCCCGCAGCTTCCGCACACGGAGGCTGCTCGAGCTCGTGGCGCACGGGCAGGTCGAGGGGGGCGCGTCCGGCACGTTCGACGACGGGGGCCTCTCGAGGAGGCAATCCGTGACGCTGGAGCGGAACGCCCGCGTCGTTCGGGTGGAGGACAAGCGCCCACGGACGCTGGCGTCGTACGCGCGCGCGACGCCGGTCGTCGTGTT
This sequence comes from Myxococcales bacterium, assembly GCA_005777185.1. Lineage (GTDB taxonomy): Bacteria > Myxococcota_A > Polyangia > Polyangiales > Polyangiaceae > SXNL01. The sequence continues at coordinate 9,738 of SXNL01000034.1, forward strand.
CCATCCGGCCGAGATGGATATCTCCCAGGGCGGCGGAGCCGAGCGGAGGCGCATCCTGGACCGGGTGGCGCTCTACGCGAGCGAGGTCGCGCAGGACGCCTCCCAGGCCTACACGAAGGCCCTCCGCTCGAGACAGAGGGTCCTCGAGACCCGGGGCGTACGTGCGCCGGAGCTCGAGGATTTCGAGGCGATCGTCGTGCGGCACGGGGTCGCCATCATGAACGCTCGCGAACGGGTCGCGACGGATCTGGCTCCACTCGCCGAGGGCGCGTTCACGAGGGTGGGGAAGGGGACGCTCTCCCTGGCGTACGAGCCCTCGGCGCCCAGGTCCGCGGAGGAGTACGCGAAGGTCCTTTCCTCGCGGCGGGACGCGGACCTCCGGAGGGGGTCAGCCGGCGTCGGTCCGCACAAGGACGACGTGGCCTTGCTCCTCGACGGGAGGGACGCGCGTCCGACGGCCTCGCAGGGCCAGCACCGCGCGATCGTGATCGGGATCAAGCTCGCGGAGATCGACCTCCTCTCGCTCTCGACGGGGGCGACTCCGATCCTCCTGCTCGACGACGTCTCGAGCGAGCTCGACCAGGAACGCCTCGTGGCGCTGTTCGCGGCGCTCGGGACCAGGCGCGGTCAGGTCCTCCTCACGACGACGCGACACGACCTCCGCGGAGGGCTCTTCACGGAAGAGAGGGCGGTCCGACATTTTCGAATGATCTCCGGTCGGGCGACACCGGCCTGAGATGCGCCTCGTGACCACGGGCGCGCGGGCCGGACGCCCAGCGACGGGGGAGCGACGGGGGAACGGGCTGGCGTTGTAACCTGCTGGAATCGATGGAGATTTGGCGCAACTTTCGCTTGCAGGACGGCCTCCGGTGCGATAGACTGCCAATCCCCTCCCTCGTCCGCGGTCGAACCCCCTCGGAGGGGCCGCCGGGTCACGGGCGCTCAATCCATGGAAGCACGGACAGTCAAACGCCGTGATCAAACGAACGACATGACGAACGACGCCACGCCCCATACCTCTCCCCCCGGAAGCTACGGCAGCGACAGCATCACCGTCCTCGAGGGCCTCGAGGCCGTCCGCCTGCGTCCCGGGATGTACATCGGCAACGTCGAGGACGGGTCGGGGCTCCACCACCTCGTGTGGGAGGTCGTCGACAACGCGGTCGACGAGCACCTCGGCGGCTACTGCACGCGGATGGACGTGATCATCCATTTCGACGGATCGGTCACGGTCGAAGACAACGGGCGTGGCATCCCGGTGGGTCGCCACTCCGGCGAGTCGAAGAAGCAGGAGCGCGACGTGAGCGCGGCCGAAGTCGTCATGACCGTCCTCCACGCCGGCGGCAAGTTCGACCACTCGAGCTACAAGGTGTCGGCCGGGCTCCACGGCGTCGGCGTGTCGGCCGTCAACGCCGTCTCCGAGTGGCTCAAGGTCGAGATCAAGCGCGAGGGCCACGTCCACTTCCAGGAGTATCGCAAGGGCGTGCCGATGGGCCCGCTCGAAGTCATCGGGGACTCCGACCGCGTGGGAACGAAGATCACGTTCCGCCCCGATCACGACATCTTCTCGATGACCGAGTTCAGCTTCGACACGCTGGCGAGCCGCCTGCGGGAGCTCTCCTTCCTGAACGCGGGGTTCGTCATCACGCTCGTCGACGAGCGGGGCGAAGGTCGAAAGGAGACGTTCGAGTACAAGGGCGGTATCCGCGAGTTCGTCGAGAACCTGAACCGCGCCAAGGAGCCCGTGCACGATCACGTGGTGCACATCGCGGTCGAGCAGGCGCCCTCCGCCGAGCGCACCGACAGCACCACACCCATCGTCGTCGAGATCGCCCTGCAGTGGAACTCGTCGTACGCCGAGCAGATCTTCGCCTACACGAACAACGTCCACAACCGCGACGGCGGCACGCACCTCACCGGGTTCAAGGCGGCGCTCACGCGCGTGTTCAACAACTACGGCACGGCGCAGAACCTGTTCAAGGAGGTGAAGAGCGGGCTCACCGGCGAGGACATCCGCGAGGGCCTGACGGCGGTCATCAGCGTGAAGCTCGCGGACCCGTCGTTCGACTCGCAGACGAAGGGCAAGCTCGTCTCGAGCGAGGTCAAGGGCGCCGTCGAGAGCGCCGTCGTCGACAAGCTCGGTCAGTTCTTCGAGGAGAACCCCGCGATCGCCCGCAAGATCATGGAGAAGGCCGTCATGGCGGCCAAGGCCCGCGAGGCGGCGCGCAAGGCCCGCGAGGTCGTGCGCAAGGGCACGATGGACTACACCAGCCTGTCCGGCAAGCTCGCGGACTGCCAGTCGCGCGACCCGTCCATCGCCGAGATCTTCATCGTCGAGGGAGACAGCGCGGGCGGCTCGGCGAAGCAGGGGCGCGATCGAAAGTTCCAGGCGATCCTCCCCCTGCGAGGCAAGATCCTCAACGTCGAGCGCGCG
>SXNL01000247.1 GCA_005777185.1 Myxococcales bacterium
GAGCCGGGCGTCGAGGGCCTCATCCACGTCAGCGAGATGAGCTGGACGAAGAAGGTCAAGCACCCCTCCAAGCTCCTCGAGGTCGGGCAGGAGCTCGACTGCCAGGTGCTCGAGGTCGACGCGAAGGCCAAGCGCATCTCGCTCGGGCTCAAGCAGCTCGAGCCCGATCCGTGGACGCTCTTCACCGAGAAGTACTCCCCCGGCGACAAGATCGGCGGCGTGGTGCGCAGCATCACCGACTACGGCGTCTTCATCGGCATCGAGGACGGTGTCGACGGCATGGTCCACAAGAGCGACCTCTCGTGGACGGCCAAGGTCGTCAACCCGGCCGACATGTTCCTGAAGGGCGCGGGCGTCGAGGCCATCATCCTCTCGATCAACCACGACGAGAAGAAGGTGTCTCTCGGCATCAAGCAGCTCTTCGACGATCCGTGGCCGAACATCTTCAACGAGTTCCCACCGAGCAAGGTGTGCACCTGCAAGGTGATCTCGACGGTCGACTACGGCGTGTTCGTCCGCATCCGCGACGGCGTCGAGGGGCTCATCCCCTCGTCGGACATCCTCGAGCCGATGGGAGAGGACGGGAACCCCCGCCCGCTCGCGATCGACGACGAGATCCAGGCCGAGATCGCCAACGTCGACTCGCAGGACAGGCGCGTCACCCTCTCCATGCGGATCGGCGAGGCGGCGGCCGCGCCGGCCAAGGCCGAGAAGCGCGAGTCCAAGGCCCCGAAGAAGGCGACCTCGGAGGCGGGCGAAAAGGCCGGGGGCACCATCGGCGAGCTGATCAAGCAGAAGCTCGGCAACTTGCCCGTCATGAAGACGGACGACGACAAGGACGAGTAGCGCGCACGCGGGCGAAGGCTCGCGAGCCGCTTCGAAGGACGAGCGACCGCGCGGTTTCCCGGTGGAACCGCGCGGTTTCTCACGATAATTCCTCCGTGCGGGCGCTTCTCCTGCACTGTGCAAGAATACGCGGGTGCAGGCCCTCCGCGCAGGCTGGCTCCTCCTCGGCTTGACGGCGTGCACGCGGTCGCCGCCACAGCCGCCGCCCGATCCACCCGCACAGGCCGCGGTCGAGCCCGCGTCCCCCGCGCCCACCGCCGTGCGTGGCCGGGCCGTGGTCCGGGCCTTCCGGAGATCCACCCCGCTCTGCCACGTCTACGTGCCGCAGGATCTGACGGTCCAGGACGGCAAGTACGACGTGCTCGTGCACTTCCACGGCGTCCCTCCGAACCAGGAGGCGAACATCGCGCGCGCGCGCCTGTCGGCGGTCGTGGTGAGCGTGAACCTGGGGGTCGGCTCCAGGGGGTACTCCAGCACCTACGCGAGGCCCCAGGCCTGGGAGCGGCTCATGGCGCAGGTCGCGGAGGCGACCGGGGAGGTGAAGGAGCTGGAGGGCGCGCGGCCCGGGAGGGTGGCGGTGAGCGCGTGGAGCGCAGGGTACGCGTCGATCAAGAGCCTCCTCGACCGCGACGCGATCGCGAGCCAGATCGACGCCGTCCTCGTGGCGGATGGCCTCTTCACGAGCTACGCCGACAACAAGAAGAAGGAGGTGAACGTGCGCCCGCTCGAGCGGACGTTCGCCTACGCCCGCATGGCGATACGAGGCGAGAAGCTCTTCGTCGTGACCCACTCCCGCGTACCCACGTTCACGTATCCGACCGTCGAGGAGACCACGACCGTGATGCTCGACACCCTCCGTGTGCCGCGGGCGAGGCCGAGCGTGGACCTCGGCCCGCTGTCCATGAAGCCCGTGTACGAGGCGCACGAGGGGGGCCTGCACGTGTACGGTTACGAGGGGGACAAGGCGGGCGACCACATCGCGCAGATCCGCGCGATGGGCGACGTCGTGTACCCCCTGCTCGCGCAGCGCTGGACACGCTGAAAACGCCGGGGTATGTCGCGCGCGTGAAGGACACGGACGAGAGGCCCCCCGGCGAGGGCGCGGTGCAACCACCCGGCGGCTTCGGCCGCGTCGCCGAGCCAGACGACGCGAAGAAGAAGAAGAAGGGCAAGCGTCCGAACAAGGACGAGGTCCAGAAGGAGCTCCGACAGCTCACCGGGGGCCAGGGCCCCGACAAGCCGCCCGTGGACTTCAAGAAGCTCGTTCTGAGGGGCGCGGGGGTGGTCGCGATCGCGTGGATCATCTCGCTCTTCCTGCCGGCGCAGTGGGGGTGGTGGCCCAAGGCGGTGGCGGGCGCGGTGACGGTCATCGCGGCCGGAGGTGCCGTGAGGCTCCGCCGGTACCTCGACAAGAACATGAAGATCGGCGCCCTCCTCAAGGGCGCGGACTCCGAGGAGGCGCGCAAGAAGGCGCTCGAGCAGCTCGGGGCGGACTTCAAGAAGGACGACACGTCCGCCGCGCTCGCGAAGGCGCAGCTCCTGATGCAGGATGACCCGCGCGCTGCGCTGCTCACGCTCGAGGCGATCAAGCTCGACAAGCAGCTCGCCCCCGTGGCGGCGCAGGTGCGGGCGATGCGGGCGTTGATCCACCTCACGCTCGGCGAGGTGCAGGAGGCGAAGGCGCTCACGGAGGCGCTCGACCTGGGCAAGCAGCAGGAGCCCAAGACGCGTGCGATGTTCGCCACGGTCGCGAGCGAGGCGTGGGCGCGCACGGGTCAGGCGAAGAAGGCGATCGACACGCTCGACCTGTTCAACCCGGAGGACCCCGATCTGGCCGAGGTCAAGGCGCAGATGTGGCGCGCGCGGGCGTTCGCGTACGCGGCGAACAACGACATCAAGGGCGTCGGGCGGGTGCTGCGGAAGCTCGCGGACATGAACCCGCACCTCCTCGGCATGTTCATCGGGCAGAAGAAGGTCCACCCGCTCCTGGAGCGCGAGGCCAAGCAGCTCGTGATGAAGATGGGCATGATGCCGCGGCGCGTCGTCCGGCGGTAGTCGGGCCCGAGGGGGGGGTGCGGCCCTCTCGAGTTCCCCGGTCAGGTCCCGATACCGCCGAGGTGGGCGCGCGCGACGGGAAGCAAGGCGACCTCGGGGAGGAGCTCGGCGAAGCTCACGACGGCGACGTGGGGGAGCTCCGGTTCGAGGAGCTTCCTCGTGAAGCGACGGATGTCCGGGTGGGTGAGGACGACCGGCTGGGCGCGCGCGGCCTCGGCCTCGCCGGTCGCGCGGCGCGCGGCCGCGATGATGTCGCGCGCGACGGCGGGAGGCAAGGCGAGGAAGGCCCCGTTCGCGGTGCGGGTCACCGCCCGCCGGACCGCGTCCTCGATCGTGGGATCGACGGTGACGACCGCGAGGGTCCCTGACCCGGCGGTCAACTTGAACGTGATCGCGCGGCGAAGGTGCGTCCGGCAGTGCTCGGCGAGCGCGAGCGGATCCCTCTCGGTCGTCGCGGCGGCAGCGAGGGCCTCCAGGATCGCCCCGAGATCGCGGACGCTCACGCCCTCGTCGACGAGCCGGCGAAGGACCTCCGCGAGGAGCGGCACGCTGATGGGCTTCGGGACCACCTGCCGAACGGCGGCCGGCGAGACGGCTTCGAGGGTGTCGAGGAGCCGCTGCGTCTCGGCGATGCCGAGGAGATCCGCGGCCCTGGGGGCGAGCACGGCGCGGCACTCGGCCTCGACCCACGCCGGGACGGACGCGTCGGCGAGGCCGTCGGGTGGCGACAGCGTACCCGCGGGCACCTCGTGAACCGAGACGCGCACGGAGCGCGGGGCGAGGGCATCCGTGACGCGCACGCGAGGCGTCGGGAGCGGGACGCCGAGGTCGGCGAAGAACCGCTCGCGCAGGCCGAGGAGGCCCGCGCGGATCCCGGCCTTCGTGTCGAGCAGAGCCGCGAGATCCGGAGACACCTCGACGGACCATGGGTCGACGACGGGGATGAACGCCGGCCCGCCCACGCTGTCGGGCCGCGCGAGCGCGGACTCCGCCCCCGCGGCCTCGCGCGCGAGGCGCCGGGAGCGGGCCCGCGACACCACGAAGACGAGCGTCCCCCGGATCAGGAACGGGAACGCGGGTAGGCCGGGCACCGCGGCGAGCAGGAGGATGAACACCGACGCCACGCGGAGCGCCCGGGGCTCGGCGAGGAGCTCTCGTGACAGCTCCTCGCCGAGCGGAGTGTCCGGCTCCTCGCTCGCCGTCCGCGTGACGAGCACGCCCGCGGCGGTGCTGAGGACGAGCGCGGGGATCTGCGTCACGAGGCCGTCGCCGATCGTGAGGAGGCCGTAGCGTTTGAGCGCATCGACGGCCGGCATCCCGCGCTGCCCGACGCCGATGGCGAGGCCCCCGGCCAGGTTGACGAGCGTGATGACGAGCGACGCGACGACGTCTCCCTTCACGAACTTCATCGCGCCGTCCATCGCGCCGTAGAACTGGCCCTCGCGCGCGAGCTCCCGGCGGCGGCGCCGCGCCTCGGCGCCGTCGATGGTGCCGGCGCGAAGCTCCGCGTCGATGGCGAGCTGCTTTCCTGGCGTCGCGTCGAGGACGAACCTCGCGGCGACCTCCGCGACCCTACCGGAGCCCCGAGCGATGACGACGAACTGGATGACGGTGAGCACGAGGAAGACGACCCCGCCCACGACGTAGTTGCCCCGCACCACGAAGCTCCCGAACGCGCGGATGACCTCGCCGGCGTCGGCCTGGAGCAGGATGAGGCGGGTCGACGATACGTTCAGCGCGAGCCGGAGGAGGGTCGTGAGGAGGAGGACCGTCGGGAACGTCGCGATCGACATCGCGCGCGGCACGTAGAGCACCACCAGCAGGATCGCGATGGACGCCGACAGGTTTGCGGCGAGGAGCAGGTCGAGGAGCGCCGTGGGCAGGGGGACGATCATCATCGCCACCACCCCGAGCACCAGGAGCCCCAGGAGGAGCTCGGCGCCCCGCACCCCGCGCCCCGCGCGGCCCGCCTGGGAACCGTCCGACACGGGCCGAGCGTACCCCGGCCGGGGCGGGCCACGGTCGCTTTTCGTGTGCCGGCCGGCGTGGCGCCACGCCTCGCGCGCGCCGAGGACCGGTCGCCGAAGGCCGCGGGAGGCGCTTTGTCGTTTGAGATCCTGGCGGTTTGCTATATTCCACCGAGAGCGCTCATGACCCAGAGCCCCCCCGGAGCCACAAACGCCCCGCTCCGTCGAACTGGGACTGCCCTCACGGACGTAGGCCGCAAGCGGACGACCAACGAGGACGCGTTCTTCTTCGACGACCAGCTCGGCTTGTACGTCGTTGGCGACGGGATGGGGGGGCACGCCGCCGGGGAGATCGCGAGCCAGGAGGCGGTCGAGACGGTCTTCGGCATGGTCAAGCGAGGGATCTCCAGCCTGCACGAGCTGGCCGAGCCTGCGCTCGAGGAGGACGTACGCGCCGCCTGCAGGCTCATGGAGAGCGCCGTCCAGGCCGCCACCTACATCGTCTTCTCGATGGCGGAGATGGACCATCAGAAGAGCGGCATGGGCACGACCGTGAGCGCGCTCCTCGTCCTCGGCGAGTACGCCGTGACGGCTCAGGTGGGCGACAGCCGCATCTACCTCATCCAGGGCGACAAGGTCGAACAACTCACGGAAGATCATACGTTGATCGCGTGGCAGTTGAAGCAGGGCCTCATCACCCCCCAGGAAGCGAAGAAGTCACCTCACAGGAACGTCATCACGCGCGCGGTTGGCAACCGGGATTACGTGCAGGTCGACACGAAGATCGTCCACCTCACGGCGGGCGCACGTTTCCTGCTCTGCAGCGACGGCCTGCACGGGTACCTGCGCGAGGCCGACATCGCGCCCATCATCGCCAAGGGCGGCGTCACCGCAGCGAAGGAGTTCATCGACCTCGCCAACTCGCGCGGTGGCAAGGACAACATCACCGTCGTCCTGCTCGAGATCGACTAGGCCCCGCGGGTTTTGCGACGGGCCTGAGAGGCGCGCGTCGCGCTCCTCGACGACGTGCTCGCGCGTGAGGTCGGGCGTGCACGTCGCAAAAGTTGCCCTCGCGAGCGAGGCGGGTTAGGGGTGCGGTGTGCTCGCCCACCCATGCGGGCCGCGGGCACGCGGTCGTGGCCGCGTGGACACGCGCCCACGGCACACCTTCACATAACCACATGGAATTGTTTGCGCTTCGAGATGGCCTGTTTGTTGGATCCGATGAGGTCACGACCCTGAGGTCGGGCTTGCGAGGTCGACGATGAAGAAGAGACGCGTGGGTGTCGTGATGGGGGGAACGAGCGCGGAGCGGGAAGTGTCGCTCCGCACGGGCGAGGGTGTGGCACGCGCCCTCGAGGGTCGCGGTCACAACGTGGTGCGCGTCGTCGTCGACGGGGTCCGAGGCGTCGACGAGCAGATCCGCGAGGCCAACATCGACGTGGCGTTCCTGGCACTGCACGGGCGGGGCGGCGAGGACGGTTGCGTCCAGGGGCTCCTCGAGCTCCTCCACATCCCGTACACCGGGTCGGGCGTCCTCGGCTCGGCGCTCGCGATGGACAAGCTCAAGGCCAAGGAGCTCTTCCGCCTTCACAACGTGCCGACACCCCCGTACTACGTCGCGAAGGAGGACGACCTGCCAGAGCTGGTGGACCTTCACGCGAACTTCGGCTTCCCCGTCATCGTGAAGCCACGGGGCGAGGGGTCGAGCGTGGGCCTCGCCAAGGCCGGGAACATCGAGGAGTTGCACCGCGGCATCGAGGCTGCGCTGCAACACGACAGCTTCGCGCTCGTGGAGCGCTTCATCAAGGCCACCGAGGTGCACGTGGGCCTCCTCGACGGTCGCGTCCTCGGCGCCATCGAGGTGGTCCCGAAGGACGGCGGCCTCTACGATTTCGCCGCGAAGTACACGTCCGGGGAGACCGAGTACGTCTGCCCGCCTCGGCTCCCCGTCACGCGTGTGCGCGGCGCGATGAACCTGGCGGAGCGCGCCGTTCGCGCGCTCGGATGCTCCGGCGCGTGCCGGGTCGACCTGCTCGTGACCGAGGGCGAGAACGAGTACGTGCTCGAGGTGAACACGCTCCCGGGCATGACGCCTACCTCGCTGCTGCCCAAGATCGCCGAGGGGGCCGGCATCGACTACGCGACGCTCTGCGAGCGCATCCTCGAGACCGCGCGGCTCCACGCGAACCTGGCGCCTTCGAGGTCGCCCCGCCATTCCCAGATCACGCTCCGCGACGCGAGCCGGCGCCGCACGGGTACGTGAGCGCGCGCCAGCCCTGACCCGTCAATCCATGAGGAGGACCTTCGCCAGCTCGGCGAAGCGCGCCTGCTCCTCGTCGTCGCGCGCATCTTCGCCCTTGGCGTCGAGGCCCCGGAACTCGAGGTCGAGCTCGGTGAAGCGCGCGAGGTCCAGGCGGGGCAGGTCGCGCCCGAAGTACTCGTGCCGATCCCGGTAATCGAGAAAACGCCTGTGGACGCGGGCATCCATCGTCCCTCTTCGTAGCACGCCCTGGTGCCGAGCGTCCGGCCGCAGCCTCCGGCCGTCAAGCGACCCGTGTTACGATTGGCGGTGAGCCATGGGCGACGACCGCGAGGAGGATCTGCCGCGCTTGCTGGGCGGCCGCTACCGGCTCGAGGCCAAGCTCGGCCAGGGGGGCATGGGCGTGGTGTACAGGGGGGTGGACACCCGCATGGAGCGGCCCGTCGCCGTGAAGCTCATACGCGGGGAGGAGGGCGTCGACATCGAGGACCCAGCGGCGGAGCGGTTCCTGCGCGAGGCGAAGAACACCGCGCGGCTCCAGCACGAACACATCGTCGAGGTCTTCGATCTCGGGCGGGGCGACGCCGGGGAGCTGTACTTCGTCATGGAGTTCCTGCCGGGCGAGTCGCTGTCGAAGTACATCCGGCGCGAGGGGCGCGTCCCCGTGACGGAGGGCGTGCACGTCGGCATCCAGATCTGCGAGGCGCTTCACGTCGCTCACACGGCGGGGATCATCCACCGCGACCTCAAGCCGGGGAACGTGATGATCGTGCCGCGCGCTGCCGATGACTGGTACGTGAAGGTGCTCGACTTCGGCGTGTCGAAGTCGATGAGCCAGCAGACGCAGCTCACGGGCACCGGGATGCTCGTCGGCACCCTGGAGTACATGGCCCCGGAGCAGATCCTCGCGCGGGGGGTCGACGCGCGGACCGACATCTACGCCCTCGGCGCGCTCCTCTATCGCGCGCTGACGGGGACCCCGGTGTTCAAGGAGGGAGGGATGCCCGCGCTCATCCACAACCATCTGAACACGCTGCCGGAGCCGCTCGTCGATCGCGCGCCGGCGGCCCGGATCCCGCCCGCGCTCGACGCGGCCGTGCGCCGCTGCCTCGCGAAGCGGCCTGACGCGCGCTTCGCGACGATGGTGGAGGTGGCCCGCGAGCTCAGACGGGCGATCGACGAGGTGCTGGACGCGCTGCCGAGCTTCGACATCGACGACGAGCCGGAGGCACCCAGCTGGGCCCGGACGACGGTCGCGGCGCCTTCGTTCTCGGACGTGGAGCCGGATCCCGACGACGAGGCGAGGACGCGGGTGATGCACGATCGCCGCCGGCCCGACGCCACCGTCGTCGAGGACCGGTCGAGGCCGCGTTCCTCGGGGAGGGGCCAGGTCTCCGGCCCGCCGGGAGAGGCCGTTCTGTGCGCGATGTGCCACAGGCCGAACGACGCCGGTGCGGCGAGGTGCGCGGCGTGTGGCGTCTCGCTCGCGCCCGAGGATCAGGCGGCGATGCGGTCGCGCACGAGGGGCACGGGCGCGTCCCGCCCGCCTTCCGCCCCGCCTCCGCGACCCGCGCGCGTGGCCGACACCCCGGCCGCTCCGCCCCCCAGCGCGTGGGGACGCGTCCTCTCGCGCCTCCGGAGGAAGTGAGCGCACGCTCCACCGTTGGTGGGCGTCAGGCCGGGCCCCTGAGGCATCCCCTCATTTTCCTCACGTCGAGCCCGAGCCCGAGCCCGAGCCCGAGC
>SXNL01000248.1 GCA_005777185.1 Myxococcales bacterium
CCGCGGGCGCCCCGCACGGCGAGCCACCGCCGCCGCCGGGGGTCATCGCGGACGCGCCGCCCCCGTTGTTGCCGCCCGCCCCCGTCGGTCCACCGGCTCCGTCCGCGCCGCCCGTGCCAGAGCCGGGGTTGACGGTACAGCCGTTGACGGTGAAGCCACCCGTTGCGTTCACGACCACGATGCCGATGCTGCTCCTGCCGTCGCCGTTGCCCTCCTGGCCGGCCGCGTTGACGGTGTTCACCGTCATCAGCTGGATCTCGGCGAGGGCCGACAGGCCCGACGCGAGCACGCCGTACGTCTGCGGGCTGTCGATGACGGCCGCGGCGGAGACCGCGCTGGAGCGCTTCCACCCGAGCGACGCGTCGTAGCCACCGTAGACGCTCACCCCCTCGGCCATCGTGACCGTCTCGCTGTACGTTCCTCGCGACACGTAGACGTCCTTGATGGGCACCGCGGCTGCGGCCGCGGCGATCCCCGCCGTGATGGTCCGGCGCGGCGACGCCTTCGTGCCGGCGTTCGCGTCGTTGCCGGTGAAGATGTCGACGAAGATGGCGTTCGCCTCGTTCCCCACGATGCCGTCGCAGTTGCCGTCGACCATCGCGAGGGTCGGCTTGTCGATGGCGTCCGTGATCTTGCACTCGCAGCCGTTGCTCGTGCCGGGCGGCGGCGTGTTCAGGTCACCGTTGGTGTCGACGAACGACGCGTTGCAGGACCACGAGCAGTTCGCCGTCGGTCCCGTGGCGATGCACTTCGTCGCGGCGTTCGCACGATCGGGGCACGGCTTGGGCGCGTGGATGCACAGCTTCCGCACGGCGTCGCAGGCCCAGAGGCCGTCGCACGCGTCGATGTTGAGCCGGTCGCACACCGAGTCGCCCGGCGTGCACGGGAGCGACTGGACGCAGTTCAGCTTCTCGTCGCAGTACGAGCTCGCCGGGCAGTTCGCGTCCACCGCCTTGTGGACGCAGGCGTTGATGTTCGCGTCGCAGCTGTCGTTGGTGCACGCGATGCCATCGTCGCAGTTCATCGGCTTGCCGGTCGCGACGCAGAAGCCGCCCATGCACGCGAGCCCGTTCTGGCAGATGTTCGGCCCCTTGCAGTCCTCGTTCTTCACGCAGGGCGCGCCCGTCCCGGCCTCGGAGAGCCCGGTCGCCGCGTCGGGGTTGTTGCCAGGTCCGCCGCTCGAGCCGGTGGAGCCGTCCTGCCCCTCGATGACCGCGACCGTGCGGTCGGTGCCGCCCGCGCATCCCCACACGATCAGGACGAGAAGGGCGCCCGCAGATGCAATGGGAAGAAAACGACGCATGCCACACCTCGACCGCACCAGCGAGCCACGTCGGCGCTGCCCTGGGCGAACACTAACTTTACTGGAGTTTCGGCGACCGTTCCACGACGACGACGCAATTGTTCCCGCGAGGCGCCGATCGTTCTCACTTGCGCTCGAAACAGACGACGTCTCCCTACACAGGGCGCCGGGCTTGCCCTGCTCGCGCTCCCCGCGTCCGCCGCCCGCCGTTCACAGCACGCGCAGCGCCCTCAGCAGCAGCACCACTCCGACCACGACGAGCCCCGCGACCACGAGCCCGACCACGACGAGCGGGCCCGAGTTGCGCGGCAGCTCGAGGGGCTCCTCGTACGTTGGCGGGACGTTCTCCGGGGGCGCCGGCGGCGGGCCCGGCAGCGGCGTCGGGAGACGTGGCGGCGCGCCGGCCATCGCGAGCGTCGTCATGGCGGGCGTGGCGGGGCTCGCAGGAATGGCCGGCGGCGAGCTGTCCGGGTGGAGCCTGCGCTGCGCGTCGGCCTCGCTCATCGGCTGCATCTTCGCCGTGCGCGTGCTCACCGAGCCGAACGCCGTCGGCGTCCTCGCCGCGACGCAGAGCGCGCGCCAGAACGGACCGATCGTGGCGAAGCGCTGCCTGGGATCGCCCTGGAGCGCCCGCGCGAACACCGCCTCCACCTCGTCGCCGAGATCCAGCCCGAAGTGGCGCGGCGTGGGCCGCCGGGCCCTGTCGCGCGCGGCCATCGCCAGCTCGACGATCGTCTCCCCATCCATCGCCGGTCGATCGCGCAGCGCCTCGACGAGGACCAGCGCGAAGGAGTACACGTCGCTCGCCGCGCACACGTCCCCGAAGGCCTCGTCGAACTGCTCGGGCGCCGCGTACGCCGGCGAGAACATCCGGATGGACCCGAGGGTCTGGGCACGCGGACCGAGGGAGAGCGCGTGGTCGCTCATGATCTTCGCCACGCCGAAATCGAGGACCTTCACCCGCGGCCCGAGCCCGGGGCTCGACAGCAGGAACAGGTTCCCGGGGTTCACGTCGCGGTGGACCACGCCGCCCTCGTGCGCGAACGCGAGGCCCTCCGCGGCGCCGTCCAGGAGCGCGATCACCTCCGCGAGAGGCCGCCCCGCGTCGCCACGCGCGCGCCGGATCGCGAGATCTTCCGCGAGGGAGCGGCCCTCGAGCCACTCGAGCACCATGTACGGCACAGTGGTGCCCATCGTCGGGCTCACGGTCGTCCCCGCGGCGATGCTGCGGACGATGTGCAGGCTCCCCTGCGACAGGCGGTAGTACAGGCGGCTCTCGTCGCGGAAGCGCTGCACGAACGACGCCTCCACGGCCGGGCTGCCGAGCTGCGGGGGCAGCCGCAGGCACTTCACCGCGATGGGCTCGCGGAGACCGAGGTGATGGCCACGGTACACGACGCCGAAGCCGCCCTCGCCGACGACCTCGTCCACCCGGTACTGGCCGTCGAGGATCTGGCCCTTCAGTCCGAAAGGATCGAGCGTGCCGATCGCGGCGATCACGCCGGTACCGCGCGTCGCGCCCATCGCGCCGAGCGCGCCGATCTCCACCGCATCAGCGACCGCCGTACCACACCGTGCGGAGGCCGAGCGAGAGCGCGTGGCGCTCGAAGGCGTCGGCCTTCACGAGATCGTACTGCGCGTACGGTCCGAGCGCGAGGTGGCTCGACACCCACCGCGCGACGGTGATCTCGTGAAAGGCCCCCGCCCCGATGTACGACTGCACGGCGTCGGCGTCCGGGTAGTCGCCGGTGGTGTTGTGCAGGCGCCCCCAACCGATCCCGCCCTGGCCGTAGAGGCCCAGGTTACGCGCCGGGTTGCGCTCCCTGCTCCACAGGGGGAAGACCTCGAAGCGCACGCCGGCGCCGCCTCCCGTCGACTCCCAGTGCGCGCTCGAGTACGTGCCGAGGTTCAGCATGAAGCCAAAGTTGAACCAGTCGGTGAGCGCGCCCATGAGGTGGGGCGTGACCGTCCGCCCCACCAGGAAGTCCGAGCTCGAGTAGTAGTCCGGCTTGCCCTGGAGCTTCACGTCGTTGGGGTACCCGCTCGACCCTGCGAAGCCGACGCCCAAGCTGAGGCCGGGCGCGAGCCCGTCGCGCACGCGCGACTTGCGTGTCAGCCAGCTCCGGTCGTCCTCGTCCTCGTCGGCGCGCGCCACGCCGGTCGTCGCCGCGACCATGCCCGCGCCAAAGAACGCAGCGGCAACGGCGACGTGACCGAAGCGGCGGGTCCAGTGCCTGGCCGGTACCTCTCGCATCTCCCTGTACTACTAGGGCGTTTTGAGGTCGACGGGGAATGATTTTTCGGGTTCAATCGGGCACAATGCTGGACCCTGAGCTCGCCGAGCGCGATCCGGACGTCGCGCGCCTCATCGCCGACGAGAACCGGCGCGAGCACGAGACGGTCAGGCTCATCGCGAGCGAGAACTACGCTTCCCGCGCCGTGCTCGAGGCCATGGGGTCGTGCCTCGGCAACAAGTACTCCGAGGGGTACGCGAAGAAGCGCTACTACGAGGGGCAGCAGGTCATCGACGAGGTGGAGGAGCTGGCGATCGCGCGCCTCCGCCGCCTGTTCCTCGAGCACGCGGGCCGCCCGATGGCGCCCGATGACCTCCACGTGAACGTGCAGCCTTACTCCGGGAGCCCGGCGAACCTCGCGGTGTACCTCGCCTTCCTGAAGCCACACGACACCGTCATGGGCCTCGGCCTCCCCGCAGGCGGCCACCTGACGCACGGCCACTCCGTCTCGATCACGGGCAAGTTCTTCAAGAGCGTCCCCTACGGCGTGCGCCGCGAGGATCACCGCATCGACATGGACGAGGTGCGCCGCCTCGCCCGCGAGCACCGGCCTCGCCTCCTCTGGTGCGGGACGACCGCCTACCCGCGCACGCTCGATTTCGAGGCGTTCCGCTCGATCGCCGACGAGGTCGGGGCCATCTTCGCGGCCGACATCGCGCACATCTCGGGCCTCGTGTGCGCCGGCGTGCACCCCTCGCCCATCGGCGTCGCGGACGTGGTCACGTCGACGACGCACAAGACCTTCCGCGGGCCGCGCGGCGGGATGATCTTCTGCAAGAAGGAGCACGCGCAGGCGATCGACCGCGCCGTGTTCCCCGGCCTGCAAGGCGGGCCCCACAACCAGACCACCGCGGGCATCGCCGTCGCCGCGCTCGAGGCGTCGCAACCCTCGTTCGTCGCGTACGCGAAGGCCGTCGTCGCCAACGCGAAGACGCTCGCGGCGGCCCTGCTCGAGCGGGGGTACGGCGTCACGACGGGCGGCACGGACAACCACCTCATGCTCATCGACCTCACGAGCAAGAACGTCCCGGGCAAGGCCGCCGCCCAGGCGCTCGATCGCGCCGGCGTCGTCCTCAACTACAACGCCGTGCCCTTCGATCCACGCAAGCCCTTCGACCCCTCGGGCCTCCGCATCGGCACGCCGGCGGTGACGTCGCGGGGCATGGGCAAGGCGGAGATGCTGCGGATCGCGGAGATGATCGATCGCGTCGTGTCCGCCCCGGGTGACACGGATCTCCAGGCGTCCACGCAGGCCGAGGTGCGCGAGATGTGCTCCCACTTCCCTGCCCCGGGGCTCCGCCTGTGAGGGGGGGAGTGCTCAAGGGGGCCCTCGGGGTGGGGGTCGTCGCGACGGTGCTCGCCAGCACGGGGCCCGTGGGCTCGGCCGCGCAGGGGCTCACCGGACCGTTCGACGTCAAGGCGGCCACCGGCGGTATCGCCGGCGCGATCGGTGGAGCGCCTCGCGCTCGGGTGGCAATCGGGATCGCGCCGGCCGTCAGGCCGATCGAGTTCGCGCCGTGGCACGGGACGAGCTTCGGCGGCTACATGGCTCCGAAGTGGGGCGCCGCGTGCGCCGCGAAGCGCGCGAGCTGCTTCGTCGGCGCGGACGGCGGCGTGGACCTGGTGTTCCACTTCAACGCCGCGATGGTGGTCGAGAAGGAGTGGAAGGAGAGCGGGACGAACGCCGTCGTCGTGTCGGCGTCGTTCGGCGCGTTCGGCTCGGGGCCGTACGCCGACGCGCTCTCCGACCCGAGCCGCTTCGACCGCATGACACGCGAGACGCTCTCCGCGCTCGAGGCGCAGCTGCCCAAGGATCCCTCGCGTCCTCGCCTGCACCCCCGCCGCATCGGCCTCGTCGCCTGGAGCGCGGGCTACGCCGCCGTCTCCAAGATCCTCGGCGTCGACCGCTACTACGCCATGACGGACAGCGTGATCCTCCTCGACGGATTGCATGCATCCTACAAGTATCCGGACACGAAGACCGGTGGCCAGGGCGACGAGAAGGTCGACGTGCGGGGGCTCTCGAACTTCACCCGGTTCGCGAAGGACGCGAAGGACGGCAAGAAGACGCTGGTCATCACCCACTCGGCCATCGTGCCGCCCGAGTACGCGAGCACCACGGAGGCCACGTCGGCGGTGCTGCGCGAGATCGGCGCGCGGCGGACGCCCGTCGACCGCGAGCCGTGCGAGCGCGACATGGTGCTCCTCTCCCGGGTCGACGACCGCGGCCTCCACGTACGGGGCTTCGACGGCAAGAGCCAGCGTACGCACATGGATCACCTGCACCTCGTCGGGCCCATGGTGAAGCAGTACGTCGCGCCGCGGTGGAGATGACGGCGACGTGACGACCCGAGGCGACGGGGGCAAGCCGCAGCGTCTGGCGCGGCCCAAGGTGAGCGCGGAGGACAAGCTCAGCTTCCGGTTCTTCTCGCTCGTCGGCCGCCTGTGGGCGAAGATCGAGGCGCTCTTCGCCCGCATCTCGTCGCTTCTGCGACGGCGCAGGCGGCAGCTGGGCGCCGAGGCGCGCATCCTCGGGGCGGAGTTCGTGCAGTTCGGCGCGCAGATCTGGGACAAGATCGACGACCTGCCGTTCGTGCCGCCCTCCTTCAAGTTGACGCCGATCCGCACGCAGTTCTACGGCCACGGCGCGTTCATGGGCGCCGCGCCTGCCCTCCTGGCGGACGCGCGCTGGCGCCGGATCCTGGCCTTCCTGATGCCCGACGTCTTCGAGGACGTCCGCGCCGCCATCGACGCGGGCGCCGACGGCCAGAAGATCATGCCGATGTTCGAGAACAACCCCGTGATCGCGGCGTTCGGCACGTACCGGAACGCGCTCGCCCCGCTCGAGGACGAGAGCCCGCACCACCTGTCCGGCATCGAGTGGGATGTCTTCGTCGACCAGGACGTCATCGCGGAGTGGGAGAAGGTCCGGAAGGATCCCCAGGCGCTCACGGAGGTGATGGAGAGGGTGCTCGACACGTCCCTCATCGCTCACGCGTCGGCCGCGGACACCGTCCAGGAGAACATGGGCGTCTGCCAGTACAAGGACGTGCGCAAGACGCGCAAGACCGGCCTCGGCGGCGTGGAGATCGACTCGTGGCTCGACCTCTTCGGGCGCGCGCTCTGCCTGGCGCGCGCCGAGGATCTCGACGTCGCCGTCGCGGAGATGGCGAAGGAGCCTCGGTCGTCGTCCGACGAGGCCTGCATGCTGAACACGTTCGCGCCCCCCTGGCCGATCCAGCGCGCCGTCGCTGAGCACTGCGCGGTCACCGGCAAGCCCAACATCTCCGCGATCGTGGAGATCAAGTCCCTGCGGAGCACGCCGGAGTTCCTCTCGGACCTGGTGCGCGCCCTCAACGCGCGCGGCGTGCACGTCGCTGCCGTCGCGTCGTTCCTCCGTGACGAGGTCGAGGGCGTGTCCGCGACCGCCCAGACGATCCACGGCGTGGCGTACGATCCGCCCCGAGAGATCCAGTTCTTCCACTTCGCCGGTGATCTCCAGGCGGCGTGCGACACAGGCCACGTCGCGAACGGCCAGAGCGTCCTCTTCAACGGCGCGAGCCTCCTCGACGCCGTCCAGACCGACGCGGGCCTCCCCGTGTACAGCACGCGCCTCCGCGTCGTGAGCGAGCTCGAGACCTACCGGAAGAAGCACGATCTCCACGTGGGCTTCTACGTGCAGGAGGGAGACTGCGATCACGCCGCGGCGTCTCTCCTCTCCGACCTCGTCGCCGCGCGCCCGGACACGTTCGAGCTCGGCTTCGCGTGGGGTGGCCTGCGCGACGAGGCCCACCTGCCCACGCTCGCGGTCTCGAGGCTCGGCTACGGGAGCCAGCGCATGCTCGAGTACGTGGGGAAGGCGACGCAGTGGAAGCTAGGGTCGACGTGACCGAGGCCGTTCACCCTCGCTTCACGTACTTCCCCCGCATCTCCGGGTGCTCGTTCTCGTAGGCTTGCAGGCTCTCGCGCGTGATCTCCACCTCGAGGTCGCCGTCGCGCAGGATCCTGGACTGGCACCCGAGCCGGCTGTCGGCGCGGACGTCGAAGGCCTTGTCGAGCATGTCGTTCTCCTCGTCCTCCATCTCGGAGAGGAGATCCAAGCCCTTCTTCACGTAGACGTGGCACGTCGAGCACGCGCAGACGCCGCCGCACGCGTAGCCCTCGGGCGCACCGACGCTCTGCGCGGCGTCGAGGATCGTCTTCCCGACGTCGACGGTCGCCTCGCCGTAACCCGTGAAGCGCACGAGAGGCATCGCGTCAGCTCCTCCGCTCCGGCGGCGCGGGCCCGAGGTGTGGACCAGGCGCCGGCGGAGTCGGCAACGTCCCCTCGTGAGCGAGCTCGATGCCCTTCGCGTGCTCGACCGACTTCTCGACCTCGCCGAGCCGCTTGCCCGCGATCGCGAGGCGGACCGCTCGGTCCATGCGGCGCTCGGCGAAAGCCCTCGTGGCGTGATCGAGATCGTCCACCCGGAGGTGGATCTTCTCGGCGCTCTCCCCGGCCGTGGCATCCTCGAGGGCGCGCACGGCCTCGCGGATCGTCGCCTCCTCGCCCGGCTCGAGGAGCTC
>SXNL01000249.1 GCA_005777185.1 Myxococcales bacterium
CGATGGGGAAGAAGAAGCCGGAGGAGATGGCCAAGCAGAAGGGCGTCTTCGTCGACGGGGCGCTCGCGAAGGGCGTCACGAAGGAGGCGGCGGAGCACATCTTCGGGCTCCTCGAGTACTTCGCCGGGTACGGCTTCAACAAGAGCCACTCCGCCGCGTACGCGCTCATCACTTACCAGACGGCCTACCTCAAGGCGCACTACCCCGTCGAGTTCCTCTGCGCGATCATGACGAGCGACAAGGACCGCATCGAGAAGGTCGTGCGCACGATCGCCGACGCGCGGGCCATGGGGATCAAGGTGCTCCCCCCCGACGTCAACGAGAGCGAGCACGACTTCAAGGTCGTCTACTCGCACCCGGCCGGCGACAGGAAGGTGTCGCGCGCCGATCGGGTGAAGGATCCCCTGGGCCCGCAGATCCGGTTCGGCCTGGGCGCGGTACGCGGCCTCGGCGGCGCTGCCCTCGAGACCTTGTTCGACGCCCGCCGCGCGGGGGGGCCGTTCGCCGATCTCTTCGACTTCGCGGCGCGCGTGGACGCCAAGCGCATCAACAAGAGCGTCCTCGAAGCGCTCGTGCAGTGCGGCGCGTTCGACGCGACGCTGCGGGCACGCTCGGTCACCCGCGCGCAGGCCTTCGCGTCGGTGGACGTCGCGCTCGAGCGCTCGCGCGCCGCGAGCCGCGATCGGGAGCGCGGCCAGACGAACCTCTTCGGCCTGTTCGACGCGTCCCCGGACCCCGCCGGTGCCCCGAGCGCCGGGGACTACGCGAAGGTGGAGCCGTGGGACCGCAAGGAGATGCTCGTGCGCGAGCGGCAGTCGCTCGGGTTCTACGTGTCGGGTCACCCCCTCGAGCGATACCTTCGGGGCGCGCAGATGGCCGGCCGCCTCGAGATCGAGTCCACCTCGGCGCTGGCCTCCAAGGAGGACTGGTCGGTCGTGCGTGTGGCCGGCACCGTCGAGGGCTACCGTGAGAAGCTCTTCAAGGACGGGGGAGGGAAGGTCGCCTTCTTCGAGCTCGAGGATCTCTCCGGTCGGGTGACCGCGAAGGTCCGCGGGAGCCAGATCGACACGTACGCCCACGTGCTCACCTCCGGCGATCCGGTGCTCATCGGCGGCAAGGTGACGTTCCCCCGCCGGGACGACGACGCGCCGGAGGAGGAGGAGGGCCCGCGTGAGCCCACGCTGTTCGTCAACGAGGTCGTGCCGCTGGTCGACTCGGTCCGGGCGGGGGCCAAGGAGGTTCGCCTCCGGCTCGACGGGAGCAGGGTCTCCGACGACGCGCTCCGCAGGGCCGCGGGAGTCGTCGCCGCGTCGCGGGGCGAGTGCCCGCTCTCGATCGTGGTCGCCTTCGACGGAGGCGCCGAGGCGGTCATCGGCGCCGGGAAGGGCCACAAGGTGGAGGTCGGCGACGCGTTCCTGTCGGGCCTCGAGCGGATCTTCGGGGAGCAGGTCGCCGAGCTCAGGTGAGCCTGGCGGTCGCGGCCTCGCCGGCGCGGAGATCCTCCTCGTGCTTGAGGAGCAGGCCCATCGTGTCGCGCACGAGGGAGGGCGAGAGGGCGCCCGCGCCGAGGAGCACGAGCGCGCGCGCCCAGTCGATCGTCTCGGCGATGCTCGGCGGCTTCCGGAGCCCGAGGCTCCGGAGGTCTCCGACGAAGCGCACGACGGCCGCGGCCAGCGTCGCGTCGATGCCCGGCAGCCGCAGCCGCAGGATCTCGAGCTCTCGCGACGGAGGTGGGTGGTCCAGGAAGAGGTGGAGGCACCTCCGGCGGAGCGCGTCGGTCATGTCGCGCGTGCCGTTGGTGGTGAGGAGCACGAGCGGCGGGTGCGCGGCGGAGCGGCGACCCAGCTCGGGGATGGTGACCTGGTTCTCCGCGAGCATCTCCAGAAGGAACGCCTCGAGCTCCGGATCCGACCGGTCGACCTCGTCGACGAGGAGCACCACCGGCACGGGGCTCTCGATGGCCTGGAGGAGCGGCCGCGCGACGAGGAAGCGCTCGCTGAAGAACGCCTCGTCGGCGCCGGAGGCCTCGATCGCCTCGGCCAGCGATGGCGATCCTCGCGTGCGCTCCAGCGCCGCCTCGCGCAGCAGCTCGCAGTACAGGATCTGCTTGGCGTAGTCCCACTCGTAGAGCGCCTTCGACTCGTCGAGTCCCTCGTAGCACTGCAGCCGGAGGAGCGGGCGCCCGAGGGTCTCCGCGAGGGCCCGCGCGAGATCGGTCTTGCCGACGCCCGGCGGACCCTCGAGGAGGAGCGGCTTCTGCATCGCGAGCGCGAGCCAGGTCACGAGCGAGGTGCGGTCGTCCGCGATGTACGTGGCCGCGAGCGCCACGCGGAGGTCGGCGGGGGTCGCGAATCGGCGCTCCGGGTGCGACGGCATGGCCGACGGCGCCTCCCCCTCCGGCTGCGCTCGCGCCACGACGGATGGGTGCACCCCGGGGTCCCTCGCCTTCGCCTTCAACGCTCGTCCCTCACGGCTGCCACATATTGCAGCACGGACGGCGCCGACTTGGTATCCTGGGCTTTCGATGGCGGCGACGAACGGCGAGTCTCTCCGGGTCGACGCGACGGGCACCATCCACCCCGTGGGACGCGTCGCGAGCCAGCAGCTACGCTCGCGCACGGGCGAATTCGAGCTGTTGCCTTCCCCCGGCGAGGTGATCCTCGCGCGCTCCGCGGGGATGCAGGGGAGCCTCAAGATGTGCGGCGAGATCCGCACGCCGGGCGCGCTCTGCGACGTCGTCTCGCTCGCGACGCAGGCCCAGTGGGTGGGCGAGCTCGTGGTCGTCGCCGCGGCCGGGAGGCGCTCCTTCTTCTTCGACCGCGGCCTCGTGATCTCGGTGCTCACGACCGTGCCCGACGAGCGCCTCGGCGAGATGCTCTATCGCTTCGGCGTCCTGACGCGGGAGCAGCTCGAGGAGATCGTCCGCGTGACGACAGCCAGCATCACGGCTCGGCGTGCGGAGCGGCCCGGTAGCCCGAGGCGCCTCGGCGAGGTGGCGATCGCGCTCGGCCACGTCACGTCCGAGCAGCTCTACCCGATGATGGCGCGGCAGGCCGAGGAGGTCTTCTACGCCGCCCTCCACGTGGCGAACGGCACGTACTACTTCTTCGACCGCCTCGACGAGTCGCAGATCGTTCGCCGCCACAACCTCAACGCAGGCGCGCTCCTCATGGAAGGCGCTCGGCGCATGGACGAGATGAGCTACTTCCGCCAGAAGGTCCCGAACGAGGACTGGATACCCGTCCCGATTCCCTCGGCCAAGAAGCCGGGCGAAGACGCCGTCGCGGTGCTCGCCAACGTGGACGGCCGGCGCACCGTGGCCGAGATCGGGCGCCTCATGGGGCTGCTCGAGTTCGAGGTCACGCGCGCGATCTTCCAGCTCGTCAACGGGGGTCACGTGCAGATGCTCGCGCCTTGCCTCTCGGGGCCCGAGGCCATCGTCGAGGCCATCAACCCTGGGCTCGTCGAGATCCACGCGCGCTGCGACGCGCTCGGGAAGGGCACGGAGATCCGCGAGGGCCTGGCGCGCTTCGCTACCGGCACGGGTGTCTACGACACGCTGTTCATGAACGCGGGGCCGGCGTCGGACGGATCGCTGCAGTCCGAGGGCGTGTCCAGGAACCTCGTCGCCCTGGCGGGGGTCGACCCGGACGCGTGGCTCGCGCAGCTCCTCTCGGACTACATCCACTTCGCGCTCTTCCAGACCGAGTCGCTCGTCCCCCGCGAGGTCCAGGGCGTCCTCCACGCACGCGTCTCCGAGATCCTGAGGCCCGTGCGACCTCTCCTCGACGCGCCCGCCTCGCGCGGCGTCGCCTGACCGATGCCGCCCCGTCCGGCGGCCACCGCCCGTGAGCGCGCGCCTCGCCGTCCCGGGGCGCCAAAGCGCGCGGATCGGGTGCGGCGAGAGGACATCGTCGTCTTCGCCACGCCGCTGTTCGCCGAGCGCGGGTACGACGGGGTGAGCATGAGCGACGTCGCGGGGAGCGTCGGGATCCGCAAGGCCTCCCTCTTCCACCACTTCGCCGGCAAGGAGGAGATCTACGCAGCCGTCCTCGCGGCGCTCGTCGCGGAGGTCGCGGACGTCCTCGACCTTGCGCGCCTCGGGGACGCCCCCTACGGTGCCCGCTTCGACGGCCTCACGCGCGCGATCACGGAGCTCCTCGGGCGCCGCCGGCACGTGGCGCGCCTCCTCATCCGCGAGGCGCTCGATGACGGGCCGGCGATGCGCGGCGTGCTCGGGGACGCCGTACAGGGCGTGCTGGAGCTCGCCACCGACTTCACGCGGGAGGGGCAGCGCGCCGGCTACGTCGACGCGTCGCTCGACGCACGGCACGTCGTCATGTCGATGGTGGGCGTCCACTTCCTCCCGTTCGCGATCGACAGCGTCACGGGGCGCTACGTCGGCGCGTCGCCGTTCGATCCGGACCACGTGGAGTCCCGGGTACGCGAGGTGACGCGTCAGGCGCGGAACCTGGTGCGGCCTGTGCCCCGCGATCCGTGATCAGAACTTCCCGCCCCGTCCCTCGCCCGCGGCGAAACGGGTGGCGCCCTCCAGGGACTCGCCGCTCGAGAGGACCTCCACGCCGAGCTCGAGCTCTCGCCGCATCGCCTCCTCCAGCGCGAGGTCCATCCCCTCGTACACGCTCCGGCGGTCCGAGAGCATGCACCGCGGGGGGAACGCGGCGATGGCGAGGGCGAGCTGCCTGGCGACCTCCACGGCCTGGCCCCGGGGGGCGATGCGGTTGGCGAGCCCCATCTCGTGGGCCTCGGTGGCGCCCACGGGGCGTCCCGTGAGCACGAGATCGAGGGCGCGCCCGAGCCCCACCAGACGCGGCAACCTCACGGTCCCGCCGTCGATGAGCGGCACCCCAAAACGCCTGCAGAATACACCCATCACCGCGTCCTCCGCGACGACGCGGAGATCGCAGAGGAGCGCGAGCTCGAGCCCGCCGGCGACCGCGTGGCCCTCGATGGCGGCGATGGACGGCTTCGGAAGCACCATGCGGCTCGGCCCCATCGGCGCGTCGCCCTCGGGCGCGATCCGGTTTCCGCGGCCCTCCGCGAAGCCGCGGAGATCCGCGCCGGCGCAGAAGGTCTCGCCCTCCCCCCGGAGGATCAGCACGCGGGCCGACGCCTCGACGGAGAACACCCGCAGCGCTTCCGCGAGCGCCGTCGCGGTCGGGCCGTCGACGGCGTTGCGCGCGGCCGGCCGGTCGATCGACACGACGAACAGCGGCCCCTCGCGCTCGATGCGGACGGTCATCACGACCCTCCCGCGGCCGCGGCGCGCTGCCGCGCGACCTCGTACAGCGCGATCCCGCAGGCGACCGACGCGTTCAGCGAGGCGATCGATCCGGACATCGGTAGGCGGACCAGCGCGTCGCAGACCGCCTTCACGGGGCGGCGGAGGCCCTTTCCCTCGGCGCCCACGACGAGGACGACGTCGCCGCGCAGATCGTGGCTCGCGATCGCGTCCGTTCCGTTCGCGTCGAGGCCCAGGATCGACGCCCCGCGGGCCTTGAAGTCCGCGAGGGCGGACCGCAGGTTCGTCACGCGGCAGAGGGCGGCGGCCTCGATCGCGCCGGCGGATGCCCGCACCGTCGCGACGGACAGCGGCGCGGCGTGGTGCTCCGGCCACACGATCGCCGTGGCGCCGAGCGCCACCGACGAGCGGATGATGGCGCCGAAGTTCTGCGGATCCTCGATCTCGTCGAGCGCCACGACGAGCCCGACGTCGACGTCGCAGGGCGCGATGAGCGCGAAGGGCGGCACGAACGCGATCGCGCCCTGGTGCCGGGCCCCGCGCGTCGCGCGATCGAGTCCGGATCGCTCCATCCGCTCGACGTCGATCCCGTGATCGCGCGCGAAGCGCTCGAGCGCGAGGAGCGTCGGCGTCGGGAGGGCGTCGCCGCGCGCGCACTCGACGACCACCTTGTGGACGCGCGGTCCGTGGGCACGGATCGCCTCGCGCACCGGCTGGATCCCGCAGACCAGGCGCCGCTCGGCCGTCACGCGCGGGCCTCGGCGATGGCGCGCGCGATGGCGCGGCAGGTCTCGAGCGGATCCGCCGCGTCGCGGATCGGGCGTCCGACGACGAGCCACGACGCGCCGTCCGCGATCGCGCGGCCAGGCGAGGCGACTCGCCTCTGGTCCGACGCCGGATCGTCCGGGAGGCGGATGCCCGGTGTGAAGATCACGGCCTCCCGCCCGACCTCGCCGCGCATCGCGGCCACCTCCTCGGCCGAGCACACGAACGCGCCGACCCCGGCGTCGCGCGCGACGCGAGCGAGGCGGAGCGCAGCCTCGCGTGGCGTGCCCTCGACCCCCGCCGTACGGAGATCGCGCGCGTCGAGCGAGGTGAGGACCGTGACGGCAACGACGTCGAGCCCACCCTCCCTCTGCGCCCTCGCCGCGGCGCGCGCGAGCATGTCGGCGCCGCCCTGCGCGTGGACGGTCAGGTAGCGAACGCCGAGCGCGGCTGCCCTCGCGACCGCCCGGTCGACCGTCTCCGGAATGTCGTGGAGCTTGAGGTCGAGGAAGACGGGCAGGCCGGCCTCGGCGCCGAGCGCAACGCACGGCGGCCCCTCGCTCACGAACAGCTCGAGCCCGATCTTCAGCATGCCCACCCCCTCGGACACGCGCGGCATGAACGCTCGCGCGCTCGCGATCGTGGGAAAATCCAGCGCAAACGCGATGGGCGGCCTCTCCACGCCCCCACGCTACACCATCGCGCGCTCATGTAGGGGCCGCTCGGCCCCTCCGCAGGCTTACTGCCAGCTGCAACTGCAGAGTGGGTCGCCCTCGGGGCAGCTCGGCACGACCGTGCCGTTGGTCTGCTTGCAGACCTGCTTCTTTGGCCGATCGGGCGCGACGGTCCCGCCGCCGCGCACCGCGCCGAGGTTGCGCGTGGTCTGGGCCTGCCGGTTCTTCGCCTCCTCGAGGGCGGCTATGGCCTTCGCCTTGTCGGCCTCGCTGCCGGCCTTCTTGACGGCGTCCTCGAGCTTGGCCACGGCCTCGTCGGCCTCCTTCTTCTCGCGGTTGAGCTTGTCGATCTCGCCCTGGAGACGGTCCTTCTCCTCCTGCGCGAGGCGGCGCTCGGCCTCCGCCTTCTGGTTCTGCTTGTATACGACGATGCCGGTGACGACGCCGCCGATCACGAGGAGCGCGCCGATACCGCCGGCGATGGCGGCGAACTGCTTCTTGCCGCTCGACTCCTTGATGTGGGTCAGCTGCCGCTCGTGCTCCTGCTGGTGGCGCATCGCCTCCATGCGGGCGATGTTCTCGGCCTGCACGCGCGCCGACTCGATGGCGGCCTGTCGCTGCGCCTCGAGCGCCGCCGCCTCCTGGCGGGCGCGGTACTCCTCCTGCCGCCGCCGCTCCTCCTCGCCGCGGAGTCGAGCCTCCTCCGCCTCGCGCGTGCGACGCTCGGCATCGAGCCGCGCGTCCTCCTCCGCGCGGAGCTTCTTGTGCTTGTCCTCCTCTTCTTGCCGGATTCGGTCTTCCTCGAGGTTCATCAGCTCCTTGAGGGAGAAGAGGACCGAGCTTTCTTTCTGTTCCGCCATGTGTGGTGCTCGTGCTGCGATTGGGGCTGGGGTGGGGGAATGTGACGATCGGGAAATGTACCCGTCCTCTTGCCTGTTTTCAAACTCTAGCGAAAGCCGAAGGGCCTATCACTCCATCTGGCAGCTGCACAGCGGGTCGCCCTCGGGGCAACTCGGAACGCGCGTGCCGTTGGTCTGCTTGCAGACCAGCTTCTTGGGCCGGACGGGCGCCACGCCGGAGGCTTGCATCCGCGAGTCCACCTGGGCCTGGCTCTTCTTGGCCTCGTCGAGCTTCGCCTGGGCGGCGCGCCGGTCGGCCTCGTTGGTGGCCTCCGTCACGGACTTCTCCAGGCGCGCGACGGCCTCGTCGGCCTCGCGCTTGTCCTTCTGGAGCTTCTCGATCTCGGCCTCGAGCCGCTGGCGCTCGTTGGCGGCCGCCACGCGCTCGCGCTCGGCCTGCTGCTGCTGGTTGTTGACGTAGAGCCCGCCGCCGACCGCGCCCACGACGAGGAGCACGGCGATCGCGCCGGCGATGCCCTTGAACTTCTTCTTCCCGCTCGACTCCTGTATCTGGACCAGCTTCGCCTCGTGGTCCTGCTGCTCCTTCATCTGCGCGATGCGGGCGGCGTTCTGTTCCTTGACCCGGGCGGCCTCGATCGTGGCCTGCTTCTGGGCTTCGAGCGCAGCAGCCTCCTGGCGGGCGCGGAGCTCCTCCTGGCGCACGCGCTCCTTCTCGGCGGCGACCCTCGCCTCCTCCGCCTCGCGGGCCTTCCGCTCGGCCTCGAGGCGCGCGTCCTCCTCCGCCTTGATCTTCTGCTGGCGCTCCTCCTCTTCCTCGCGGACGCGGTCCGCCTCCAGGTCCTGGAGGTCCTTGAGGCCGAGGAGGAGTGAACTCTCGTCTTGCTTGGTCATGGGCAGGCCTCGCGGACTGAACTGTAGCGCATCGACGAGCAGAATTGCACGCCGTATGACAGCCGCCTCGCGCGCCCCCTTGGGCGGGGTACGACGCTGCAGCCCCTTGCATGTCGCCGCGAAACCATGTTCTCTGCCCCCATGGCGACCGACGTTCAGGCCCACATCACGGGCACCGTGTGGAAGATCGAGGTCGCCGTCGGCGATCTGGTCTCGGAGGGCCAGACCTGCGTCATCCTCGAATCCATGAAGATGGAGATGCCGGTCGAGGCGCCCGCCTCGGGACGCGTCGAGGAGATCAGGTGCAACGAGGGCCAGGCCGTCAACGAGGGCGACGTGCTGCTCGTTCTCGTCTAGGGTCTGCCCGCCCATCCTCGCCCTTGGCCGTGAACGTGCCCGCACCCGGCTCTCGATCCGGACCGAGCTTCGCGAGGACGGGCAGGGGCATGCGCACGCTGGCGGCGGCGTTGCTCGCGGCCTGCGCGGGGAGCCGGAGCCTCGTCGGAGCGGGACAGGAGTGCCTCCTGGCCGCGGACTGCGAGGTCGGCCTCGTCTGCGTGCCCGGGAAGGACGGTCGTCGCGTGTGCTCTCGCGATCTGTCGGGCGTGACGAAGCCCTACGACGCGGGCGGCGCCGCCGACGCGACGGCCGACGCGTCGCGGCCGCAGGACGGCGGGCCGCAGGATGCGACCTTCACCGACACGGGCGCACCGGACAGCGGCATCGACGCCCCGGTCCTGGACGCCCCGCCGGGGTGATCCTCACTCCCGCCAGAGGAACTTCCAGGGGTTGTGCTTGAGATCGCGCACCATCTCCTGGACGTCGTCGTAGACCGCCTCGTCCATCACGAGCGCGCCGACCGTCCCCTTGCCCGTCTTGACGTGCGCCACGATGGCCTGCGCGTCCGCAGCGGTCGCGTTCGCCCGCGTGGCGAGCTGCGCGATCTCCGCGAGGAGCTTCTTGAGCTTCTCCTGCTCCTCGGGCGAGCCCACCGCGGCCGAGGCCCGGTTGATGTTCGCCATGGCCTCCTTCGCGTCCTTGAGGAGCGGGCCAGAGTCCCGCTGGAGGTCCGTGGAGATCTTGTCGACGTTGTCGATCGTGTGCGCGATCTTGGGGTTGTCGACGTACTGAAGCCGCGCGCCCTTGGTCAGCTGGTTCGCCTCGACGCTCAGGGTCTCGATGTTCACGATGGTGCGGTTCAGGCGCTCGCGGTTCTCGTTGACGAGAATGTTGAGCCCCTTGAGGAGCCCCGCCGTGTTCTGCGCGATGTCGCTGATGAGCTCGCGGTTGTTCCGGATGCCGTTCAGCGCCGTGTCGAGCAGCTCGAACGCCTTGGCGAGGAAGAGGTCGAGCCGCGGGGGATCGATGCCGCGCACGGTGGCGTTCTCCGCGAGCACGGGCTTGTCGATGGACCCGGGCTCGATGGCGAGGAACTGCTCGCCGAGGACGCCCTGGGTCGTCACGTAGAACGCGGCGTCCTCGTGGATGGTGTCCTTGGCGCGCGTCTGGATGGCGAGCTTGGCCCTGACGAGCGTGCGCCGCTTGGTCACGGGGTCGACCTTGCCGCCGAGGAACTGGAGCTCCTCCACCTTCCCCATCTTGACGCCGGCGATGCGCACCGGCGCGCCCGACTGGAGGCCGCCCGGGTTGTCGAAGTCGACGTTGACCGTGTACGTCTTCTCGAGCGAGAGACCGCTCATGATCAGGATGAAGGCGCCGAGGATGCCGAGCGACACCAGGATGAGGATCCCGACCTTGACCTCTATCGACTTTTCTTGAGCCATCTACAAATCCATCGGACCCTGGGCCCGGCCGTTGATGAACTGGTTCACGACGCCGTCGGGCGTGTGCTTGAAGTCATCCCGCGTGCCGAGGAGGCGCACGTGGCCTTTATAGAGCATCACGATGCGATCCGCGATCGTGAAGATGCTCGACAGATCGTGGCTGACCACGATCGACGTCACGCCGAGCGTGTCCGATAGCTCGCGGATGAGCTTGTCGACGCGCCGGGCGCTCACGGGGTCGAGCGACGTGGTCGGCTCGTCGAACAGGACGTACTCCGGCTCGAGCGTGAGCGCCCGCGCGATGGCGACGCGCTTGCGCATGCCGTCGCCGAGCTCGGGCGGGTAGCGGTCGCCGAACTCCTGCATGTGGACCACGTGGAGGCGGCGCTTGGCCTCCGCCACCGACTCCTTGAGGGTGAGGCCCTTGTGCTTGCGCAGCGGCAGCGCCACGTTCTCGGCGCACGTCATCGAATCGAAGAGCGTGGAGTGCTGGAAGACCATCGCGCACTTCTTCCGCACGGGGCCCATGCGGACCTCGTCGAACTTCGAGATCTCCTCTCCGTCGAGCCAGATCTCGCCCTCGTCGGGGTACAGGAGGCCCACGAGGTGCTTGATCAGCACGCTCTTGCCGACCCCGGACGCCCCGATGATGAAGAAGACCTCGCCCTTGTGGACGTCGAACGACACGCCGTTCAGCACGCGCTTGGGCCCGAAGGCCTTCACGATGTTCTGGAAGCGGATCCCCGTCTCCACGCTCACCCCGGGAAGATGAGGAAGCCGGCGGTGGAGATGAAGAAGTTCAGGATGATGATCGTGAGCGACGTGTTCACGACCGCGCGCGTCGTCGCCCAGCCCACTCCCTCGGAGCCGCCGAAGGTGGAGAGGCCGCAGTAGCCCGAGACGACCGGGATGGCCGCGCCGTAGGCAAGGCACTTGGCGAGGCCCACGGAGACGTCCCCGACGTCGATCAGCGCCATGTTGAAGAACGTCTGCGGGGCGACGTCGAACGCGACGTACGCGGTGGCCGCGCCCGTGAGGTAGGCCACCGTCCCGGCCCAGACGATGAGCACCGTCGTCATGATCACGCTCGCCTTGAAGCGTGGGACGATGAGAAAATCGATCGGATCGGCCGCGCACATGCGCAGGGCGTCGACCTGCTCGGTCACGACCATGGATCCGATCTCGGCGGCGATGCCCGCGCCGACCCGGGTCGCCAGCATGAGCGCGCCGATCGACGCGGCGAAGTCGCGCACCAGGAGCTCGAGGTACGTGGCGCCGAGCATCGTGTAGTCGGGGACCACGCGCTTCGCCTGCAGGCCCGACTGGTAGACCAGGATCATCCCGATGAAGCCCATCGTGATCGACAGGAAGAAGACCGACTTGTTGCCGATCTCGTACATCTGCGTCGTGAACGCCCCCTTCTCGCGCTTGCCGCGCACGGAGTAGTAGAGCGTCCGGATGAAGACGGAGAGGAGCTCCTTGCCGCCGAGGAAGAGGTCGATCGCCGAGCCGCCCAGCGCAGCGACCGGACCCGGAGGCGCGTGGGCCTCGGGCACGGGATCGACGTCGGCGGGGTGGCTGGCCTGTCCGGGGGACGTTGTCGCCATGTTCAGCCGAGGATGAAGCTCGTCACGTAGTCGAGGACGAAGATGCCCGCCGCGCTCGCGACCACCTGCGCGTTGACGGCGCGCCCCACCCCGGGCGCGCCGCCGGTGGTCGCCAGTCCGAAGTGGCAGCTCGCGAGGCCGATGACGACGCCGAAGACGACGCTCTTGGTGAGGCCGTTGGCGACGTCGCCGAAGTCGAGGAGGCCCGCCGTGAAGCCGTTGTAGAAGGTCACCGGGTCGACGTTCAGCAGCGCCTTGCCCGTGTGCGCCGCGCCGAAGAGGGCGAGCGCGTCGGCGAAGAGCGTCATCATGAAGAGGGTCGCGACGATCGACACGAAGCGCGGCACGATCAGGAACCCGATCGGGTCGATCGCGAGGACGCGCAGCGCGTCGAGCTGCTCGGTGACGACCATCGTGCCGAGCTCCGCCGTGTTGTTCGCGCCGACGCGCCCGGAGATCATCAGGGCCGTGAGGAGCGGCGCGATCTCGCGGAGCGTGCCGAACCCCGCGCCCCAGCCGAGGAGGCCCTCGGCGCTGTACCGCTTCACGATCGTTGCGGCCTGGACGACCATGATCGCGCCGGTGAAGAGGGCGGTGATCGCGACGATGGGGAGGGACTTCACCCCCATCTTGTAGAGGTTCTTCCAGATCTCCCCGCCGTCGATGCGCGGCGGGAAGAAGCGGGCGAGGATGCGAAAGAGCAGGATCCCCATGCCCCCCGCCGTGGTCGCCACCCTGAGGAAGGCGGTGCCGGCAGCGGCGAAGACCTGCGTGTGTCTCGGGATCGCGTCCTCGGGCATTTTTTCGAGCCTATTCGAGCGGTTCGCCGAAGGCCAGTGCGATGGCGACGATCGACAGCCACGTCGCGCCGAGCACGATGATCAACGCGCCTGCGGCCCAGAGCAGCCCGACGAGCGCGCCCCGGATCCTCGCGAGCAGGGACGGGCCCACGAAGCGCGTGCGCACGAAGTGGAGCACGAGCGCGATGACGTCGAAGTTGACGAGCGCGGCCGCGCGGCTCGTCGGCGGCCACGCGCGCTCGAGCTGGGCCTCGGTGAGCCTGCGCTCGTCCAGCATCACCACCGCGAACGAGAAGGTCAGGCGCACGAGGAGCGGCACGATGAAACCGAGCACCTCGCGCATGGGTCAGAGGGGGCCCTCGGTCAGGCCGTGCACGAACTGCCGCACCCGCGGCTCGGTCGACGTCTGGGCCTCGTGCGTGCTCCCGTCGAAGATCAGCTCTCCGCGGTACATCATCCCGACGCGATCCGTCACGGTGAGGAGGCGATCGAGATCGCTCGAGACCATGATGCAGGTCGCGTCGATGGCGCGCTGCTCCTTGCGGAGGAGCTCGAAGATCTTCTGCGAGGTCACCGGATCGAGGCCAGCGGCGGGCTCGTCGTAGAGGACGATCGGGGCGTTCGTGATCGTCGCTCGCGCGACGCCGACGCGCTTCTTCTGGCCGCCGGAGAGGCCCCCCGGCAGGCGACCCTCGAAGCCCGAGAGCGCCACGCACGCGAGCCGCTCGGCGACCCTGCGCTCCACCTCGTCCTTCGGCAGGGAGAACAGCCGCTGGAGGGGGAACGCGATGTTGGCCCCCACGGTCAGGTGGTCGAAGAGCGCGTTGTTCTGGAAGAGCATGCCGAACTTGAGGCGCAGCTTCTGCAGGTCGAGCTCGCCCATCCGCGTGACGTCGGCGCCCTCGATCTCGATGCTCCCGACGTCGGGCTTCATGAGGCCCGTGAGCATCTTGAGGAGGATGCTCTTGCCGGACGCGCCCGGCCCGATCAGCCCGTAAAGGCAGCCCTTCGGCACCGAGAGGTTGACGTCCTTGAGGACCCGCGCCGGCGGCCCGCCGCCTGCGGCGCGGAACGCCTTGGACACGCCAGCGACGCGGATGACCGGAGGGCTCGTCATGGCGCTGGCGATGTCTTGTGGGGCCGTCGATCAGGCACGGCGGGCGGACTCCTCGGCCGCATGCCGTCGCACCCGGAGGCGCGTATAGAGGAAGAGCGACAGGCCGCACAGCACGGCAACCATCGCGACGAGGACGGCGAGGACGGCCTGCAACGACCGCGCGCTCGCCGGGAGGACCGCGATCGGGCCCACGTGCGCCACGGCCGCCTCGCGAGGCGCGGCGGTCACGCGCGCGCGCGGTATCATGACGACCGCGACGTCGGCAGGCGCGAGCCCGGACGCCGCCCCGGCCACGAGGCGCTGGACGGCCTCGTGGGTCATCGGCGGCGAGGCGCCGCGGTGCTCGAGGAGCACGCTCGCGGTCGCGCGCGCGCCCGGGCCGGCGGGTCGGAGGGGCTCCTTCTCCGGCAGGCTGACGTGCACGCGCGCGACCAGCACGCCGTCCACCGCGGACAGCGTCCGCTCGAGCTCGCCCGAGACGCCACGAGCGATCTGCGCCTGCTCGGCGGCGGCGCTCGGCACGAGCGCCTTCGGGTCCAGCGACTCGAGGACGCCCTTCGGCTTCGGGTGCGGAAGCGCCTCCTCGGAGAGGGCCACGAAGGCGCGCGTGGCGTCGTCGCGGGGAACGGACACGCGGAACTTCCCCTCGGCTTGAGGCTCGACCTCCTTCGTCGCGTCCAGGCCGGCGCGGTCGAGCGCCACGATCACGCGGTTGGCCTCCGCCTCGTCGAGCCCCGTCGCGACGGGCACCCCGCACCCGGTCGCCATCGCCAGCGAGGCGAGGATGGCGAGCTGGCGTGACTGGAGAGCGGCAGTCCGTCGCGGCATCGGGCGTCCCAGCTTACCACCACTCCGGGCGGGGCCGCGGGGCCCTTGCAAACGACGGATTCCGGTGCTAGGTCACGGGCATAACCTCCGCGCGCGGTCGCGGTCGCGTCGGTCTGATCTCTCAGGCCTGCCCTGCGCACCCGGCCGCCCCGGACACGTCCTGGAAGGGTGCGCGGCCGCGGCGCGCACGGGGCCACTTGGCGACACCGTTCACGGAAGCGCTCTCGACCCTCAACGATCGCAATCTCAGGCGCCTGCTCGGAGCGCGGGCGTTCCTGCGCGGCTACGACTACGTACGCCGACGCGCGGTCACCGACACGCAGGTCGAGGAGGCGAGCGCCAGCGGCCGGGTGAGCGGGACCGAGGCCGAGCCCTACCGGGTGTGGCTGCAGCTCACGCCCACGGGTATCTCTTCGCAGTGCTCGTGCCCGCCGTTCACCAGCATCAACGGCCACTGCAAGCATGTGGCGGCCCTCCTCATCTTCCTGCGCGATCAGGTGCGCCCGAAGGCCGCGCTGGCCCCCGGGGACGACGGCCACGATCAGGGGCCGAGATTGCCGCAGCCCGGCTATGACACGTCCCCGCGCAATCCAGGGTCCGCTGGAGAACCGCGCGGCGCCTTCGAGCCGAGGGCGCTGCCCGTGGCGAGCTTGAACGGCTACTCCGTCGGGGGGGGCGGCGAGACGAGCCACGCCGGCCTCAGTCGGCGCGCGAAGCGCCGTGCCGCGCGGGCAAACAAGCTCGCGGCGCTCTCCCCGAGGGGCGCGGCCCTCACCGTCGGCGAGGACAGCCGTCGCGGCGGGACCGTCGCGACGGGCGCAGCCGCGTGGCTGCCCGAACCCCTTCCGCCGCTCCCGAAGAAGCTCGAGTACCGGGTCCAGCTCCGTCTCTCCGGCCCCGCCTCGCTCATCGTCACGCCGTTCGACCCGGACGCGCGCGCAGCGATCCAGGCGAGCTCCTTGCTGCCCATGCTCGCGCAGACGCCGACGCCCGATCGGGACGCGATCCGGATGCTCGCCCGCCTCGAGGCGGAGAGCCGCGGTCGCGCCGGCATCGAGGTGCGCGGCGAGGACGCGAGCGAGCTCCTCCCGATGCTGAAGGGCCGGCGGGTCATCCTCGAGCCGCAGATGATGGAACTCCGCATCGGCGACGAGTCGCTCCGCCCGCGCTTCGACCTCGAGCTGTCGAGCGACGGGAAGCACGTGATGGTGAAGGTCTGCTTCATGCGCCAGGGTGATCCGAGGAAGTTCGTGATCGGCCAGGGGGCGTGGTTCGAGGGCAGCCCGGGCTGGTACGTCGATCCGCAGGAGGGCTCCGCGCGCCCCGTCGATCGGCGCGTCTCGCCGGCCGCGATGCGCCGGCTGCTGCGCGCCCCGTTCATCCACGAGCCCCTCGACGACATCGCCACCCTCATCGCCCAGGGCCTTCCGCGCGTCGCGACCGAGATCGGAGCCGAGCTGCCCGAGCTCTCGCAGGTGGCCGACGTGGTCGATCTCGTGCCGACGTTCCGCATGCGCGCCGGTGGCTCCCTCGTGGAGGCGCGGGTCTCGCTGCGCGCCGCGTACGAGGACGTCGAGATCGAGGTGCGCGCGGACGGCATGACGCCGCCGGTGATCGTCAAGGCCGCCGAGGCGGGCTCCGCGCGCCGCGTCCGCTGCATCCGGTGCGACATCGTGGCGCAGCAGGAGGCCGCCGGGATCCTCCGAGACCTCGGCCTCATCCCCGACGAGAACGGCGCGAGCTTCGTCGCCCGGGGGGACGACGCCATCCAGTTCTGGACCGAGGGCATCGGGGAGCTCCCCGAGGGATGGGACCTCTTCGTCCCCGACGACCTCGTCGACGTGCAGGTCCGCAGCGAGTCCCTGACGGCGAACGCGCGCGTGTCGTCCGGGGTCGACTGGCTCTCCCTGCGCCTGTCGTTCGCGTCCGAGGGGGTCGCCGTCACGCAGGAGGAGCTCGGCCGGTGCCTTGCCGAGGGCCGGCGGTACGTCCGCCTCTCGGACGGCTCGTTCGCGCGCCTCGACGCGCAGAAGGTGACGGAGGTTCTCCTCCGCCAGGCCGAGATCCTCGCGACGGGGGGGGGCCAGGGCTCGCGGCTACCGCTGTCGCAGGCCGGCCGCATCCAGGAGCTCCTCGAACAGGTCGGGCGCGCCCACGTGGGGGCCGACGCGAAGGACCTGTTCCAGAAGCTCCGCGCCATCGACGAGATCAAGGGCGCGAAGAAGCCTCGGGCCCTCAAGGCGCAACTCCGGCCCTACCAGGAGGCAGGCTTCCACTGGCTCGCCTTCCTGCACGACATCGGCTCGGGCGGCGTCCTCGCGGACGACATGGGCCTCGGCAAGACCATCCAGACGATCGCGCTCCTCCTCCACGTGAAGGCGGCGGACGAGAAGGAGGGGCGCCCGTTCAAGGCCCTCATCGTCGCCCCCACGAGCGTGGTGACCAACTGGCTGCGAGAGATGGACCGCTTCGCGCCGTCGCTCACCCACGCGCTCTGGCACGGCGGCGGCCGGAAGGACCGCGCCGACGAGCTCGAGACCGCGGACGTGGTCGTCACGAGCTACGCGCTCCTGCGCCGGGACGAGGAGCTCCTCGCGAAGCTCTCCCTCCGGTACGCCATCCTCGACGAGGCCCAGAACATCAAGAACCCGCTCTCCGCCACGGCGCGCGCCGCGAAGCGCCTCAAGGCCGATCGCCGGCTGGCGCTGACGGGCACGCCCATCGAGAACCGCCTCTCGGAGATCTGGTCCATCTTCGACTTCGTGAGCCCCGGCCTCCTCGGCCCGCTCGACAAGTTCGAGGAGCGCTACTCGCGCCCGATCGACGGCGGCGACCAGAAGGCGGCGACGCGCCTCAAGGCGACGATTCACCCCTTCATCCTCCGCCGCGCGAAGGGGGATGTCCTCAAGGACCTGCCCGAGAAGATCGAGTCCGACCAGTACTGCGAGATGCAGGGCGAGCAGGGCGCCCTGTACGCAGCCGTTCTCAAGGAGGTCCGTACGCAGGTCATGGGCGAGGTCGAGAAGCAGGGCATGTCCCGCGCCCACATCCAGATCCTCGCCGGTCTCACGCGGCTACGCCAGGCAGCCTGCGATCCGAGGCTCCTCGGCCTCCCGCGCGACTTCACGGACGACGACTCGGGGAAGCTGGTCGCCCTGCGCGAGCTCCTCCAGACGTGTGTCGCGGGCGGCCACCGCACGCTCGTGTTCAGCCAGTTCGTGTCGATGCTCACCCTCATCAAGAAGGCGCTCGACGAGGACAAGGTGCGGTACTGCTACCTCGACGGCTCGACCAAGGACCGCCCGGCCGTGGTCGACCAGTTCCAGCGGGAGGACGGCCCGCCCGTCTTCCTCATCTCCCTCAAGGCCGGCGGCTCTGGCCTGAACCTGACGGC
>SXNL01000250.1 GCA_005777185.1 Myxococcales bacterium
CTCCATCGAGGATCTCGCGCAGCTCATCTTCGATCTCCGCAGCGTGAACC
This sequence comes from Myxococcales bacterium, assembly GCA_005777185.1. GTDB lineage: Bacteria > Myxococcota_A > Polyangia > Polyangiales > Polyangiaceae > SXNL01. The sequence goes on from SXNL01000250.1 coordinate 51, forward strand.
CGCGGGCGCGGATCAGCGTGAAGCTCGTCTCCGAGACGGGCGTGGGGACCGTTGCCGCCGGCGTGGCGAAGGCGCACGCGGACGCGATCCTGATCTCGGGCCACGACGGCGGGACCGGCGCGAGCCCGCTGTCCTCGATCCAGCACGCCGGGACGCCCTGGGAGCTCGGCCTCGCGGAGGCGCAGCAGGTGCTCGTGATGAACGACCTCCGGCAGCGCGTGGTCCTGCAGACCGACGGGCAGCTCAAGACGGGACGAGACGTGGCGATCGCGGCGCTCCTCGGAGCCGAGGAGTTCGGCTTCGCGACGGCGCCGCTCGTGGCGCAGGGCTGCGTCATGATGCGAAAGTGCCACCTCAACACGTGCCCCGTGGGCAGCGCGACGCAGGGCCCCGTGCTGCGCGCGCGGTTCCGCGGGCAGCCGGAGCACGTGATCCAGTTCTTCTTCGTCGTCGCCGAGCAGCTCCGCGGGATCATGGCCGAGCTCGGCTTCCGCCGCGTGCGGGACATGGTGGGCCGCACGGATCGGCTCGTGACGCGCCCGGCGATCGCGCACCCGAAGGCGCGGCGCCTCGACTTCGGTCGCGTGCTCGCCCCGCCGCTCGCCGGCAAGGCGCTGGCGCACGATCCGGCGGCGCCGACCTACCACCCCGCCGTGGACGCAGCGCTCATCGACCTCTGTGGGCCGGCCCTCGACCGCGGTGAGCCCGTCCGGAGCAAGCTCCGGATCCAGAACAAGGATCGCTCCTTCGGCGCCGCGCTCGGCGGCGAGATCTCGCGCCGCCGCGGCAAGGCGGGCTTCCCCGAGGGGACCATCGTGCTCGAGCTCGAGGGCTCCGCGGGGCAGAGCTTCGGCGCCTTCCTCCCGCGCGGCGTGACCCTCGAGCTGCGCGGCGAGGTCAACGACTACGCCGGCAAGGGCCTCTCCGGGGGCGTGATCTCCGTCGGTCCCCCCGCCGGGAGCGCCTTCGTCGCCGGCGACAACGTCATCTGCGGCAACACGGCCCTCTACGGCGCGACCTCGGGGCGCGCGTTCTTCTCGGGACGCGCGGGCGAGCGGTTCGCGGTGCGAAACAGCGGGGCGTCTGCGGTCGTCGAGGGCGTCGGCGACCACGGCTGCGACTACATGACGGGCGGCGTCGTGATCGTGCTCGGGCCCACGGGGCGGAACTTCGCCGCGGGCATGAGCGGCGGCATCGCCTACGTCCTCGACCCGGAGGGCGCGTTCGCGGCCCGGTGCAACCCGGAGACGATCGAGCTGTCTCCGGTGCAGGACGCGGCGGAGCTCCTGCGCGTGCGGGATCTCGTCCGCGAGCACGAGCTCCGCACCGGGAGCCCGCGGGCCACGGAGTTCCTCGACACGTGGCCCTTCTCCGCGAGCGCGCTCGTGAAGGTGCTCCCCACGGAGTACAAGCGCGCGCTCGAGGCGCAGGCCGCGCGGCCGGGTGCGCCGCGCCTGACGGTGGTGAAGGGTGGCTGATCCGCGCGGCTTCCTCGAGCTCCGCCGCTCGAAGGCGAAGGAGCGCCCCGTGGCCGAGCGCGTGCGGAGCTTCCGCGAGTTCGTGGAGCCGGAGCCCGCGGCGGAGATCGCGCGGCAGGCGTCGCGGTGCATGGACTGCGGGATCCCGTTCTGCCACAAGGGCTGCCCCCTCGCGAACCTCATCCCCGAGTGGAACGACCTCGTGTACCGGGGCAAGATCCCCGAGGCGGTGGCGCGCCTCCACGCGACCAACAACTTCCCGGAGATCACCGGGAGGGTCTGCCCCGCCCCCTGCGAGGCGTCCTGCGTGCTCGCCCTCGAGGACCAGGCCGTGACCATCAAGGACGTGGAGCGCTGGCTCGGCGACGCCGCCGATCTCGCGCCCGTGATCGCGGAGCGGCGCACGGGGCGCGAGGTCGCGGTCGTGGGATCGGGTCCCGCCGGCCTCGCGTGCGCGCAACAGCTCGCGCGCCGCGGCCACGACGTGACGGTGTTCGAGCGGACCGACCGGCCGGGCGGCCTCCTGCGGTACGGGATCCCGGACTTCAAGCTCGAGAAGCAGCGCGTGGACGGTCGCCTCGCGCAGATGAGAGCGGAGGGCGTGGTGTTCCGCGCGGGCGTGTCCGTCGGCGTCGACATCGCCGCCGAGGATCTCCTCGCCTCCTTCGACGCCGTCGTGCTCGCCGTGGGCGCGACGACGCCGCGCGAGCTCCGTGTTCCCGGTCGCGATCTCCCGGGCGTCCACCTCGCCATGGAGTTCCTGACGCGGCAGAACCGGCTGATCGCGGGCGATCGGGATCCGGCGCCCGGCCTGTCGGCGCGGGATCGGCGGGTCGTCGTCCTCGGAGGCGGGGACACGGGCTCCGACTGCGTGGGCACGGCGATCCGTCAGGGGGCAGAGAGCGTCACCCAGCTCGAGATCCTCCCGCCCCCGCCAGGCGCGCGCGCGGCGGCGAACCCGTGGCCCGAGTGGCCGCTCCTGTTCCGCACGTCGTCCTCGCAGGAGGAGGGCTGCGAGCGGGACTTCGGCGTGCGCACGGAGCGCTTCCAGGGAACGACGCGGGTCGAGGCCCTCGTCGGGACGCGCGTGTCCACGGGCGGGGAGGTGCGCGTCGGCGCCGATCTCGTCCTGCTAGCGATGGGCTTCATCGGGCCAGAGCCGGCCCTCGCCTCCGCGCTCGGCCTCGCGCTCGACGCGCGCGGGAACGTGGTGATCGACCCCGCTGGCCGCGCGTCGCGGGAACGTGTGTATTGTGCAGGCGACGCCGCGCGCGGCCAGTCGCTGGTCGTTTGGGCCATCGCCGACGGTCGCCGGGTCGCCGACGCCGTCGCCGCGGACCTCTCGGCGTTCGCGCAGGGGACGTAGATCTCGGCTTCACAGCCGATGAGATGGCCGAAAACGCGGACGGAATCGCGTGGGGCGCGGCCGCCGGAGCCGAAACGGACGATGAAGTGGGCGTTTCGGCGATGAAGTCGCCTTCGGCGGATGACGAGGCCATCGGGACGGCTGCGAAGGTCGTGGTGAAGAATCCGGGCGCCCTGGGCTGGCCGTGAGCTATCTTCTTGCCAGGCGCCGGCTCGAGCCGGCCCCCCCTGCGATATGGACGGCATGCCGAAACCCGGGGACGTGCTCCTCGGCAAGTACCAGATCGAGCACACCCTCGGAGTGGGGGGGATGGGGGTTGTCTATGCCGCGCAGCACATGCTCCTCGGCAAGCGCGTGGCGATGAAGCTGCTCCTGCCCGAGGTCACGCGGCAGAAGGACTCGGTCGCGCGGTTCCTCAACGAGGCGCGGGCGGCTGCGCGGCTCGAGAACGAGCACGTCGCGCAGGTGCTCGACGTGGGCCAGCTCGAGAACGGGCTGCCCTTCATGGTCCTCGAGTTCCTCGACGGGTCCGATCTCGCGCAGGTGCTAACCTCGCGCGGCCCCCTGCCGGTCGCGGAGGTCGCGGACCACCTCCTCGAGGCGATCGACGCCGTCGCGCGCGCCCACCTGCTCGGCATCATCCACCGCGACCTCAAGCCCGCGAACCTCTTCCTCGCCCGCCGGGGGGACGGCAGCGTCCGGATCAAGGTGCTCGACTTCGGGATCTCGAAGGCGACGGGACTGACGAACAGCGGCAACATCACCAAGACGTCGTCGATGCTCGGATCGCCCATGTACATGGCGCCCGAGCAGCTGCGCGACTCCAAGAGCGTCGACCACAGGTGCGACATATGGGCGTTCGGCGTGGTCGCGTACGAGCTGCTCACCGGACAGCCGCCATTCGACGGCGACAACGCCGTGGCCCTCTTCGCGGCGATCCACGAGGCCGACCCGAAGAGCATCCGCGCCGTGCGTCCCGATGTCGGCGTCCAGCTCGACGCCGTCGTGATGAAGTGCCTGCGCCGCTCCCCCGACGAGCGGTTCGCCTCCGTCAGCGACCTCGCGTCGTGCCTCGTACCGTTCGGGACGGCCGCGGGCGCGGCGGCGTTCGAGAGCACCCGTCGCGCGATGCCGCCGAGCGGGGGTGGGGCCATCTCGGGATCGCGGGTGAGCTTCAGCACGGGCTCCGGTCGCCTCCCCCAGACGCCGGCATCGTCGCGCGACGCCACGCTGACGGCCGGCTTCCAGGAGCGGCCGACCTCGGCGCCGGAGCCTCCGGCGATGCAGACCCCCCATCCTCCCATCTACGGACAGACGTCCGCGGAGTGGGCGAGGTCGCAGACGCGGCCCGGCCGATCACGTGGCCTCGCGGTCGGGATCGCCGCGGGGGTCGTGACGCTCGCCGTCCTCGGGGCGGCGGGTGTCTTCCTCGGGCCGCGGATCCTGGCGCGGACGACCGCGGGCAAGGACCCGGTCGCCGACAGCCGACCTGCCGCATCGGCCCCCGCCATCAGCGCGGCCGAGCCTGTCCTCGGGCCCTCCGCCACGCCTCCCGTCGCGTCCACGGCGCCCTCGACCGCGGCCGTCACGCCCCCCCTCCAGGCGACCGCCAAGAAGCGGCCGGGCCCCGCCGCGACGGGTACCGCGACCGCCGCCACGGTGGCCGCGCCGACCGCGAGCGCCATCGCGACGCCGCCCGCCACCGTCCCGAAGGTGAGCTGCACACCCCCGTACGAGCTCGACGCGGACGGGAAGAAGCACTGGAAGCCGGAGTGCCTATGATCGCGCGGCGCGGCGCTCGCCGCTCCCGGACCGCGCTCGCGCTCGCCGCGCTCGCCTGGCGGTGACACCCGGGCCGGGTGCGCGCGTCCGGGCGGCGTCCTGGGCGCGCCCACCGTCGCCCGCGAGATCTTCGCGGTAACGCGCGATCGCGCTGCGGCTCGGCGCTTGCTGACGTTGCGGGGGCCGCGCCGGTGGCGGTGCCGCCCTTCGAGGAGAACGATCATGTCGTTGAATCGCGTCGTTGCTGGTGTTCTTGCCGTGGTCTCGGTCGGCGGATGTGGCGGACAGGGCCCGGACGACGGCTCGGGCCCCGACGAGACGGTCGCGTCCACCGCGCAGGCCATCCAGGGCGGGGCGCTCGAAGCGGAGCACCTCTACCCGTGGGTGGTGACGGTCGACGGCAGCTGCCACGGCGTGCTCGTGGATCCCTCCTGGGTGCTGACGGCGGCCCACTGCGTCGACGCGTCCACGATCCCGATCGCCCGGTACTCGCGGACCGACCCCTACACGGGCGTGGTCCACGCGGGCAGCCGGTACGCGCGGAGCAACCCGAGCAGGCTGGTGTACAAGCACCCCGACTACAACCCGGCCACGCTTCGCAACGACATCGCGCTCTTCAAGCTCGACACGCCGTTCACGCTCGACCGCTACATCCAGACGGTGGCCATCCCCGCCGCGGCGTCCGGCGCCGGCAACGTCGCCGCCGTCGCCAGCTACATCCGGCACGGGGGCACCCGCCCGGCCGGCAAGGTGGTGGTCATGCGGGCGCCCATCGCGGCTTCGAGCGTCTGCGGGGCCGGCACGAGCGAGCTGTGCTTCCAGAAGAACGACGCCGCGCTGTGCAACGGCGACAGCGGCTCCGGGCTCGTGAGGAACGTCGGCGCGTCGCTGGCGAGCAACGGTCGCGCGACCGTCGTCGGCGTCGCCAGCAACACGCCGGCGAACAACTGCTCGTCCGACGACCTCGGCCTGCCGGTCACGATGATGGACGTGTACCGATACCGGACCTGGATCTCCCAGACGATGAGCATGTCGCTCGCCGACCTCGCCGGTGACGCGCGCCTGCGCTACGAGGGCCAGGCTTCGCGGGGGCAGCTCGAGCTCCGCTGCGAGCGGTCGCCCTTCGGGTCGACGACCAAGAGCTCGGTCGGGCCGATGAACGCGCCCGGCGTCGAGCTCCGCCACGCGTGCGGCGCAGGCACGCGGGCACGCGCGTCCTGCACGGGGGTCACGGGCGCCGCCATCACCGGCTTCAAGCTGACGACGACCAACAAAGTGAACGGCGCGTCGAGCACGACGAACCTGCCGTTCACCGCGAGCTCGGCGTCCTACGTGACCAGCTACGACGCGACCGGGATCTTGATCCGCGAATTCAGCTGCACCGTCGGGCCGATCCTGACCCGGTAGGGGCGGTCTCCCGGCCGGGGACGCGCGCTTGCGCCGGTTGCGAGGAGAAGGGGGGGCCGGGCGAGAAGTCTCCGAAAATGCGATCCATCCCCGGCGACCGGGCGTAAGCTGAGGGCGCATGTCGATGACCCCCGCCACCCTGGACGTGCCCGCCGGCCGAGGGCGCGTGCGCCTCGCGCGGTCGACCGTGCGCGCCGGCCTCGCCGTGGTCGCGACCGTCGGCCTGCTCTCGGCGGCCGTTGGCTTCCTGCACACGCCCGCCGGGCACCCGCTCCTCATGCGGCTCGCGGGGGTCGGCGGGTGCCCGGTCGGCAAGGCGAGCGCGGCCGATGTGGACGCGGTCCGGAGTGCGGTGCTCGCGAAGGACAAGGGCGCGCATCCGGCGCCGTCCCGCCCGGCGCTCGGCTTCGATCTCGACCGGACCACCGTCGCGGACGTGCGGGTGTGGCGCGAGCGAGCGGGCGCGAGCTGCACGGAGTACCGCGACGCCACGCTGATGCTCTGCCGCGACGTCCCCGAGGCGCGCGCCTTCCCGGCCACTCCGGCGCGGGCCTCGCGCGGCGTGATGACCGAGATCTCCTTCGGGTTCTCGCTCGACGGCAAGCTGACGAGCGTGGCGACCCTCTACACGGGTCGCGCGGGGGACGAGGCCTCGCGCATGGGCGAGGCCACGGAGGCGGACCTCGCCGTCTCCCTCGGGCCGGCGCACCAGCGCGCGGGCTCCTTCGCGGAGCGCGGCTCGGTCGCGACGCTCTCCTACCGCTTCTCCGACTACGCCGTGGACGTCACCGCGTCGGAGGTCTCCGGCTCGCGCCATGTCCTGCGCGAGAGCTTCATGTCGGTGCGCTGAGCACCAGGTCTTCATGTCCTCGTCACGAAAAATATCGAATGTCGCGGGCCGTGTGCCCGGGGAGGCTCCCATGGTTGGTATACGAGCTCGGTTTGTTCTGGTCGGTGCGTTCCTCGGTGCCTCCGCCGTCGGCGGGGCCTGCAGCTCCAGCTCCACGACCCCCTCCCCGGCGCCCGCAGCGACGGTGCCGACGAAGACCGACGCGGGAAGCACGAGCCCGGGCTCGCTGTACACCCGCCTGGGTGGCCACGCGGGGATCCGCAAGGCGATCGACGCCATCGTGGCCGAGGAGCTGAAGGACGCCGAGATCGCGGCCTACTTCGCGAACGTCGGCAAGCCCGGCCGCCCGACGGCGGATCAGGTCTCGGAGTGCTTCACCAACCTGCTCGGCAAGGCCGCGGGCGGCACGGAGACGTACCCGGGGATGGCGAACGGGTTCGCGTGCCGCGACATGAAGGCGGCGCACCTCGGCCTGAAGATCACCGCGGCGCACTTCGACAAGTTCGTCACCATCGCGGCGGGCGTTCTCAAGAAGGCGGGCGTGTCCGACGCCGACATCGCCACGATCGGCGGCGTACTCAACGGGACGAAGAACGACGTGGTCGAGACGACGACGCTCTACTCTCGCCTGGGAGGGCACGCCGGGATCCGCAGCGCGGTCGACGCGATCGTGACCGAGGAGCTGAAGGACGCGGAGATCGCGGCCTTCTTCGGCGACATCGGCAAGCCCGGCCACCCGACCGCCAGCCAGACCGCGGAGTGCTTCACGAACTTCCTGGGCGCGGCGGCGGGCGGCGCGGAGAAGTACCCCGGCCCGGCCGAGGGGTTCGACTGCCGCAGCATGAAGGACGCGCACGCCGGAATGGGCATCTCCAGCGCGGTGTTCGACAAGTTCGTCACCATCGCGGCCGGCGTCCTCAAGAAGGCCGGCGTGTCCGACGCCGACATCGCGACGATCGGCGGCGTGCTCAACGGCACGAAGAAGGACGTGACGGGGACCTGAACGGCCTCGATCAGGTGCCGGGCTGAGCGAGCGAGGAGCGCCGGACGAACACGTACGGTCCGGCCGTGGCGCCCCACACCTGCTTGCCGGATGCGTCCCATCCTCGATCCCACGAGCGTAGCGACGACGCGTCGAGCCGCACGTCCGTCGTCGCGAAGGTAGCCCCCTGGAGGGTGCTCGCGCACCGCACCGTCCCCGGCACCGGTTCGAAGGTGCTCCCGTTCCAGCGCGCGTCCGGCGTGTGTCCCACATAAGCGTCGCCGGTCCAGTGCATCGCGACGGTGCAGCCGGAGCGCTCCGTCGCGTCGATCGCCCGGAGGGTCGGCGGCGACGCCCGCGTGCAGGCGCCTACCATGGGCTTCGGATCGGCGAGTTCGAGGACGCGCGAGGTCGCCGCATGGGCCCCGGCCGCCTCGAGCACGTAGAGCCGCTGCCTGTACGGCGGCGACCCCGGCCGCGCCTGCTCCACGTAGAGGACACGGGGTCCGATCTCGGGCGCGACGACCGGGCAGGAGTCGAGCGTGATCACGAAGTAGCTCGGATCCGCCTTCGCCTGGTCCGCGGAGTCGAAGTGCCCGACGAGGAAGCGGGAGAGGCGGGCCTCCTCCGGCTCCACCACCGGAGGCGGCGTCGCCGGCTGGGCGACGCCCGCGTCGTCCGATGCGCCTGTCCCGCCGTCCCTCGCGCTCCCCGCGACGGCACCCGCCTGCGGACCGCACCCGGAGAGGAGGGCGAGCACGGTCAGACTCGCGGCGGCCCTCCCTTCGTGCCCCCGTCGAGCGACGTGCTGCCCCACCTTGCCGGCGCCCGATGCGCAGGCGGCGGACACCGGGATGGTGGCGATGCCCCGAGCCAATCTGTTCATGTTCGTGACTCCTTGTTGTGGACCGTGTCGCGAGAGCGCATGGAGCGCCCGGAGGGGTGGCCCCGGGCCGTGCGACGAGTGGACGGAGAGAGAGCGTCGTGACGCGCGGGCGGACACGTGTTACGGCGTCCGCCGCGCGGCTCGAACCTCGAGCACGTGACGGCCAGGACCGCCGCAGTTCACGCGGACCGGCTCGCCCGCGGTCGCGACGACCTCGGCGCCATCGCACGTCGCGCGCGAGAGGACGTGATGCGCACCGAGCGACACGAGGTTCTCGCGAGACGCGGCGATGCCCTCGATCTCGACGACGAGCGAGCCCGGTCCGTCGGGGTGCCGCACCGTGACCATCCGCCCCGCGACCGCCTCGATGCGGACGCGCGCGAGGGCCGACGTGACCTTGGCTCGCTCGACCCAGCCACCGTCGGCGGCGCGGTCGAAGAGGCCCCAGCTCCCCTGGCTGGACTCCTTCCACACCCAGAGGAAGGTGCTCGCGTGCAGCTCCTCGGCGAGCTCCGCGTGCCACGAGAGGTACGGCCCGAACTTCGGATGCTCGGGCGGGAAGCCGATCTCGGTGACCATGAGCGGCGCCTGCCAGCCGTCGGCCTCCTCCCGGGCGGCCCGATACGATCCCGCGACGGCGTCGCGGGTCACGGCGTCGCGCGTGGCCTCCGAGCCGAACGACGCCGTGTAGACGTGCGGGGCATAGACGGTCCCCGGGCCGAGCGGGGACGAGGGAACGGGCGCACGGTCGGTGAAATTCCGCGTCGCCGACGGCTCGAAGAGCACCAGCTTGCGCGGCGCCGCGGCGCGGACGGCGGCGAGCACCTCGGCGTGGAACGAGGTGAGCTTCTTCTCGGTCGTGAGCGGCTCGTTGAAGATCTCGAACCCGATGACGGCGCTGTCGTTCGCGAACCGCGCGGCCACGTGCGCCACCATCCGGGCGAAGCGGCCGCGCAGCCTCACGCCGTCCGGGCCATCGCCGAAGAACGTCTCGAACGCGTCGAGGACGGGCTTCGAGAGCCTTCGCGCCTCGAGATCGGTGAGGGGGCCGCCCAGCAGCTTCGGCGGGGGTGGCAGGATCGCCCAGAGCGGCGCGCCGTCCTCTCCGATCTCCTTGCTGTAGGCGTCCTGATGCACGTCGATGAGGACCAGGAGCCCCGCCGCGCGCGCGACGTCGACGGCGCCCGCGACACGCTCGAGGTAGCCCGCGTCGAAGGGACCGGCCTCGCGGGGCTCGAGGCCGCTCCAGTTGATCGGCAGGCGCAGGGCGCCGAACCCGAGCGCCCGCATCCGGCGCACGTCGTCCGCCGTGAACGCCGGGATCTCCTCGAGGGGCGCGCGACCGTCGTCGAACGTGACGTCGAACACGCCCGCTACACGGGCGTTGATCCCCGTGAGGAAGACCTCCCGGCCCTGGGCGTCGAACAGGGTGCCGCAGCGGACCGACAGCGGGGCTCCCTCGAAGGACGGTCCCGCGCACGGCAGGGGCTCGACGGCCGGCGACGGGGTCGGCGACGAGCAACTGAGGGCCGCGACGAGCGACGCGGCGAGGAGGGCGGCGGGAGCTGCGGCCCGTTTCATCGCGGTCCCC
>SXNL01000251.1 GCA_005777185.1 Myxococcales bacterium
CATGCGGTCCGCCTCGTCGAGCACGAAGTGGGTGATGCCGCCTAGATCGACGAGCCGCTGGTGCATGAAGTCGAGCAGCCGCCCCGGTGTCGCGACGAGGATCTGCGGCTCGGCGGCGAGTGCGATCTCCTGCCGGTGCTGGCTCACGCCGCCGTAGACGACCGCGTGCCGCACGGCGAGGTGACGACCGTAGACGCGAATGCTCTCGCCGATCTGCGCCGCGAGCTCGCGCGTCGGCGTGAGGACGAGCACCCGTATCTCCCTGTCCTCCCGCGGCGCGCCGGTCTCCCCGAGATCCTCGGAGAGGTGCTGGAGGATCGGGAGGACGAACGCTGCCGTCTTGCCCGTCCCGGTCTGCGCGCACGCGAGTACGTCGCGGCCCGCGAGCACGCGGTGCACGACCTCGGACTGCACGGGCGTCGGCTCGCTGTATCCCTCCTCGAGCACGGCCCGGACGATGGGCGGGATGAGCCCGAGCGCGGTGAAGGGCGACTCGGCGACGGCCCGAGCGGTCTCGGGGGACATCGGCACCGTCGCGCGGGGCGCGTGGGGCACGGCGGGGCGGGGCTGGTGGCTGGGCTCGGGGCGCGAGCGCGACGCGCCCGGGGATCGACGCCTGGGGCGTCCATGAAGGAACACGGTATGGAAGATCTCTCTCGGCGAGGCTGCCGCGAGCGTCGTGTACCCTGCATTCGTCGCCGGCGCAAGGTGGCGACCTCGCCGTCTTCGCGCCAGGTGTCATACTGGGAGGGTGGCCCGAGCGCCTTACCCAGGCCCCCTGAGGGCGATCCTCCTCGACTGGGCGGGCACCACCATGGATCACGGCTGCTTCGCGCCGGCGGTCGTCTTCGTCGAGGTCTATCGCCGGCGGGGCGTTCCGATCACGATGGAGGAAGCGCGCGCGCCGATGGGGGCGCACAAGCGCGTCCACATCCAGGCCATCTCGCGGATCCCTTCGGTCGCAGAGCGGTGGCGCGCTCGGTACGGCTGCGACTGCGACGAGGCTGACGTCGACGCGATGTTCGAGGACTTCGTGCCGCTGCAGCTCGCGTGCCTCCCCACCTACGCCGACCTCGTGCCGGGCTGCCTCGAAGCCGTGGCCGCGTTCCGAGCCCGCGGGCTGAAGATCGGCTCCACCACGGGGTACACGACCGAGATGGTCCACATCCTCCTCGAGGAGGGAAGGAAGCGCGGCTACGAGCCCGATGTCAGCGTGTGTGCGTCCGACGTCCCCTTCGGGCGCCCGGAGCCCTGGATGTGCCTCGAGAACGCGAAGCGCCTGCGCGTGTTCCCGATGGAGGCGATCGTCAAGGTCGGCGACACGCTTCCCGACATGCTGGAGGGGCTCTCTGCGGGCATGTGGACGATCGGGCTCGCGGCGACGGGCAACGAGATGGGGCTCACCCTGTCCGAGCTCGAGGCGCTCCCGCCGGACGAGCGCGAACGGCGCCTGGATCGCGCCCGCGAGCGCCTCCGCGGCACGGGGGCGCACCACGTGGTCGACGCCATAGCCGACGTGCCGCCCGTCCTCGACGCGATCGACGCGAAGCTCGCGCGAGGGGAGCGGCCGTAGCGAGCCCGCGTGTCCCGACGGCGGCGGCGATCCATGGCGCCCCGTTTCTCGTATGCTCGCCCGGTGAACCGATCCTCGACCGCGTCGCTCGTCGGCGCCTTGCTCGCCCTCCTCCTCGCGGGCTGCCCGCGATCCGGGGGCTCGACCTCCGCGGACGCCGGACCTCCCCTCCCCGCATCCAATGCGTCGGGGCCCGCTCCGACCGCACCCGACGCGGCCTTCGAGGAGGACGACGTCCGCCCGGTCTACCCCCTCGACGCCGTCGCCGATCCCCTCGCGGAGAAGCTCTGCGCGGGCCTCGTCGAGACCCAGGAGCGGCGACGCGCCGAGTGCTGCAAGACACCGCCGGGGCTCCTCGTCACCTCGGAGTGCGTGCGGATGCTGAGCTCCGCGATGAAGGCGAAGGCGATCACGATCGACGAGCCCACCGTCGGCGTGTGTCTCGTCGCGTTGCAGCGGACGTACGCCGGCTGCGACTGGGTCGGGCCGTTCCCACCGGGTCCGCCGGCCGAGTGCCTCGGGATCTTCAAGGGCATGCTCCCCGCGGGTGCGCGCTGCCGCTCCTCGCTTGAGTGCTCGGGCACGCTCCGCTGCCACAACGTGGGCCCGACGACGCCGGGTCGCTGCACGACGACCAAGCCGGACGGCCAGCCGTGCGGCGGCACGACCGATCCGCTCGCGGGCCTCGCGCGCCAGACGAAGCTCGACGACCAGCACCCCGAGTGCAAGAACCGCTGCATCCAGCACAAGTGCGCGACGCCCTCGCCCGACGGCGCGGCGTGCGTCACCACGAAGGAGTGCCAGGACGGGAGCCAGTGCGTCGAGAAGAAGTGCCAGAAGCGCGCCCCCGCGAAGCTCGGGCAGCCATGTCCCGGGGAGGTGTGCGAGGGCACGGCGGAGTGCATCCTGGGCAAGTGCGCCGTGAAGAAGCCTGCGGGCGAGGCGTGCGCGGCCGACTTCGAGTGCGTGGCGGGGTGCCTGAAGGGCGACGGCGGGGCGAAGGGGAAGTGCGGGATGCGGTGCGACGTGCGGTGAGGTGACTTTCGCCACCGAGCGGAGGAGGTTTACCCGGCGGCCACCCGCATCACGAACCACACCGCGCCCATCGCCGCCACCGCGAACGACGCCACACGCACGCCCCTCTTCTCGAACCACGTCGTCCTCGTGCGGACCATGTGAATCGCCGGCAGCACCACCGCGAGCACCGCGAGCTGCCCCAGCTCCACGCCCACGTTGAAGCCGAGGAGCGCGGTCGGGATACGCTCGCGCGGGAGGTCGATCTCCAGGAGCGCACCGGCGAAGCCGAAGCCGTGGATGAGGCCGAACGGGAACGTGATGCGCCATCGGCCCGCCACCGACTTCACGAAGAAGTTCTCGATCCCCACGTAGGCGATCGACAGCGCGATCGCGGGCTCGACCAGGCTCGGTCGCGGCGTCCACACGTTCAGCGTCGACAGGGCGAGCGTGATCGAGTGGGCCACCGTGAACGCCGTGACGACCGCGAGGACCGAGCGGAGGCGCCCCCGGACGAGGACGAGCCCGAGGAGGAAGACGAGGTGATCGTACCCCGTCAGGATGTGCTCGACGCCCATCCACACGAAGCCGGGCGCGCCGACCTTCGGCTTCGCGCCAGAGGTCGACGCGCCACCTCGCGTGTCCACGCCGCTCGCCTCTGCGGCCGCCGGTTCCATCGAGAACCGCGCGTGCCCCGCGAACACGACCTCGTCCACCGTCTCGCGACCGATCGCGCGCGCGACGTGTCGGTGTCCGCGCGGGAGATCGTCGAAGAGCGGGAACGCGATCTCGAAGCGGTGCGGCTCCGCGGCGCACGTGAACGTCCCCTCCACGAGGATGCCGTCCTGCTCCGTGAGCGCGGTGTCCCGCACGGCCGCCGAGCACGGCGCGGCGTCCCCCGTCACGACCAGGCGCCCGAGGATCTTCTTCTCCAGGATCTCCCGCCCCGCCGCCACCTCGTGGGGCATGATCACGCGGTCGCGGTCCGCGTCGATCTCGGGCGCGACGCCGAGGATCTCGCCGCGCGCAAACGTCAGCTTCACCTGCACGGTCTTCCCGTCGGCCCGGTACTCGCCCGACGACAGCCCGATCGCGTGCGCGGACGACGAGCGCGGGAACAGGAGCGCCACGAGCGCCAGGGCGAGGACGAGCGTGACCCGGAGCGCGCGAGCGCCCATCTCAGCCCTTCTTCGCCTTGTCGAGGAGCGCCGCCGCCTCGACGGTCCAGCTCTCGCCACTCCGCGCCGCCAGCGCCTGCTCCACGAGCTTCGTCCCCTGCTTGTCGCCGGTCGCCATCCTGATCGCGCCTTCATGGTACACCAGGCGCGGATCGGGCGTGCCGAGACGGCGCGCCTTCGCGATGCGCCCCTTCGCGTCCTCGACCTTGCCCGCGCGATACAGCGCCCAGGCCACGGCATCCTCGGTGTAGACGTCCTTCCGGACCGCGTACTCCTCCTCGGCGAGGCGGAGCGCGAGGTCGGGTGCCTCTCCCCGCGACGACAGGAAGAGCGACAGCGTGCGCGGATCGGTCTTCCTGCCGTCCGAGCGGACCCTCGCGTACATGTCGTCGGCGCCCGCCTTGTCGCCCTCGAGGGCGCGCGCATCGCCGAGCAGCCACGCCGTCTCGACCAGCGGGCTCTCCTTGTAGGCTCGCCCCAGGTAGTCCACCGCCTTCACCGCGTCCCTGCGCGCGATGGCGACCCTCCCCTTCCCCGCGAGCGCCGGCGCGAACTCGGGGAGCCACGCGAGCGCCATGTCGAACCCCGCGTCCGCCCCGTCGAGGTCGCCCTGGTGGAGGAAGATCGTCGCGGCCTGCACGAGCACCCACGCGCGAGGCTCGCGGTTTCGCGGGTCGCGACCGGCGTCGATCGCCCGCTTGACGCTGTCGACCGCGCCCTTCACGTCGCCCCGGAGCCACGCGAGGTGCGACGCGCGGCTGTACGAGGGGAGGTTCGGCTTGAGGTCGACCATGGTCTGCGCGTCGCGCGCCGCGTCGTCGTAGAGGCCGAGCTCGAGCTCCGCGTCCGAGAGGCTGCCGTACGCCATCGCGTCGTCCGCGTTGCGCTCGAGGATCTTGCGGGCCAGGGCACGCGCGGCCTCGAACTCGTGGTTGTTCAGGAGCACGAGGGCCTGGAGGTTCAGCGCGAGCTTGTTCTCGGGTAGCTCCCGGAGCACCACGTCCGCGCAGGCCTTCGCGTTGTGGTAGAAGCCCGGATCGTTCGCCTCGCGTGCCTTCCGCACCCAGGTGTGCCCGAGCGAGATCCAGAGGTCGAGGTTCGCGGGGTTCCGGCGCACGGCCGCCTGCGCGAGGTCCACGGCTCGATCCACCGCCGTCGAGCCGGAGAGGCGCTGGAGCGCGAGCTTCTTCTCGGGGCTCGTCGCCACCGGATCGACCTTCGTCTGCTCCACCGTCGACGGCGCAGCCGGCGTCACCGCCGGCGGCTCCTTGCTGCAAGCCGCGCACAGACCGATCACCGCGAGCACATGCATCATCCGCATCTCGAATCCTCCCGGGAGAGCAACGCGCGACGCGCCGCCTCGGATCGCCGTCCAGCGAAATCGGAAAAGGCCAAGGAGACCGAGCCCTTCTGCTCGATCCCCTCGGCCTCCTCCGGCAGCTCTCGCCCCTCCGGGCGGGCGGCCTACGGCGCCGGCTTGCCGTGGCCCTCGGAGAAGCCCTCCCACGGGAGCGCCAGGTACGGCATCTCCGTGAGGAACGGCTTGTCGTTGCTGTTCACGCCGTCGCTCACGGGCAGCGTGCCCTTCGCGAGGAGGACCGACAGCAGCACGTCGGTGACATCGGCCTGCTCCTTGTTCGGCGCCGCGCCGTACGCGAGCGGGCGGCCGTTCGGGAAGCCGGAGTCCACGCCGAGGTCGACGCGGAGGACGTCGCCGGTGGCCGTGAGCGGGACCTGGTGGGCGCCCGGGGTCGGGATGTCCTTCAGGTTGATGGTCTCGATGATGTCGAGGCGGCTCGACTTCAGCGCGTCGACGGTGGACTGCGGCACGCCGAGCGCCTTGTAGATGCCGACCGCCTCCGCGTCGCGGACGATCACCGGGTTCAGGAAGTAGCCGCCGAAGTTCTTCACGTCGGTCGCCGGGCGCGTGCGGTTGTAGCGGTCCTTGTCCTGGAGGCCGATCACGGCCTCGTTGATGAGGGGCAGGCCGAGGCGCGACACCTGGACCCACGGACCCCACGACTCCGAGCGGCTCGAGCGGTGCAGGATGTTGAACTTGCGGCGGCTCGCCGACGCCCACACGCCGACCGTGTTGTCGTCCGAGGGGCCGGCCGAGGGGGGCTTGCCGTCGGCAGTCAGCAGGTTCGTCGGGATCTCCAGCGCGATCGCGTGGCAGTTGAACCCCGCGAGCCCGTCGACCGCCTTGCCGGTGAGCAGGTTCGCGAGGTCGAACGTGCGCCCGATGTCGACATAGAACCCGTCGTCGCGCGGCCCCGCCCAGACGCGACCCTCGCTGCCGAGCCCGCCGAGCTCCTTGATGAACGTCTTCGCGAAGGCGTCGTCGTACTTGGCGGTCTTGTAGACGACCGCGTTGGTGTTCGGGCCGATGTTCGTCGGCGCGACGGGGAGGCCACGGCCGAGCACCGTGTGCTTGCCCTTCGTGACCTTCGTGAGCGTGTAGGTCTGCGTCCGGCCGGAGAGCTGCGAGAAGAACTCCTTGCCGCCGCCGAGAGGCTTGCCGAGATCCGCCGGGTCGACCTGCGGGTAGTCGGTCGAGTCGAACCGGATCTGGTACGTGACCACGTCGTCGAGACTCTTGTTGCCCCGCGTGATGTGGATCTCGTAGAGGACGTCGTCCGAGAACTCGTTGTAGTTCGGGCCGCCGGAGGGCTCCTCGAGCGGGTTGTAGGCGACGACGACGTTCAGCTTGTCGTGCGTCCCCTTGTTGACCCACGCCCAGACGTCGGTGTTGTCCGCCGCGGGATCGAACCCGATGGCGGGCGCCTCCCGGTGCGAGGACGCCGAGGCGACGCCGCCGATGGCCGTGAGACAGAGAGCCGTGACCGTGCCGAGGACCTTGTGACGCGTCTTCATGATTGCGAAATCTCCTTGAAAATCCGGGGTAAGTGGCGCGCCCTGGGGGTTCGCGCGCCGTGGGGAGGGCGGAGGCACGCGGCCTCGACGCCCGGGGAACCTCACTTGGTGAGGACGTACACCGTGCCGCTCTTGTTGGCCTTGCTGTCGGCCCACGCGTAGATCTCGGCGCCCTTGGCGCGGTGGAGGCCCGCCGACTCCTGGAAGTTGCCGATGACGTCGCTGAACGACTTCATCGCGCCGCTCCCGAGCTCGATCCGGTAGACGATGTCGGTCTGGGTCGCCGGCGCGATACCGGAGACGAGGACCGCCGAGTCGTCGCTCACGAGCGCGATCCCGGCGGGGTGGCCGACCGCGAGGCCGTCCTTCACGGTGGCGATCTTGCCGTCCGTGATCGAGAGGACCGCGGAGCCCGCGATGCCCTCGCCGGACGAGTCCATGAAGTACACGACGCCCTTCTTCGTGATGGTGATCCCGCTCGGATCCTCGACCGGCGAGCCCTCGAACACGGCACCGACCGCGCCGCCGCCGAGGCCCGTCCGGTAGACGCCGGCCTTCTTGCCGGTCTTCGCGGTGAAGTAGACCTGGTCGCCGACCACCTCGACGCCGCGCGGGCTCTTGCCGGCCGTCCCGCCGAGGA
Source organism: Myxococcales bacterium (assembly GCA_005777185.1). GTDB lineage: Bacteria > Myxococcota_A > Polyangia > Polyangiales > Polyangiaceae > SXNL01. Next base: position 7,280 of record SXNL01000251.1, read on the forward strand.
ACGTGGGGACGCCGCCCGTGACCGCCATCGTGAGGACGCCGCCGCGATCGTCGTCCGCGTCCCCTTCCGGCCCGCTCGGCGACGCGCTGCCGTCGGCGATGAAGAGCCTCTGGCCGTCCTCGCTGATGGCGATCCCGAACGGCGACGCGAGCGGCTCTCCCTGGTGGAGCAGCTTCGTCGCTCCCCCCTTCGCGGGGACCGTGAACACCGCAGGGACGCCTTCCTTCGTCAGGGCGGTGAAGTACACGTTCTCGCCCTTGGGGTCGGGGGTGGCGTCGAACGGGGTCCTGAACGAGTCGTCGTTGGCAGCCGGCTGGATGTTGCTGATGCCGATCCCCTTGTCCTCTCCCGCGGTGGTCTCCTTGGTACAGGCGACCGCGAGAAGAGTGCCCACGAGGAGAACGCCCCTCGTGGCAGTGGACCGGACAGCGCTCGAGTTCTTCTTCATGTAGCGCCCTCCTGGCAGATTGGGCTACGCGCCGCCTCCGGGAGCGGTTGCATTTTCCGCGGACGCCGCGCTACAGGCAGGCCGTGCCCGACCAGACCCTGCCGCCGTCCGCGCACACCTGAGCCTGGGTCCGGGCGACCGTCCACCACCGGACCTCGTCGATGGCGCCCACGAGCGGGAAGATCCCCTGCTCGCGGCGCCCCATGTAGAGGTCGTTGGCGATGGGCCCCATCTGGCCACCCGGCGAGGAGGTCACGAGGTTCCCTGCGCGGTAGAGCTTCAGCGTGCCGCCGTCGTTCACCATGGCGAGGTGCGCGAAGGTGCCGACGGTGAGGAGGCTGCACGCGGACGTCACGTTCGTGGTCCCGCCGATGCGCGAGAAGATGAGCTGCACGTTGCCACAGCTCGTGTTGAGCAGGACGTTGTTGTCGCTGTTGCCCGTGCCGCGGTTGAGCAACCCACCGACCCCGCCCGTGGTGTCGATGCGGAGGAAGACCTCGATCGTCGCGGCCGTCGAGAAGTCCAGGCCTGGCGACGCGGGCACGACGACCGCGCCGTTGCCGCCCGCGAACGTGAGGCCCATGCCGACCGCGCCCGCCGCGCCGCGCGTGACGCCGGTGCCCGTCACGGTGCCGTGGTGGGCGTTGCCGGACCAGTCGCACACGAGCCCCGTCGTCTCCTCGAAGCGGTAATACGCGGCGAGGCCCGCCTGGGGCTGCGGCACGAGGCCAAAGCAGTCCGGGCCGACGACGACCGGGCTGTCGATCCCCGCGTCGGACGGCGCGTCGATGCCGGCGTCGCGACCACCCGACTCCCCCACGCTCGCGTCGCCGAGGCCGGCGTCCACGAGCGCGCCGTCCGCGGAGACGCCCGCATCGAAGGCTCCGACGACGCCCGCGTCGACCGCGTCCCCGCTGCGCGTATCCACGTCCTCGGCGCCCGAGCGGGCGCAGGAGGCGACGAGGCACAAAAGCGCGGCGGCGGAGCGTTTCAAGACCGGGCATTGTCCCACGCGGCGCGCCCCGGGGCAACGGACAGCCGACGGCGGACGGCGGAAAGCGGACGGCGGAAAGGGGTACGCTGGCCTCCTCGATGACGGATCGCCCCCCCTTCACGTTCGCCGCGATCGGCATCGTGCGCTCCCCGTACGCCGACAAGGCCCTCCTCCCACGCCAGCCCGATCCCGCGATCGCGGGCACGGTGGAGCTCCTCCCGTTCCCCGGAGTCGACGACGCGATCTCGGATCTGGCGTCGTTCACGCGGATCTGGCTCGTCTTCGTCTTCGATCGCGCGGGCCACTATCGCCCGCGCGTGCAGCCTCCCCGCAGCGACGTGCGGCGCGGCGTCCTCGCCACGCGATCGCCCCACAGACCGAACCCGATCGGCCTCTCCGCGGTCGAGCTCCTACGCGTGGAGGGCCGCGTCCTCCACGTGGCGGGCCTCGACATCCTCGACGGCACGCCCGTGCTCGACATCAAGCCGTACATCCCCTACGCGGACGCCTTCCCCGAGGCGGGCTCGGGGTGGCTGGACGCGAGGGATCCGATCCCGCCCTGGACCTGCGCGTGGTCGCCCGCCGCCGAGGAGGCGCGCGCATGGCTCGAGACGCGGGGCGTCGACCTGCGCGAGCCGATCGAGCGACTGCTCGCGCTCGGCCCGACGCCCCACGCGTACCGCCGGATCCGCAAGCACCAGGATCACATGCGTGTAGCTTACAAGGAGTGGCGCGTGGACTTCGAAGCAGGGGACGACCGCACGATCAGGATCCTGGCGATCCACACGGGCTACCGCCCGGCGCAGCTCCACGCGGATCCCTCACGCGAGGACCTCGCGCTCCACCGCGCGTTCTGCCGCCGGGAGCCCTGACGGCCGCGCGCGGACAGCGGACAGCGGACAGCGGACGGCGGACGCTGTACCCTCTCCCCATGCCCGACGAGCCCGCCCGAGACGACGACTACTTCGAGCGCGGCGCCATCGTCATCCTCGACGAGCTCGTGCGCCGCGGGGTCAAGGCGCGCGCGAGCGACATCCACCTCGAGCCCAAGCGCGACCGCCTCCAGGTGCGCTTCCGCGTGGACGGCGCGCTCGTGGAGGAGCCCGCGATCCCGCTGGATATCTCGCGCGCCGTGATCTCGCGCATCAAGGTGCTCGCGCGCATGGACATCGCCGAGCGGCGCATGCCCCAGGACGGGCAGCTCACGATCGACGTGCACGGCCGCCAGGTCAGCCTCCGCGCGTCCACGTTCCCGGGCACCGTCGGCGAGAAGGTCGTCCTCCGGCTCCTCCTCGGGCAGACGCTGCTGACGTTCGACAAGCTCGGCATGGACGCCGAGACGCAGGCGACTTTCCGCGAGGCCGTCTCGCGCCCCCAGGGCTTCGTCGTGACGTGCGGGCCGACGGGATCCGGCAAGACCTCCACCTTGTACGCGTGCCTCTCGATCGTCGACGCGCACATGAACAACGTGGTCACGCTCGAGGATCCGGTCGAGGTGGAGGTCCCGCACATCACGCAGGGGCAGACCCATGTGAAGGCGGGGTTCACGTTCGCGATGGGCCTACGCGCCATCCTCCGGCAGGATCCGGACATCATCATGGTGGGTGAAATTC
>SXNL01000252.1 GCA_005777185.1 Myxococcales bacterium
CGCGGATGGGCCGTCGCCGCGCAGGATCCCGAGAGGATCACGACTGCCCCCGCGAAGGCGATGGACGCGGCGGGCGCGAAGCTCGGCGTGAAGCTCGACGATGTCGAACTGTTCGAGCTCAACGAGGCGTGAGCGGTCGTCACCATGGCGTGCGCGCGCCTGTGCAAGCTGGACCTGGCGAAGGTCAACGTGCGCGGCGGCGCGGTGGCCCTCGGGCACCCGATCGGTTCGAGCGGATCGCGTATCTTGACGACGCTGGTGCACACCATGAAGCACCAGGGCCGCAAGCGCGGCATGGCGTCGATCTGCATCGGCGGCGGCGAGGCGCTCGCGCTCGTGGTCGAGCGGTAGGCCCCCCGTGCGGCGGCCGCGCGAGCTCTCGAGGACGCTGACGAGCTTTCCTGCGCGAACGCCCACGCTCCCCCCGGCCACGCACACGAACAGCTATGCTCTCGGCGGCCGTGACATCCTCGTGGTCGAGCCCGCGACGCCGTACGAGGAGGAGCAGCGCGCGTGGATCGCCTGGGTGCGCGGCCTCGCGAGCGCGGGGCGCCGGCTGGTGGCGATCGTGGCGACGCACCACCACCCCGATCACGTCGGGGGCATCGACGTCCTCGCGCGGGAGGTCGGTGCGCCCGTGTGGGCCCACGCCGCGACGCGCGATCGCCTGAATTCCCCCGTGGATCGTCTCCTCGAGGACGGCGAGACCCTCGTGCTCGAGGGGCCCGTCGACGAGGCCTGGCAGGTGCTCCACACGCCAGGCCACGCGCCGGGGCACGTGTGCTTGTGGGAGGCTCGCTCCCGGACCGTGGTCGTGGGCGACATGGTGGCCAGCGAGGGGACCATCCTGATCGCGCCGGGCGACGGGCACATGGCCACTTACCTCGTGGAGCTGAGGCGGCTCGCGGGGCTCGGCGCGAGGCTCGCGCTGCCGGCGCACGGCGCGCCGGTGGACGAGCCGACGGCGCTGTTCGAGCGCTACGTCTCGCACAGGCTGATGCGAGAGGACAAGGTGATGGCGGCCGTGAGGACGCAGGGGGGATCACCCGCGGAGCTGGTGCCGGTGGCGTACGACGACACGCCGATCGGGCTGTGGCCGATCGCGGAGCTGTCGTTGCGGGCCCACCTGGAGAAGCTCGTGGAGGAGGGGCGGGTGGAGGAGGACGCGGAGGGGTACCGGGCCGTGGGGTGACCCCGTTCTCGGCGGGCGTCCGCCGTGCCAGAGCCGCTGCGACGCGAGCGTGCGCGCCGGGAGCGATGGTATGTTCTCGGGGTGCGGCCTCCTCCGCCTGTCACCACCCTCCTCGATGGCCCGCGCGTCTTGCTCCGCGCCGTCACGACCGAGGACGTCGCGGAGGTGACGACGCTCCTCCGGCGGAACAAGACGCACCTCGCGCCATGGACGCCGCTGCCCGCGACCGACGAGGATCCGACGACGCTCCTCTCGGTGGCGCGCGCGATCACGCGCCAGCGGCAGCAGTGGGCCGAAGGGAGCCATTTCCCGTTCCTGATCGTGGAGAAGGGTGAGTCGCCAGACGCGGGCGCCATCATCGGGCGAATCAGCCTGAACGCGCTCGTACGGGGGGCGTTCCACAACACGTACCTCGGCTACTGGATCGACGTGAACCGCCAGGGCCAGGGACTCATGACCGAGGGGATCCGTCTCGCGCTCGGTTTCGCGTTCGGGGCAGCGGGGCTCCACCGCGTGCAGGCCGCGATCATGCCGCGCAACCAGGCGAGCCTCCGCGTCGTGGAGAAGGTCGGCTTCCGCCGCGAAGGGTTCGCGCAGCGGTACCTGCAGATCGCAGGGAAGTGGGAGGACCACCTGCTGTTCGCGATCACGCAAGAGGAGTGGCCTCCCGGGCCCCCATGAACGTCGCCGGTATCGACTGGACGCGCTGGGTCCCGACCGATCGCTCCGTGCTGGTGTTCATCGTGCGCGGTGGAGACGTGCTCCTCATCCGCAAGAAGCGCGGCCTCGGCGCGGGGAAGATCAACGCGCCCGGCGGCCGCATCGAGGCGGGCGAGACCGAGCTCGAGGCCGCCCTCCGCGAGACCCGGGAGGAGGTCGGTGTCACGCCCACGGGGCTCGCACGCGGAGGGGAGCTCTCGTTCCAGTTCGTGGACGGCTATGCGCTCCACTGCGTCCCGTACCTGGCGACCGGCCTCGTAGGGGAGCCGATCGAGACCGACGAGGCCTCCCCCCTGTGGGCGTCGCTCTCGGCGCTCCCCTTCCCCGAGATGTGGGCGGACGACGCGCTCTGGCTGCCGCACCTCCTCGCGCGGCGGCCCTTCGTCGGTCGCTTCGTGTTCGACGGCGACGTGATGCGCGACCATCGCCTCGCCGTCGAGGCGCGTTGACCGCGCCGCCGGCGCATCACAGGAGCTGCACCGGATCCACGTCCACCGAGGCCTGCACGGTGCGCGGCAGCCGCGCCGCGGCCTCGATCGCGGCGGCCACGCCCGCGCGGAGGAGCCTCCGGTCCGTCGCGCGCAGCATCGTGCGGAATCGGTGGCGGTTCCGCACGCGCGCGATGGGTGCAGGCGCCGGGCCGAGGACGTCGATGCGCCCGCCGACGGCTCGCCGCACGGCGGTCGCGATCGCGATCGCGGCGTCTCGCGCGGCGCGCTCGTCGATCGCGTCCACCCTGAGCAGCGCGACCTTGGAGTAGGGTGGATAACCGAGCTCCTTGCGGTCGATGAGCTCGCGCGCGACGAAACCCTTCGTGTCGTGACGCAGCGCGTGGACGATCGCGTGGTGCGTCGGATCGTACGTCTGCACGATGACGCGGCCAGGACGGTCCCCGCGCCCGGCCCGCCCAGCGACCTGCACGAGCAGCTGGAACGCGCGCTCCGCGGCGCGGAAATCGGGGATCGACAGCGCCGCGTCCGCGTTGATGACGCCCACGAGCGTGACGTGCGGCAGATCGTGGCCCTTCGTGACCATCTGCGTCCCGACCAGCACGTCGACCTCGCGCGCGCGCACGCGGTCGAGGACCTTCTCGACGTCCTTGCCGCTCGCGACGTCGCGGTCGAGGCGTGCGATGCGCGCGGCGGGGAACGCCGCGGCGAGCGACTCCTCGAGCTTCTCCGTGCCGAGCCCCTCGAGCGCGAGGCTCCGCGCGCCGCACGCGCCGCAGCTCGCGTGGAGCGGCTCCACGTGATCGCAGTAGTGGCATCGCACCTCGGCACCGCGCGAGCCCGGCGCCGACGCGCGCGCCTGCTTGTGGAACGTGAGCGCCACCGAGCAGTTCGGGCAGGCCGCGAGGTGCCCGCACGCCTCGCAGCGCACGCTCGGCGCGAAGCCGCGGCGGTTCAAGAAGAGGATGGCCTGCTCCCCGCGCGCGAGCGTGTCCTCGAGGGCGCGGAAGAGGGGGACGGTGATGCGGCGGTCGCCCGTCGGGCCGGCGCCGAAGCGCTTGAGGTCCACGATCTCGACGGCGGGCATGGGTTGGGCGCGCGCGCGGAGCGGCAGCTCGAGCTTTGTCGCCTTCCCGGTCGCGGCGAGGTGCTCCGCCTCGAGCGACGGCGTCGCGCTCCCGAGGACGCAGAGCGCACCACGCCGGTGCGCGCGGAGGATCGCCATGTCGCGCGCGTGGTAGCGCACGCCTTCCTCCTGCTTGAAGGACGCGTCGTGCTCCTCGTCCACGATCACGAGGCCGAGTCCGCGGACGGGCGCGAACAGCGCGCTCCGTGCTCCGATCGCGACGGTGAGCTCGCCTCGCTCGAGGCGCGTCCACATGGTGTGGCGCTCGCGCGCCGTGAGGCCCGAGTGGATCACCGCCACGTCGTCTCCGAAGCGGGCGCGGAACCGCGCCACGAGCTGCGGCGTGAGCGAGATCTCCGGCACGAGCACCACGACCCCGCGCCGTAGCTCGAGCGCGCGCGCGATGAGGCGCAGGTACACCTCGGTCTTGCCCGATCCGGTGACGCCGTGGAGGAGGTACGTCCCCGCGCCCGCGTCGATCGCCGCGAGGAGCACGTCGACCGCGCGCGCCTGGTCCGTGTTGAGCTCCGGAGGCGTGTCGCGCGGCGCCGGCTCCGTGAAGAACGGGTCGGCGCGGCGCGGCACGTCGGCGACGCGCACCACCCCGAGATCGACGAGGCGCTTCACGGGCTCGCGCGCCGACCTCCAGCGCGCCTCCAGGGTCACGATCGCGGCGGGCCCGTTCGCGCGGAGGTGCGCGAGGATCGCGCGCGCCTTCGGGGGGAGCTTCGCCTCCGCCGCGTGGCTCTCCATCGTCGCGGACGCCTCCTGCCGCTTCGGCGCGCCGAGCCCCTTCTTCTCGCCGAAGAGCGGCAGGTTCACGTTCTCGGCCTCCGCGGTCTCGCGATCCACGGGCGGGAGGGCGAGGCGCACGACCTCGCCGATGGGCGCGAAGTAGTAGGCCGCGAGCTCCGACAGGAAGCCGACCAGCTCGAGGGGCAACGTGCCGGGGAGCACCGAGCCGAGCGGCTTCACCCCCCGCGGCGGCTCGCCCTCGTGGACGCGCACGACGACGCCCGACAGGCGCTGGCGACGAAAGCTGCATACTACACGCATGCCTGGCGTGACCTCGCGCGCGAGCGCGGGAGGGATGCTGTACGAGAACGCCGTCGCGATCGAGACGGGCAGCGCGACGTCCGCGAGCAGCACGGCCCTACCTCCTCAGGAGCGCGAGCAGGATGGCGAGCACGATCACCCCCACGATCGTCGCCACGATCACCCCGGGTGCCCGCCTCCGCGGGGCGGCCGTGTGCGGCGAGGACGCCGGCCCGAGATCCAGCGCGGCGCCTGCGAGCGAGTGAGGGGTGCCGTCGTCCGGCGGCACGGCGCCCGCCTTGAACGCGGCCATCGCCCCCTTGGAGACGTGGGGCACGACGCTACGCGGTGGGCGCTCGCTGATCGTGGCCTCCCGCAGCGGAGGAAGATCGCTGGGGCTCGACGGGCGCTCCTCGCGGGCGGGCTCCTCCGGCGGCGGCGAGCGCGGCGGCGACAGGATGGCGTCGTTCGAGCTCGGCGGTGGCGGGTCGGCTGGCTTGGCGTCGAGGGCGCGCTCGCGCGCTCGGCGCAGGTCGACCACGTCGTCCTTGAGCTCCGTGCGCATCCACTCGCCCAGCCGGATCGTGCTCGGGGCGAGCCTCGCGGCCTGCGCCCAGTCGTCGAGGTCGTTCCGCATCGCGCCCGCCGACGGGTAGCGTGCCACGCGATCGACCGAGAGCGCCTTGCCGACGATCTCGAACAGGCGGGCCTCCTCCGGCAGCCCGCGCGACGCGGGCGCGGGGATCTCCGCGCGTCTGGCCTGCTCGAGCAGCGGGACGTCCGAGCTCGGGCGGTACAGGCGGTGCCCCTGCGTCAGCTCCCACAGCACGATGCCCGCCGCGAACACGTCCGCCCGCGCGTCGAGCGCCTCTCCGCGCGCGTGCTCGGGGCTCATGTACCCCGCCTTCCCACGGACGGGCTCGAGCGACACCGCGTCCGCGCCGTCGACGAGGTTGTTGGCGTGCGCGATGCCGAAGTCGCACACCTTCACCTCGCCGTCGAACGACACGAGCACGTTGGACGGCGACACGTCGCGGTGCACGATCCCGAGTGGCGCGCCGTCCTCCTTCGCGAGTCGGTGCGCGTAGTCGAGCCCACCGAGGACGCCGCTCACGATCGTGATCATGTGCTCGATCGGGAGGCTCTGCTTCTTCTGCGAGCACTTGCGGAGCAGCATGTTGAGATCGAGGCCCTCGACGTACTCCATCGCGATGTAGAGGCGCCCGCCCTCCCGTCCGAGGTCGAACACCTGGACGACGTGCGCGTGGTTGAGGAGCGCCGCGAGCTTCGCCTCGTGGGTGAGCATCTCGGCGAATTCCGGGCTGTCCGCGAACGCGGGGAGGATCTGCTTGACCACGCAGAGCCGCGTCGCACCGAGATCGGTGCGCGCGCGCGCGAGGTAGATCTCGGCCATTCCGCCCTTGCCGATGAGATCGAAGAGCGTGTACGCGCCGAACCGCTTCGGCAGCTCGTCGAGCGGGGACGGTGCGGGCGACGGGCTCATGCCTGGCCTCACTTCTTGGGCGGCGCCGGGAAGCCCGACGGTAGCCCCGACGGTAGCCCTGACGGGAACCCGGCCGGCGGCTTCGGGAAGCCGCTCGGGAGCGCGGACGGGAAGCCCGAGGGCGGGGCGAGCGTGGGGATCCCCGGCGTGGCGCCCGCGTCGGCCTTCGCGGGCGCGGCGCCGGCGTCGCCCCTCGCGGGGGTGGGGGGGGTGGCGGTCGGTACGCCGGTGGGGGCCGCGGTCGTGGTCGGGACCGCGGTGGTCGTCGCGGAGCCGAGGGGGGTCGTGGTGTCCGCGGTGGTGGCCGTGGCGCTCGGCGTCGGCGGGGTGGACGTGGACGTGGACGTGGACGTCGCGGTCGTCGAGCTCGCGGCGGTCGCGGACGTGGCCGCGTCGGCGCCTTCGCCGGCGAGCGCCTTCAGCTTGTCGCAGCCGAGCGGCGCGGGGAGGAGCGCGGCCAGGGCGAGGCAGAGGATGGGCGCGGCGCGCTTCGTTCGCATGGGGCGGGAGCTTAGCTCAAACAGCGCCTCACCAACCACACTCCTTGGTGCCGGCGGTGTGCCCGAGCGTTCCTGGCGACCTCTTCCCGCCCTCGCTCTCGGGGTCGACGACGGACGATCCCGTCACGCCGCCAGCGCCGCGCGATCGCGATCCGCCCAGGCGCGCGCGGCCGGCAGCCCGTAGCCCTCGAGCGCGGGAATGATGACCTCCGCCACGGTCGCGTAGAACAGCGAGCGCGCGCTCTTGCCGCTGCACAGCCCGAGCACCTTGCCCTCCGGCGGCGGGCACGCGTTCGCGGGCAGGTGCGATAGCTCGTGCGTCTCGAGGTGCGCGAACGCGACCTCGAGGTACTCGCCGAGGCGTTCCCTCGTCGCGGCGTCGAGCGTGGGGACGATCTCGCGCACGAGCCGCCACCCGAAACGCGCGTGGCCGACCTCGTCGGAGTAGATCGAGGTGAGGAGATCGCGCAGCTCGCCCTCCGGCATCTCGAGGCGCTCGGCGCCGATGAGGGAGACGGCGATCGTCTCGCTGAGGCACGAGATGGAGAGCAGGTTGCGGAGCGCCGCCTCCAGCGGAGCCGCGTCCGCGTGCTCGGGGAACACCTCGTCGTCCGTCGTCACCACGGTGACGGCCTCGCCGCCGAGCGCCTCGACGACGGCGCCGCACAGGACGCCGTGGCGCCGCTCCTCGGCCGCGAACCCGCGGCACGTCTCGACGGTGCTGCGCGAGAGCCCCGCGCGGTCGAGCTGGCGCGCGAGCGCCTCGAACACCCGCGCGGAGCCGTACTCGTTCTTCATGCGGCCCGACCACGTGGCGATGGCCATGTCGCGGAGGGCGGGGAGGGCGGGGAGGGCGGGAATGAACCGGACGGCCTGGGTGCGCAGATCGATGGTGTGCATGGCGGCTCCTCTCAGGCGGCTTCCAGGGGGCGGCGACGCGCGAAGGCCGGCGGGACGGGGGGACCCCACGGCGTGCAGGTGGCGTTGCCCGACCAGCCGAGCATTCCGCAGCAGTAGCTCCGCTCCCCCCACTCCCAGCCGCCCTGGCCGCTCTTCAGCTCCTCGTCGTGCGCGTCGGCGAGGACCTGGCAGCACGCCTTCACCTCCGGATCCACCGCCTGTGTGCGATCGAGGTCGCCGCCGTCCGGCATGGCGGCGCGCACCACCGCCTCGCAGGTCGCGCGCGTCTTCCGGGGCAGCGCCCTGCCGCGGGGCTTCCCCGGCGGGGCCTTGCCGACGGCGACGGCCGTGGCCTCGGCGTTCTTGTCGCCGTCGCCGGTCCCCGCGCCGGGCTCCGGGCTCGCGGCGTCGGGCACCGCTCCGCTGCAGCCGATGAGCGTGACCGAGAACGCGACCCGCGCCGCCGCGCCGAGCGCGGCGACCCTTGCTTCCGTGGGGGTGAGATTCTGCATGACGTCCACCTTTCGATCCAGAAGGTAGCCTCGAACAGTGTGAAGACAATCAGCATGATACGAACGATTCTATAATTATAAACAATACAATACCCTCCCCCAAGGGCGTTACGGTCGTGGGGGCGAGAGCGCGACGCGCCCATCGCGGGCACGCCCGAGGCACGGGCCAGGCGCCACAAGGAGCTCTTCATGATCCCTCTTTCACGCTCGTGGCTTCGCGTCGCCGCGTGGCTCCTCGCCGTCGCGCTCGGCTCCACGAGCGCTCTGGCGCAGCCCCCCCCGCCGCTGCCGCCGCCCCCTCCGCCCGCGCCGCCCACTGCCGCACAACCTCCCCCGCCCGCCCAGCC
>SXNL01000253.1 GCA_005777185.1 Myxococcales bacterium
CCTCCAGGTTCGGGGCCCGGACGACCTCCGCGGGCGCTCCGTTCGCGTGCCGCCGCACCCTCGCGCTGCTACGATCACGCGCTGGGGTACAGGTTCGCGCACGCCTTCCGAGGTGGAAACCCGATCGATTTACCTACGGGCTCGACCTCGGCGGCCCGTCCCGGTTGCTGACGGCGCTCGGCCTGACTTCCGACGGTCGCGTCGTCGCCGGCGCCTACGAAGCATCCACTTCACCCGTGACGGGCGTTGTCCTGCGATTCACCAGCACGGGCGCGCTCGACGCGTCGTTCGGCGCCGCGGGCAAGACCGTGAGCTCCGGGGTCCTCGTTCGCTCCCTCGCGGTGGATGGAACCGATCGCATCGTCGCAGCGGGCTCGGGCGGCGGCCAGCACGTGGCGTTCCGCCTCACGTCGGCGGGGGCCCTCGACACGTCGTTCGGCACGGGCGGCGAGTCGCGCGCGTCCTTCGGGGCGACCTCGGCGGAGGTGTACCGGGTGGCCCTGCAGGACGACGGCAAGATCGTCACGCTGGGTCAGAATGGAGACTCCGTGCCCGCCGAGAACGCGATGACCATGGCCCGCTTCACGGCGAACGGCGCCCTCGATCCGACATTCGGCACGAGCGGTCGGGCCCTCACATCCGGCCCGCCTGGCCCGAGCCCGTCTCCCGTCGACGCGCTCGTCACGCGCTGCCACATCCTGACGGTCCACATCGACAGGATGGCCGTGTCGCGACACTTCCGCTGAGCACGTCGAGACGCCGCGCGACCGCGAAAAGTCTTCTACCCTCGGTCCTTCGGCCGCACAGATAGGACGGAGGGATCGAGACGGCCTCGAACGGCGGCGCGGAGACGCGGTGTCACGGGCCCACGTAGAGGCGGGAGCCAGGTTCCCGGCCGCATCGTACATGATCGTGTGGTCGAACACGATCTCATGGGTGGGTCTCCAGACGTCCACGTAGATATTCGCGAGCAGCTGGTTGTCGTCCAGCCACTATGGAAACATCGCTCCACCCGGGCGTGCTCGCGGCAGGACTCGGGTTTGTCGGCGTGGCGATCGCGCGCCGTCGGTTGCGCCGCGGCGCACCGCGCGGATCCGTCCGCGCGTCAGCGCCCTGCAGCCTCGAGTACGAGTCGTCGCAACCGGGGCTCGGTGGTCACGTCGTCCCGAAGCTCGAGCAGCGGAAGGAGCTCCGCCCAGACGATCTCGAGCGCCAGCTGCGCGCCTCGCCGGACGAGGACGCCGCGGATGTCGAGCCAGTCCTTGTCGCGCCCGGCGAATGCCTTGTGGACCACCAGGTCCTCCGCGGAGCACGTGGTGATCGTCTCGCCGCCGCCGATGGAGAAGGCGCTGCTGCGTTCGATCGTCCGCTCCTCGAACGGCATCGCGCCCAGCGACACGTCGATCGGTACGCCGTTGCTCGCGTGAACGAGCAGGACGCGATTGAGAAGCGCGAACTCTCGGGCGTCGGGGAGCCGGGCGCCGAAGTGGCGGAGGATCTCGTCGACGAACCGCGCCTCGCCCCCGACGCCCGTGAGGAGCGTGAGGTCCACGTCCTGGGTGAGCCGAGGCTCCCCCCACCGTTGCACCGCGACACCGCCGATGAAGCAGAAGTCGAATCGCGCGCGACGGCAGGCGGCCTCGACCTCGAGCGCCGCGCCGAGAATGGGGTTCATCGCGCGCGCACGCGCATGAACAGGCGCTGTTGCTCGATCAGGCCCGAGTGGGTCCAGCGGGCGTCGCCCGGCGACGGCGGACGGGCCAGGTCGAGGAGGGCGTCACTGGCGGAGAGGGCGGCGCTCGCCGACAGAGCGCGCAGCTCCTCGTCGTGGACTCGCGCGAGCTCGCGCGCGGCGTTCCTCCACTGGTCGAGCCACTGCCGTGCGAAATCCGGGTGCGCGCCCACCGGGAGAATTCTAGCACGCCGTGAGCGACGCCGGTGCAGCGGCCTCGAACAGCCCCCGCTTCGCCCAGACCGCGTGCGTGAACGCGCCCCTCTCGTGGCCGAAGAGCCCCTCGCGTCCACGCCGGGCGATCGGGGCACGCTCGCGATGCGCTGCTCCAGGGAGTGCTACCATGAACGCGTGGATTTCTGCCTCCCGCGCGAACCCCGCTCGAGTCACCTACGGGCGTGCCTTTTGGTCCTCGCGGTGGGGGCCGTCGTGGCTTGCAGCATGAGCGATGCCCCCGAACCCGGGGCGCCGGCGTTCACGGGGTTCGGACGTCCCACGCTCGCCAGGACGGTGCCCGACCTGGCGTGCATCGCGGACGGCAACCGCATCATCACCCTCACGGGCCAGAGCTTCCTCGAGTTCGGCAACAGGCGGCCGGTCGTCCGCGTCGGCGAGGAGACCGTCGTGGCCGCCGCAATGGACGACTGTCAGCCCGTGCCCGGCTCGTCCTCGGAGGAGACGGTCAACCTGTGCACGCGGCTCACCTTCGCCGTGCCGTACCTCTTCCCCCCCGGCTCCTACGACGTGTCGCTCCAGAACCCCGAGCCGGCCGATCGCGCGTGGGCCGATCCGATCAGGCTCGTCTTGCTCCCGGCCCCGAGCGCGCTCGAGGTCCACGAAGACCTCTTCTGCAGCGCCCTGGGCGACCAGAGGATGACCGTGACGGGATCGAGCTTCCACCGGATCGCAGACGCGCAGCCCGAGGTCACGGTGACGGCCTGGTCCGGGCCCAGCGCGGTGACGAAGACGTATCCCGGCACGGTCGAGGACTGCGTGCCCATCGACGGAGACTTCACGGAGAAGCCCGCGAGCACGTGCAGGAGGGTGAGCTTCACCGTGCCCAAGGGCGAGCTACCGCCGGCCGACTACAAGGTGAGCGTCAAGAACCCTGCTCCCGCGCGGTGCGGGGCGCCCGAGACGCCCTGGTTTCACGTCGCCTCGACGCCGACGTTCGGCACGTCGGGCGGGCTGAAGGCCTGCATCGCGGGCGGGACGCCGCAGACGTGGGTCACGAGCACGAGCACCGCCGGCGATTTCCTGATGTTCGACCCCTACGGAAAGCCCTTCGTCTACCCGCGGGTCACGATCGACAGCACCGACGCCGACGCGGTGACGTACGGCTGCACCGAGATCAAGCTGCCTCAGGGCAAGTTCCGCGAGGGCAAGGTCCACCAGTGCACCGGCCTCTCGTTCCCGGTCCCGAAGGCGTCGCTCTCCACGGGCACGCACACCGTCACCGTGACCAACCCCGCGCCCGCCGCTGGCAGCGTCACGGGCACCTCGGAGATCGTCATCGTCCCTCCGCCGACCGTCTCGTCGGTCGTCCCCGCGGAGGTGTGCGCCGGTGGCGGCGCGGTCACGATCAACGGCACCGACTTCTTCGCCGCTTCGACCGCGACGTTCTCCGACGTGCTCGGCGTGCAGCCGAGCTTCGCGGGGAAGGGCACGAAGGTCGACGCCACGGGCACGCAGATGACGGTCACCTTTCCGGCGGGGATGGCCGACCCGGGCACGCTCCTCGACGTCATCGTGCGAGATCCAGGCGGCTGCGAGGATCCTGCGCCGCACAAGCGGATCACGGTCAAGCCAGGGCCTGTGCTGATCTACAACGACCAGGACACCGTCTACTCGGGCGCGAACACGCTCATCACGCTCCACACCACCCAGATCGTCGGCGGACTCGCCTCCACGAAGGTGGTCCTCAAACCGTCGGGCGCTGGCTCGGCCATCACCTACTTGCCAGGAGCGGCCGTCCACCCGCTGATGGCGGTCACCGGAAAGCCCAACCAGGTGAGCCTGGTGGTCGACAAGGGAACGCCCCCCGGAAACTACGACATCGAATTCACCGACGCGCTCGCCTGCCCCGCCGTGCTCTCGAGCGGTCTCAAGGTGACGGGCGGGGGAGGCGTCAACTTGAGCAGCGCGACACCCGGGTTCGGCTCCACGGCGAGGCCGACCGTCGTCGAGGCGAGGCGGGCCGGGAAGTACGCCCCGGGAGGGGCGGGCTTCCCGATGTATCCGACCCCGCGCGTGTTCCTGAACAAGCACGACGCGGGCGCGACCGATCTCGCCATCGCGCTCGGCTCGGTTCGATGGTGGGGCACCGACCTGATCGACATGACGATCCCGGCCGGACTGCCCCCCGCCGTGTACGATCTCGTCGTCCTCAACGTGGCCTTCAATGGATCGGCCGTGATGCCGAGCGCCTTCACGGTCCTTCCGAGCCCGCCGCCCGTCATCTCGGCGGTGACGCCGTCCTCCGTCATGAACGCGGCGGGGCAGGCGGTGGTCCTCTCCGGCACGGACTTCAGCGCCGGCGCCGTGCCGAGCTTCACGCGCTGCGAGACCGCCCTCGGGGGCATCTCGGCCCTCCCGAACGCGATCGTGGGCGGCGCGGTCGGCTGCGCCGGCACCCGCTGCACGCTGAACGCCACCATCGACGCGGGAAACCTCGCGGCGGGGAGCGTCTGCGTCCTCCGCCTGACGAACACGGACGGCTCGTACGCGGAGTACTCGGGCGTTGGCGTGTCGCTCGCTCTGTCCGCGCCACGCTCCGGCTACGCGATGCAGAGCGCGCGCCGCGCCCTCGTGGCTGCCTCGGTCGACGCCACGGATCGGGACCGGTTCGTGTTCGCGATCGGCGGCGACGACGGCACCGTCGCCGGCGCGGCGACTCCGTACAAGACCGTCGAGGCGGCCACCGTCGGTCCGTTCGGTTACATCCACCCCTGGTCCGCGCAGCCCTACGACCTCGGCACGGGCCGCAGCCTTGCCGCGGGGATCGCCGTCGGACGATACATCTACGTGTGCGGAGGCTTCGACGGCACCGCGTCCCTCGCGACGTGCAAGCGCGCCATGGTCCTCTCCCCGTCCGAGGCACCGATGCTCGACCTCCCGGACGCGCGGCTCGGGACGACGGGCCTCGCGGCCGGCTTCTGGTACTACCAGGTGTCGGCGGTCTTCTCGGGGACCGATCCCGACAACGCGAACGGCGAGTCACTCCCGTCCGACCCGATGCCCATACGCCTGCCGGCGGTGGGGGCGAAGAAGCTCCAGCTCCAGCTCTCCTGGAAGCCTCCAGTCGACTCCCTCGGCGTGCCGCTGCCGAACGTCGTGGGCTACCGGGTGTACCGGACGGCCGCGGTGGTTCCTGCTTTCACGCTCTCCGCGGGCGGCGCCAGGGTGCTGCTCGGCACGACCTCCACGACGACGTTCCTCGACGACGGGTCGGCCGTTCCGGGTACGGCGGTGCCGCTACGCGTGGGACATACCGGGCAGTGGTCGCCGCTGCCGAACATGAGCGTGCCCCGCCGCGGGCTCGCCATGTCGTACGGGTTCGATCCGACCGACGCGAGCAGGTTCTACGCGTACTCGTTCTTCGGTCTCGACGGCGCGACGGCGAACGACACGTACGAGTTCCTCCCCGTCACCATCGGCGCGAACGGCCGCCAGGCCGCGGCCGCCACGTGGACGACGGGCGCCTCGAAGACGGCGGCGCCGCGGTGGCAGGTGGGCGCGTTCCGCGTGGACGGCTCCGTCCTCGCGGCGGCGGCGCCGAGGACGTACCTCTACGTCGGCGGCGGCCTCACCGCGGTGGGCGCGACGGATCTGACGGTCGAGGCCGGCACCCTCGGCGCGGGGGGCGACCTCGGCGCGCTCGTCGCCGGCGGCGGCGCGTCGCCGGTGAAGAACTTCAGCGTGGGCGCGGCGGGATACGGGGTCTGTGCCGCGAACAGCCGGCTCTTCACCTTCGGCGGTCAAGGCGCGGCGCCGGCGTTCAACGCCAAGGTCATCCAGCTCGCGGCGCCGCAGCCGGGGATGTCGGGGGCGTGGAGCAACGAGGGTCTGATGATGCTCGATCCGCTCTACCTGCCGGGCACAGCGGTGCAGAACGCCTTCATCTTCATCCTCGGTGGTCAGACGGGGAGCACCGCGACGAAGTACACACAAAGGGTCGTGTGGTGACGTCGCGGCGCCCGCCCTGGTGCGCCCTAGTGCGCCCTCGTGCGCGGCGCGCTCAGTGCTTGGCGGATCCTCTCTTGAACGGCGCGACCCACAGGTAGATGTCGTGCTTGCGTTCCTTGTAGTGCTTCCCGTCCTCCGGGACACCGTCCCTGTACGCGCTCTGGCCATCGGCGGTCACGAACTCCGGCGCGGTCATCGTCCAGTGCCCGTCGGGCGCGACGCCCTCCATGCCGAAGTCATGGGAGATGACGCGCGAGCCCTTGCGTAGCTTCTCGAGCTGCGGAAGGAGGCGGACGTTGAGCTCGGGCAAGAGGTACAGCATCACCACCGTCGCAGGCTCGAGGTCGACCGAGAACACGTTCGCCCAGCGGATCGAGGCGAGCGACTCGATGCCCGCGGCCTTCACGCCGGCGCGGGCGTCGCGCACGCGATCCGGGTTCAGATCGAAGCCGACGCCTCTCGCGCCGAGCTTCTTCGCCGCCGTGACGACGATGCGACCGTCGCCGCAGCCGAGATCGTAGACCACGTCGGCCTGCGTGACCTTCGCCACATCGAGCATCCTGTCGACGACCACCTGCGGCGTCGGGACGTAGACGATGTCCTCCCGCTTCCCTTCCACCTCCCACTGCCGCCGGGCTTCGAGCTCGAGGGGATCGACCGTCTCGGCGGCCGCACGCGACGGGGGCGGAACACCCCGCGCGCTCGCGGGGGGGGCCGTGACGGACGCGGCCGCCGCGCTCGCCCCCGTCGCCGCTGCCGTCGGCGCACGCGAGCAGCCAGCCAGGAGGACGAACGCGAGCGCGCGGGCCGGGCTCGAGGGGATCATGCGGCCCTACAAGCAGTGCCGGACCACGGCCATGTCGATCCCGAAGGAGCCCCATTGGTGTCCCGCGAAGGTCGCTCGACCGCCGCCGATCGCGACGTGGTTGGCCTCGAACAATCCCCCGGGGGGCGCGACGACGGTGACGGCTCTACCGGCCGTACCGAACCCGGGATCGGGCGCTCCGCCCGGTTGAAAGCGAGCGAATCCGTGCCTGTAGTCTTCCGGGTTGACGACCTTGCTCCCGCCCGCCACCAGGTGCTTGCCATCGGGCTGGATCGCGAGCGCTCCGATCCCCCCGGACACGCCAAGGTCGGCGCGCACGATGCCGGCCGAGCCGAACGTCGCGTCCAGAGCGCCGGACGGTGTGAGCCGCAGGACGGCGAAGTCGTCCTCGATGTACCCGCCGAGGACGATGCGCCCCGCGCCGTCCACGGCCACGGCGTTCGCGCTGCTGCCCTTCCCGAGCACAAGGACGAGCCTGCCGGACACGCCAAAGGACGGGTCGAGCGAGCCATCGGCGTCGAGGCGCATCGCCGAGACCTGAGGGTAGAGCGAAGGCGCGCTCTCCGCGTAGCTCGCACCCACGACCAGGATCTTTCCGTCGGGTTGCAGGGTAATCGCGGCGGGGTGGCCGCTCGAGCCGACGCGGACCATCGAGTTTCCGCCCGATCCGAAGGTGGTGTCGAGCGAGCCGTTCGAGTTGAACCTCGCGACGGCGTAGTACGCGATGACCTTCGGGTTGTCGGGTCCCATGGTGCCAGCCACGAGGAGCTTTCCGTCCGGAAGGACGGCGATGGCGTACACATAGCCGTTCGGGGAAGGGAAGCCCCCGAGGGCCAGGCCGCCGTCGCCGAAGGTGCCGTCGAGTGCGCCGCCCGGCGAGTAGCGGGCGATCGCGAAGTCGGCCCCGCTTGACTGCCCCGCCACGCCCGCCGCGAGGATGCGGCCGTCCGCGGCCAGGGCCACCGCCATGGCTCCCGAGCTCCCGCTGAAGGGGAGCGCCGTGTCGACGATCCCGCCCTTCCCGAAACCGGTATCGAGAACCCCGGACGCCGTGAGGCGAACCAGCCCGAAGCGCGTCGGGCCCGGACCCACGAGGCTGCCGGCGAGGATCGTCTTGCCGTCCGGCAGGACGACCACGGCACGGGCGAAGCTGTTCCCCCCCGGATTGGCCCGGATGGACACGAAGCCGCCGCTCCCGAAGCCGGGGTCGAGCATGCCAGGGAGGCCGCCGTCGTCGCACGGCGCCAGGGCTGCCGCGTCACGGCCGCCGTCCGACCCAGGACGGGAGCCGGCGTCTGACGGAGGCGTGGCCACCCTCGGCGCCGCGTCCTCCTCGCACGCTCCACCGTCGCACGCCTCGAAGTCGGAGGCTGCTCCGGGACCAGACTCGTCGCTGCAAGCGAGGAGCAGGCCTCCAGCCGCGAGCAACGACAGGGCGAGGGCGAGCACGCGCACGCGCTTCACTCTACGCGCCGTCGGTCCCGCGCGCCAACGTGCCACCGCGAGCCCCTGCAATCACCGCATCAGCCCCGTCAGCAGCGCGATCAGCCGACCCCCGAGCTCGACGCACCGCACGGAGGCGCCCATCTCGGCCTCCCCGAGCAGCGCCGACAGCTCCACCGCGGCGACGACCTCCGTGGCCTCTCCTCGCGCGATCCCGAACACGCGCGCCTTGTCCGCACGCGACACGCGGCCCACCGCCTCGACGATGTTGAGCACCGCCCCTTTCGCCGCCCGCAGCGCCTCGTCCCGCAGCTTCGCATCGCTGATCCTGGCCTCCTTCACGGCCAGCACGAGCTCCACCGCGACCTGGTACGCGACATACCGATGGTGTGGCAGCACCACGTCCGAGATGCGGTACTTCTCGGGACGGCAGCGTTCTTCGGGAACTGAAACCGGGACGGTCGAGCTTCGGTCTGTCATGCCCTCCCCCCAGCGAAAGATCCGTGACAGCGCCGCGTCGACTCTCCCCGTCCCCAGGGCGCTGGCGCGGATGTTTCGCATCTCGGCATGACAGACCGAAGCTCGACCGTCACAGACCTCCCCCTGAACGGTACCCCGTTCGGAGGAAGAACACCGTGCGGCAAATCCCAGATCATCCGCCTGCCCACGCCGTCGGCGTCCTCTCGCCTCTCGCCTCTCGCCCGCCGCGAACTCCCTCGCGCACAGCGGGCGAGCAGCAATTGTCCTGGACACGGCGCGAACGTTCTCCGAGCGGTGCGGCGCTATCGAAGCAGATCGGGCCGGCGGTTCCGAAGCCGACGTCAGGGCCGGCGGTGGCCTGGCCACTTTCAGGGGTTCAGGGGTGGCCATGGCCACCTCGGCGCGTCGTCGAGCGCCATCCGACGTGGTTCCCGGCGGTGTCCCCCGGGCGTCCATCCGCGCAGGTCAGCCTCGGACGTTGGAGCCGAGCACTCGGACGGCACCACGGCCATCGACATGGGCTCCATCGTGAGCTCGGCGAGGCGATAGAAGAGGTCGGCGCGGAGCCTCCCGGACGCGAGCGCCACCGGGATTCGCCGGCCAGAGACCTGGAATCACCATCCGGACACCTGGAATCACCGTCCGCATACCCTGCATCACCGCGAAACCATGGGGTCCCCGCGTGGCAGAGACCGTCGGGCGCGTGATGAGGCCGCCATTTTCCGCGATGCGGCCCACCCCGCAGGTGATGCCGGCCCTCCGCGACGTGATGCGGGCCTCCCGGACGGTGATGCGCGGTCGGCGCGCCGCCGCGCGCGTCCGTCGCGTGATTCGCGCCAAGTCGTGCGCACGCGCCACTCGGGCAGCGTCGTACGCGCTCCACTACGCGTTGTTCAGGAGCTCCTGGGTGCTCGCGCCCGACGCCGCCCTCCTGATCCACGTCTCGATCACGACGGGATCGGACGCGCTCGTGATCCGCTGGCGTTGCTCGGCGGACACGGCCATGCCGCGCGCCTCGAGGATGGCGAGGAGCGCCACCACCATCCCCGCGGTCCGGCCCTCGTCCCGACCCTCGTCGCGCTCCTGCCGGAAGCGCCTTCGTAGATACTCGCTCTGAAAAACGTGCGTCTGAGCCATCTCCTTCACCAGCCTTCTCCCTAGCAGCCCGAGGGCCGCGAGGATCGCGTCCAAGTATAGCACCGCGGCGTCGCCCGCCACGCCGTCGAGGGCGCCGATCGCGGCGCGCGCGATCGCCTCGACCTTCGGGCCCCTCCGGTGCGCGAGCACCGACAGCACCGCGAGCTCCGGGTTCGCGGCGGCCACCCGCCCGTCCGCCGTCCGCCGTCCGCCGTCCGCCGTCCGCTGTCGGCCGTCCGCTGTCCGCTGTCGGCCGTCCGCTGTCCGCCGTCCCCGCACCAAGGCGTCACCTTCAGCTTCCCTCCCGGACGTGATGCGGGCTTGCCGGAGGGTGATGCGCGTCCGTGGCGTGATTCGCGCCAAGTCGTGGCGTGATTCGCGCCAAGTCGTGGCGTGATTCGCGCCAGGTGGCGTGATTCGCGCCACGCGGCGCACGAGATCTCGCGTACTTGCGGCGCGGAAGCGCGGGCACGCGCGTTGCGAAGAGGGACGAGCGTGGGCGCCGCGGTTGGCTCCCACGCTCCAACCCAAGCAAGCGAGTGTGTCATGGATACCATCGTCTCGAACCCCGTCACTGTCCCCGAGGGCCTCAACCCGAGGTTCCTCCAGACGCAACCCTCCGTCGCCTCGAGGTTCCTCGGCGCGGCGGGCTCGAACCCCGCCATCTACGCCATCCTGACCCGCGAGGCCGGCTACAGCCTCGCGGAGCACAGGCGCGGATGGCGGCTCTACGAGGCCTGCTCCGAGCCGCGAGGCGAGGTGGCCGAGCCTCCGCGGAGGAACCCCGTCCTCGCCGTGCGCGAGGAGATCGAGCGCCGGCAGCGTGCGCTCTTCATGCGCGTGAACGCCACGCTCCGGGGCAAGCACCCGGCGCAGCACACGTACCTCCTCGGCGGGCTCACGCCCGGCGAGGGCGTGGAGGCCGTCACCGCCGTCGAGTCGCTGCTCGATCGGATCGATCGCCTCGCGACCGATCCCGATCGCAAGGCGACGAGAAAGGAGGACCAGGCGGCGCTCGCAGCCCTCGCGGCCCGCGGCGTGTCCGCGGCTCTCGAGAAGCGGCTGCGCCGTCTCATCGCGGTCTACAAGACCCCGAGGGACGTCCCGCCCCCGCCGCCCTCCACGGGCGAGGAGCAGGAGCACGTC
>SXNL01000254.1 GCA_005777185.1 Myxococcales bacterium
AGCGCGCCGCCTTCATCGAGGCATCGATGTCGAGCACGCCGGCGAGCACCTGCGGCTGATTCGCGACCACGCCCACGGGCGCGCCGCCGATGCGCGCGAAGCCGACCACGATGTTGGCCGCGTGCGCCTCCGCGATCTCGAAGAAGTGGGCATCGTCGACCACCGCGCGGATCACGTCCTTCACGTCGTACGGGCGGTTCGGCTCGAGCGGGATCATCCCGTCGAGCTCGGGGACCTCGCGAAGAGGGGGATCGGTGCACGCCTTCCGCGGCGGATCCTCCTGGTTGTTCGACGGCATGAACGAGAGCAGCTCGCGGATCTGCGCGATGCAGGTCTTGTCGTCCGGCGCCGTGAGGTGGCACACCCCGCTCTTCGTCGCGTGCGTGGACGCACCGCCGAGGTCCTCCTTCGTCACCTCCTCGTGCGTCACCGCGCGGATGACGTCGGGGCCGGTGATGAACATGTAGCTCGTCTCCTCGACCATCAGGATGAAGTCCGTGATCGCGGGCGAGTACACCGCCCCGCCCGCGCACGGGCCCATGATCGCGCTGATCTGCGGCACGACACCGCTCGCGAGCGTGTTGCGGAGGAAGATGTCCGCGTACCCGGCGAGCGACTCGACCCCCTCCTGGATGCGCGCCCCGCCCGAGTCGTTGAGGCCCACGACGGGGGCCCCGACCTTCATCGCCAGGTCCATGACCAGGGAGATCTTCTTCGCGTACGCCCCGGAGAGCGACCCTCCGAACACGGTGAAATCCTGAGCAAAGACGAACACTTTACGCCCATCCACCTTGCCGTGACCCGTGACCACGCCGTCGCCGAGGACCTTGTGGTTCTCCATGCCGAAGTCCGTGCATCGGTGCGTCACGAACCGGCCGATCTCCACGAAGGAGCCCGGATCGAGGAACAGGTCGACGCGCTCGCGAGCGGTGAGCTTGCCGCCCTCGTGCTGCTTCTTGATGCGGTCGGCACCCCCGCCGAGGAGCGCCTGCGCGTTGAGCTCGTCGAGCCTCTGCATCTGGGGGCTGGGCGGGATGGAGGGCGGCATGGGCACGCCGTATAGCAGATTTGCCGAGAATTTCGTGTAGCCCGTTTGGGTACCTGGCTTCCCACCGTCGAGGCTCGTATCCTGGAAAGCCCGATGTCGCCTTACTCCCAAGCCCCGGCCTACCCCGCGCCCGGCGAGGTGGTCGACGGCAAGTACCACATCGAGCGGCTGCTCGGTCAGGGGGGCATGGGCGCCGTCGCGAAGGCCACGCACCTCCTCCTCCGCGCGCCGGTCGCGCTCAAGTTCATGAACCCGGACTACATCCGGTTCGAGGGCGCCGTCGATCGGTTCCTCAACGAGGGGATCGCGTCGCGCGCGATCCGTAGCGAGCACGTGGTGCAGGTCGACGACGTCGGCAAGCTGCCCTCGGGGGCTCCCTACCTCGTGATGGACTGCCTCGACGGGCTGGACCTGTCCGACCTGATCAAGCGCGACGGGCACCCCGGCCTCGGCGTGGAGCGATCGGTGCACCTGGTGCTGCAGATCCTCCGCGGGCTCCAGGCGGCGCACGCGTCCGGCATCGTGCACCGCGACATGAAACCGTCGAACTGCTTCGTGATCCACCACGAGGGCGAGGACGACTTCGTGAAGATCCTCGACTTCGGGATCAGCAAGGTCGCGCAGGCCGGGAGCGCGTCGCTCACGAAGACCAACTCGGCCCTCGGCACGCCGCTCTACATGTCGCCGGAGCAGGCGCGGTCTCCGAAGGACGTCGACTTTCGTTCGGACATCTACTCCGTCGGCGTCATCCTGTACGAGCTCCTCAGCGGCAAGACGCCCTTCCACTCCGACACGGGCGAGTTCACCGAGATCCTGTTCAAGCTCTTCACCGCGGAGATCCCGCCGATCCAGGCCGCCGTCCCCGAGGTGCCCACCGGGCTCGCGAAGGTGGTTCACCGCGCGCTCGCGCGGGAGGTGCTCGATCGGTACCAGTCCGCGCGCGACTTCGCCGAAGGGCTCATCCCGTTCGCGGGGGCGCGCTCCAACGCCCTCATCGGGAAGATCGCCACCTGGAAGCCAGAGAGCCAGTCGTTCATGCCCGCGGGGCACACGGTCCCGCCGTCGATGGTCGCGTTCGCGGCGCTGCGCGCGCGCGAGTCGCGCCTGCCGACGCAGGTGCTCGGCGCACAGGCGCAGCACCTCGAGACGCCGGAGACGTTCGAGAACACGATCCAGGTCGACGAGGAGCATCTCATGCGGCCGTCGGAGCCGCCCATCGTCCGCGTCTCCGCCCTGCCGGTCGAGATCCTCCGCTCCGATCCGCCGCCACGGCGGCCCTCGGACGCGCCCCCGCGGCCCTCGGAGGCGCCGCCGCCCGCGCTTCGCTCGCAGGATCTCCCGCTGAGCCCGATGGTCGCGGCGTCACGGACGAACCTCACGGCGGAGCGCGACGCGATCCCGCCGTCGCTGCCGTCGAAGAAGCGATCGCCGCTCGTGTACGCGATCCCCGTCGCGGGCATGCTGCTCGTGGTGGGCGCGGGGGTCGCGCTGAAGGCCAGGAACGGGGGCGACGCGGCGCCGGTCGCGACCGGGTCGACCCCCGCGCAGATCCTGCAGCCGAGCGCGCTCTCGACGTCGACGTCGACCCACGCGCTCACGGTGACCACGGCTGCGTCCACATTCCCGCCGGCATCGGCGAGCGCCTCGTCCGCGGCGAGCGACCCGGACGCCGCGAGCGCCGCGTCGAGCGCGCGCACGCCCCCCTCCGCGACCCAAGCCGCGCCGCCAACGACCGTGGTAACACCCCCCACGTCCACGAAGCCGTCCCTCCACAACACGACCCTCCAGCCATGATGAACCCCCGAACCTCCCTCGCCGCCGTCCTCGCGATCTCCCTCGCCGTCCCGGTCTACGTCCCCCGCGAGGCGCACGCGCAGCCCGCCGCCGCGAAGAAGCCGAAGAGCGTCCGCGAGGAACTGGCCGGGGACGCGCTCGCCGCATGGGACCGCGCCGTGGAGCTCTTCGGCGCGCAGAAGTGGGACGGCGCGCAGGCCGAGTTCCTCCACGCCTACGAGGCCTCGAAGAACCCGCGCGTCCTCTTCAACACGGCGATGAGCCTCAAGGCGGAGGGCCGCTACAACAAGGCCATCGACCGGCTGAGGCAGGAGCTCTCGGAGGGCGCCGGCAGGATCAGCAAGGAGGAGGAGGCCAAGATCAACGGCGAGCTCTCGGTCCTGTCGGAGTACGTCTCCACGTTGCTCGTCGAGGTGAACGAGCCCGGGGCGACGATCCTCGTCGACGGGGAGACGGTCGGCCAGTCGCCGCTCGACAAGCCGGTCAGCGTGACCGTGGGTCAGCGCAAGATCCAGGTGAGCAAGGCGGGCTTCTCGACCGCGACGGACAGCCTCCTCGTGTCGGGCAAGGTCCCCGCGAGGATCGCCATGAAGATCGAGCCGCTCACGCGCACGGCGCTGGTCGAGGTCGAGGTCCAAGGGGCGCCGTCGGCGATCGTCAAGATCGACGGCAAGGAGGTCGGCTCCGCGCCGTACAAGGGCCGGGTCGGGATCTCGAACGAGCCCCACGTCTTCGAGGCGAGCCAGACGGGGTACGAGGCGGCGTCGCAGAGCGTCGTCATCAAGGAGCAGGCCGAAGCGCAAAAGATCACGCTCTCCCTCTCGAAGCAGCAGGAGAGCGGCAAGCTCGTCGTCACCGCCACCCCGCAGGACGCCGTCATCGAGATCGACGGTAAGCCCATGGGCGCCGGCCGCTGGGAGGGCCCGATCAGCGCGCGCACGCACCAGGTCACGGTGCGGAAGAAGGGGTACTACACCTGGTCGCAGGACGTGGAGGTCCCGCGCGGACTGGACCGCTCCGTCACGGCCACCCTCAACGAGGACCGCAACAACAGCTTCGTGCCGTGGCTCATCGGCACCATCGTCATCGTGGGTGGAGGGACGGTGGCGGCCGTCCTCATGTTCCAGCCCAAGGACCAGACGCCCATCACCGGAACCCTCGGCCCCAACGTCGAGCACAAGGCGTTCCGGTTCTGACGGTCCGGAGGGGCGGAGAGGCCCCCTCGAGCTCCCCTTCGCGCTTCACCGTTTCCAGGAGATACACCGCATGCTTCGACGCTTCATCACCGGCATCTTCACGACGGGGCTCCTCGCGGGCGTGGTCACGTCCTGCACCTCGAAGAACGCCACCGAGCTCGTGGCCGGGGTCCACACGCAGGTGCAGGTCCCCCGCGACATGAAGGTCATCCGCGTCGACGTGGCGTACGGGGGCTCCACCATCTTCTGCAACGCGTACCGCGTGTACGACGGCCGCGTGCAGCTCCCGAAGTCGCTCGGGTCGGTGCCGACGGGCGAGATCGGGCAGTCGATCACCTTCACCGTCACGGGCTTCACCGAGGAGTCGCCGGACGTCGTCTCGGCCGCGTGCAACCTGAGGGCCGCGCAGGTCGGCAAGGACGACGCGCGCATCCTCCGGCGCAGCCGCCAGCCCTACGTCGGGCAGAAGATCCTCTACGTGCCGATCCCGCTCCGGTTCGCCTGCTACGACAAGGACTGCGACGCCACGGGCAACACCGACAGCACGTGCAAGGCCGGACAGTGCGTGAGCGCCGGCGTCGACGAGAAGAAGCTGCCGGTGTACTCGGACGACCTCCTCTACGGAACGACGCGCTCGTGCTTCAGCCTCGACGCGTGCTTCAAGGTCTCGACGCCGCCCATCACCGTCGACGAGGCGAGCTGCGTCTACGCGCTCCCGGGCGCGACGGGTGCCCCGAAGCTGCCGCCGCAGATCCCCGCCTTCCCGAAGACGGGCGACGGGCTGAACGTGCGCGTCATCTACGACGGCGGGTTCAACCGCGAGATCCTCGACATCGATCCGGACGAGGGCTTCACCATCCCCGACCCCGCGAAGCCGCAGATCTTCAAGCTGGCGCCGGGCCTCTGCGAGCTGGTCCACGGCGTCGACGCCAAGGGCGTGGACACCGCGCACCGCATCAGCGGCATCGAGGTGTCGGGCTTCTGCAACCCGAAGACCCCGTACCAGCCCATCTGCGAGGGCGACCTCAACGCGATCCAGACGGGCACCGCGACCGGCGTGGCCTCGACCGCGACGACGCCGAAGGCGTGCGCGTCCCGCGAGCTCAAGATCTCGCCGAACGCACTCGTCGTCCTCATCGAGAAGACGAAGGACATGGACAAGTTCTTCTCGCAGACGGCCGTGCAGACGACGCTCGGCCTCTCGCTGAACGATCCCGCGTTCCGCACGACGAAGATCGGCATGCGCTTCGTCCCGACGGGGACGGCGGAGGAGGCGTGCGCGGCGGGGACGGCGGACCTCGCGGACCTGACGGTCAAGTTCGACTTCGCCAGCGTCGTGCGCGGGAAGATCGCCGACGAGCTCAAGAAGCTGTCGCTCGATCCCTCGCTCGTCGCGCCCGCCGGGACGGCCACGAAGATCGACAACGCGTTCCTCCGCGCCTACTCGCAGCTCCGCCAGCTGGGGCCCGCGGCGGCGTTCAACAAGCGCGCGGTCCTCCTGCTCGGGAACAAGGACTTCTCGAGCAAGTGCGTCGGGAACCCCGCGACCCCGGACATCGCGCGAGCGGCGCGCGACGCGACGGCCTCGGGCGCGCCGGATCCCATCTCGACGTACGCGGTGCTCTTCGGCAACACGCCCACGCCTCCCGCCCCGGACACCAACCTCGCGCTCGCGGACCAGATCGCCAAGTCGGGCTCGGTCGATCCGGCGGCGACCGTCTTCGACGCGCGAACGAGCGAGACGAAGGGGTTCGACGCCTTCTACAAGGTCGTGGGTGACCTCGGCGCGTGCGTGTACGAGCAGCCCAAGGCCCCTCTGCCGGCGATCGCGGACAACGACATCGTGCAGTACTACGATCCCACGCAGCTCAAGACGGTGACCGTCACGCGTAACACGGCGTGCACCGACGAGAAATCCGTGGTCGACGGCTGGGGCAAGGAGAACGGCCGCATCCGAATCTGCGGCGCCCCGTGCACGCAGCTGCGCTCGGCGCTCAAGAACTCCGGCGCGATCTCCGCCGCCCAGGGATTCACGGCCCCTGCCATCCCGATCTTCGCCGTCCAGAGCTGCAAGTAAGGTTCGCGCTACGGCCCGAACATGATCCCCAGCGAGAGGCCCGTGTAGATCTGGGCGCCCGAGGCGACCTGGTAGGCCGGCGTCGTGATCGCCACAGGGAGCTTCCCCTCGGCGCCCAGCGCACGGCCCGGATCGGGCGCGACCTTCGTGTCCTGGTTGAAGGCGCGCGGGGACTCGCCGAGGAGCGAGAACGTGAGGTAGAGCGTCGTGGGGCGCCCGAGGCGATAGCCCACGCCGAGGTCGAGCGTGAGGGCGGGCGCCGTGTACGTGATGGAGTCCGGCACGTGCGTGTCCTTGAGGCCGGTGGGCGTCGACACGTCCCTCTTGAGGAACGCCCCGCGGTACGACAGCCCCACGCCAGCCGCGCCGATGAAACGGATCGCCTTCGTCTGGAAGGTCACCCGCGCGCGGAGGGCGCCCGTGCCGCCGGCGCGGTGGATCGCGAACGACTCGGTGCGCGCGGGGTCGGAGTTCAGGTTGAGGGGGTTCTGATCGTACGTGGCGCTCGGCTTCGTCTGGTCGTAGAGACCGAGGAGGAACAGCTCGAGGCCCACGGGATCCCAGTGGTAGCCCACGAAGCCGCTCAGGCCTGCGCCCATCGGGGTGGAGCTCTGACAGCTCTTCGGCGTGTTCTTCTCGCACGAGAGCTGCACGTCGTTGCCGTTGCCCCCGGGCATGGCGAGGCCGGTGAGGCCCACGCCGCCGTAGAGGCCGTCGAGCGCGTCGGCTTGCTCCTGGATCTTCCCGGTCTTCACGGTCTGCGGGAGGTTCAGGGTGATCGAGCGCGAGACCGTGTCCTTCTCGGCGAGGGTGATCTCCTCCTCGAAGGGATCGAAGCCTTCCCGACTCACCGTGAGCCGGTGCTTTCCCGCCGGGAGCGTGCCGGACCACACGCCCTCCCCCACGACCTTGTCGTCGATGCGGATCAGGCCCTTGCCGTCGACCACCGACACCTTGATCGTCGCCGTGGTGCTCGTCGCGGACAGCACGAGATCGCGCGATTCCCCCGCCTTGAGCGACACCTTCTCGGGCGCGGCCTTCGACGACGGGCTCTGCACGGCGATCTCGTGCTCGCCCGGATCGACCTCGCCCGACCAGGGCGCGGGCCCCATGTCGACGCCGTCGACGAGGACGCGGACGGGCTCGTTCGCCCTCTCCTTGACGGAGATGCGCGACTTCCTCGTGTCTTTCTCGAGCGTCACGTTGAGGTGGGCCGCACCCCGGGCCGCCACGTTGGGCGCCTGCTCGAACGGCACGAAGCCCGCCTTGGTCACACGGACGCGGTGCGGTCCGGTCGTGAGCGTGATCGGCTTCGACAGCGGCGTCTTGCCGACGGGCGCCCCGTCCACGTGCACGTCGGCGTCCGCCTCGTTCACCACGATGTGGAGCGTGCCGAGCATCGCCTCGATCTCGCCGAGGCGCTTCGTGATCACGTCCTTCTTCGGCTTCGGGAGATCCTTCGCGAAGTCCCGCAGGAGATCGCCGTAGGCCTCGCGCGCCTCGACCCACCTCTTGCCGTCGTACGCGGCGGTGGCGGCAGCCTCGAGGGTCGCGGCCGTCTTCTTCGGCTCCTGTGCGAACGCCAGGGACGGCACGAGGAGGGCGAGGGCGAGGGCAACGCGTAGCCTGCGCGACATGCGGCGAGGATAGGCAACCTTCGCGCGAAATTCCCTAGAATTCGGGAGGATCTTCGTAGGTCACGATCTCGCCGCGGAACGTGCGCAGCGCCGTCTTGCCGGGCGTCCACGCGACCACCGTGTCGCGCGCGAGGGGCACCTTGCCCCTGCCGCCCGGCGTGTCGCAGACCAGCCTCGGCAGCGCGATGCCCGAGACGCGCCCCTGCAGCTGCTCCATGAGCTCGATCCCACGCGCGAGCGGCGTGCGGAGGTGGGCCGAGCCCCGGACCGGATCTGCCTGCAGGAGGTAGTACGGGCGCACGCGCGCGCGAACGAGCCCGCGAAAGAGACCCTCGAGCGTCGGAGCGTCGTCGTTGACGCCCCGGAGGAGCACCGTCTGGTTCATCACCGGGAAGCCCGCGTCGGCGAGGGTCGCACACGCGCGGATCGCCTCGGGGGTGAGCTCCTTCGGGTGGTTGAAGTGGGTCATCACCCAGATCGGGTGAAGGGGGCGCAGGGCCTGCACGAGCTCGTCCGTCACGCGCATCGGGAGCGTGACCGGCACGCGCGTCGCCAGCCGGATCGTGTCCACGTGGGCGATCGCGCGGATCCGGGCGAGCAGCCTCGCGAGGCGCGGCGTGGCCATCGTCAGCGGATCGCCGCCGCTCACGATGACGTCGTGGATCTCGGGATGCGCGGCGATCCATGCCATCGCCGGCTCGAGGTCCGCCGTCGGGGACGGCCCTGCGCCGTCGCCCACGACCCGCGAGCGGGTGCAGAATCTGCAGTACACCGCGCACTGATCCGTGGCGAGGAGGAGCACGCGATCGGGGTACCGTCGAACGAGGTGGGGCGCGACCTCGTGCGCCACCTCGCCCAGCGGATCCACGAGATCGCCGGGCACGGTGGCGGCCTCCCACGCCGACGGCACGCACTGGAGCCGGATCGGGCAGCCCGGATCCGAGCGATCGGCGAGCGCGAGGTAATACGGCGTGATGCTGAGCGGAAGGCCCTCTCGCTCGGCGCGCGCCACGCCCGCGACCTCGTCGGGGGTGAGGGACAGGCGTGTCCCGAGATCGTCCAGGGTCCGGGTCGCCTGGCGGAGCTGCCATCGCCAGTCGGCGGGGTCGTCCGTGACCTCCACGATGCCGAGCGCGCGCTGCATCCTCGCCACCCGTTCCGATCAGCGGGGCGCCGGGCCGGCGTCCGGCCAGTCCGCGCGGACGGTCGCGAGCGCGGCCTCGTCGATCTCGACCGGGTACTTCTTCCGCAGCTCGGCGAGGGCGGCCAGCTCCTTCTCGCGCATCCGGTCCTGGGACAGCTTGATACGCACCGTGCGCTCGGCGGCCTCGTACGGGCGCTCGCGGGCCTCGAGCTTCTGGGTCAGGCGCACGAGGTAGAACACGCCCTTCGCCTTGACCGGCCGGTCGAGCACGTCGCCCGGCGCGGCGAGCTCGAAGACGGCCTTGCGGACCTCCGGCGGGACCCTCGTGTTCTCTCCGCGCGTGTCGCCAGGCGGACTCACGATCCCGTGATCGCCCGCGAGATCCAGGGGCACGTTGGCCTTCGCCTGGGGGTCCACCGATCGCGTTCGCACGAGCTCGCCCCACTCCGCGGCGGTCCTGGCCTTGCGCGCAAGGGCCAGCACGTCGGCGGCCGCCGGCTCGGTCGGGAGGACGATCACCGACAGGCGGCGTCGCTCGGGATCGGCGAAGTCCGCCCGGTGGGCCTCGAAGTACGCGCGCACGTCGGACGCGGGGACGTCGGCGGGGAGCGGGGCGCCCTTGTGGGTCTCCGCGAGGACGGCGTCGCGCAGGATCGCGCGGATCTCCTGCTCGGCGACGGGATCCTTGTCCCAGCCCTTCGCCTCGGCCTCGCGCGCCAGGAGCTCGACGTTGATCATCTCGTCGAGGAGCTCCTTGCGCCGCTCGGGGGACTGGTATCGGAGCCGATCGAACGCGTCCAGGTTCTCGATGGCGGCCGCGAAGTCGCCCAGCGTGATCGTGCGCGCGCCCACCCGCGCCAGGACCTTGTCGCTCTGCTCCTTCGTCAGCGTGACGCTCGTCCGGTGGCCAGCGTCCGGGGTCTGTGGCGTCCCGGCGCCGCCCTTGCAACTCTCGCAGGCGGGCAGGGCCACCAGGGAGAGCAGGATCGCGAGCGCGACGGCTGGGCGACGGGGATCTCGCATGGACGGGGTGTCAGATACCGCGATCGCGGCGACTGCGCCAGGGGGGCGCGTCCGTCGCCGGTCGCCGGTTGCATCACGCGGGCCATGCGGGTACACACGCGTCCATGCGTCCCTCCACCCGCAACATCGAAGCCGCGAGCGTGATCCCCCCGACGCCCCACGAACGGCTGCGGTACCGGCGGATCGTCCTCAAGCTCTCCGGCGAGGCCCTCGCCGGGACGAAGGGCGGGCAGGGCATCCAGCCGGATGTCCTGTCGGAGACGGCGGCCGAGCTCGCGGACGTGTACGCACTCGGCGTCCAGGTGGGCGTCGTCGTCGGGGGCGGCAACATCTTCCGTGGCCTCAAGGGCGCGAGCGCGGGGATGGATCGCGCGCAGAGCGACTACATGGGCATGCTCGCGACGATCATCAACGCGCTCGCGCTGCAGGACGCCCTCGAGAAGGCGAACGTCCCCACCCGCGTCCAGACGGCGATCGAGGTGCGGGAGATCGCCGAGCCGTACATCCGCCGTCGCGCGATGCGCCACCTCGAGAAGGGCCGCATCGGCATCGTCGCGGGCGGGACCGGGAACCCGTATTTCTCCACGGACACCGCCGCCGCCCTCCGCGCGATGGAGATCCACGCGGAGGCGCTGTTCAAGGCGACCAAGGTCGAGGGCGTCTACGACCGCGATCCGGTGCGGTTCCCGGACGCGTCGATGTACTCCAGCATGACGTTCGACCGGTTCATCTCCGAGCGGATCGGCGTCATGGACTCGACCGCAGCGACGCTGTGCCGCGACAATGGGCTCCCCATCCGCGTGTTCAAGCTGACCACCCACGGGAACATCAAGCGGGTGGTCATGGGCGAGCCCATCGGTACCACCGTGTCGGGCTGAACCTCAGGTTCCGTGGACCCACCCCAAGAGGGCGGTCCGATCCTGCGGGTGGAGGTCCACGAACGCCACACGGCACACGCAGACGCCGTCTCTCGGCTCGGTCGCCACGATCCTGGCGCGCACGGGCAGATCGATGCCGTTCCGCACGATCGACAGGTCCACGGTCGTGCCCGAAGGCGGGGCGTCGACCTCGAGGGCGAGCGCCATCGCGAGGCCCCCCTCGCTGAGGTCGATCACGGAGGCGACTGGGCGCGGCGGATCACGCTCGCGCAGAGGAGCGGCTCCTTCTCGGCGAGGCGCGCGATCTTCTCCAGCTGCACGTCGGGATCGCGCGCCATGGCGTGGAGGTCCAGGGCCACGTCGGGGAGGACCGGAGGCCGATAGCCCGGCGAGTCGAACTTGTGGAGGAGAGCGTTGCGCAGCGTCGCGACGTCGAAGCCCTCGGTGCCCGCCTCGAGCGTGACCACGCCGAAGTGCGAGTGGCTCCTGACACGCGCGGCCGGGGAACGCGGACTCATCTCGTGGGGACCGGGCCCGGGAGGGTGCGGATAAGAACCGCCGCCGATCCGGCGGGCGATCAGATGGCGCCGGCCCCCCCCTGACCTAGCGCCGCGCGGATCATCCGGGCGACGCAGCCCGCGGTGAGATCGAGGGGAGCGTCGTCGACCAGATCCCGCGCGTGCACGGTCTGCACGGCCGCCTCGGTCGCCACGTCCGCCAGCAACGCCGACGAGGCATCGTCGAGGCGAACGACGATCGCGGCCCCCGCCAGCGCCAGCGGCCACAGCGGTGCATAGGCCGGGACCATGGGCAAGGTCACGATCTCGACCTCGACGCCGTCGCCGAAGCGGACCCGCCCGAGTACGACGGGGACGGGGATCGAGGGCGTCGGATCGTGCGAGACGATGCCATCCTCGAGCCCCCCGATCGCGTACGACAGCTCGCCGAGGCGGACGGGCGCAGCCGCGAACACGATCCGCGCGACGGGCTTGAAGCCCTGCGCTCGCAGCCGGGCGGCGAGGGCCTTCACCTCCGCGAGGCGTTCCGGTGGCGCCACGACGGCGCGGGCCTTCTCGCCCATGCGACGGACGCGGCCGGTCATCTCGAGATCCAGGAGCGCCCGCAGGACGGCGGCGTCGACGAAGGGCACGTCGTCGAGCACCTCCGAGAGCGTGCCGGGGCTCTTGAGCCGGGTCGCGACGGCGGCCATCACCGGGGGCGCGGAACCGAGGTCGCCCGCGCTGCCGTCGCCCATCAGGAGCACGTTGGGCTCGCCGCGCTCGAGATCCTCGCGCAGGCGACGCGTCTCGTCGAGATCGCGCGCGAGATCCGTCTCGACCGTCGCGCCCGGGACCGCCATGCGAGGGATGAGGGGCGTCTCGTCGGGGATGAACGTGGCCGTGCCGTCCTCCACGCCCGCCATCCGCTGGAGGGCCTTCTCGGCCTCGAGACGGAGGTAGCTCGCGTCGACGATGTCCCCGTTCGCGAACCGCACCTCGCCCGCGCCCGGCTCGGCGTGCACGGTGAGCGTCCCCGTTGCACGATCGCCGCCGAGGAGCGCCAGGACCGAGAGGAGACGCACGCGGGAAAGCGCGAACCTGCGCGTCGCGGGCTGCGGCGTCTGGGCCGGCAGGGCGGTGATGACCTGCGCCAGATCCTCCACGGCGACGCTGGCGAGATCGTCGCCTCGCACCAGGACGGGCGGCGCTGCGGGGAGCTCGAGCGCGATCGCGTCCACAAGGCCGAGGCCCGACGCGGCCTGTTCGACCATGCGGCGGCTCGAGATGACCGCGTCGAAGCCGTGCGCCGCGAGCTCGCACGCCATCTCCTGGGACGTGGCGAGCACGGAGGCGATGCCGTGCGCCGCGAGCGAACCGGAGAGGACGCGGAGCGCCGCGAGATCCGCGTCGACGAGGAGGACGCGGTGCGAAGGGGCGCGCCGGTCGTTCACGTGGCCACCGAGAGGGCGGTGTCGCGGAGGCACTCCACGAGCACGTCGGAGAGGAGGGGATCGAACGCGTGCACGCCGCGGAAACGCCCCTTGACGAGCCGGCCGCAGCACACCCACGCGCCCATCTCACCGACGACGGCGGCGGCCGCGATCTGTGCGTGAACGGCCTCGACGTCGTAGACGCTTGCGGCGGCGAGATCGTCCCCCGCCACGGCCGCGCGTACGGCCGCCGCGCAGCCCGTGGAGGGATCGTGCGTGACGTGCACGGTCGTCGCCCCGCCGCGCCGCATCTCGTGGAGCGCCGAGAGCACGAGATCGGGGAGCGCCTCCGGTGCGAGATCGAGCGGATACGGCGACCGCCCGCCCGCGTCGACCAGCGGCCGCTCGAGGAGGCGGTCGGCGATCTCGGTGAGATCGAGGAGCTCGAGGTGGTAGAGGCGGGCGACGCTGCGCGTGTCGTCCTCGGCGCGACGACGGGAGATGGCGAGGAGGCGATCGAACGCGGCGCCGTCGTGCGGATAAGTGGCCGTACCCACGCCCATCACGCGGGGCATCCCCTGGACGTGGAGCGACGACGACTGCGCGCGACCGAGCCGCTTCTCGGAGGCTGACTGCACCGCGCGACGGTCGCCGGAGAGCGCGCGGACGACGCGACGCCTGCACTGGTGGGCGCCCGTCGTCGTCGTCTCGGGCAAGAGGAGGCACAGCGTGGCCTCGTCGATCGCGGCGAGCACGTCCGTGCGTCGCACGGAGTCCAGGATGATCTCCTCGAGCCGGCTCCGCGCGCGCGACTCCGCGGAGAACGTGAGCAAGGTCACGCGCCGTCCATGTCGCCGCGCCTTCGCGATCTCGCGCGCGGCGACGTCCTCGAGGAACGCCGGCGTGTAGACCTTGCCCCGCGCGTCCTTGATGGCGCCTCGGCCACCCTGGTCCTCGCCCGACTCGAGAGCGAGGACGACGCCGGCGACGTCGGCGATGCCACGCAGCGAGGCGTCGCCGCCAGGGCGCGGATCCTCCACGACGACGAGGCCGCGGACGCGCCCGTTCACCTCGGCGGAGAGGACGCGCGCGTCGCGGGCGCGCGCCTCGGTGCGGATGTCGTCGGCCAGCGCCAGATCGGGGTAGTCGCGCGCGTTCCCGGACGCCGCCCGCCGCGTGCAGCCGAGGGGCCCGCCGAGCGCCGAGAAGATGGCCACACCCCGCGCGCCGGACAGCTCGGTCGCAGCGTCGCAGAGGGTCCGCAGCGCTTCGTCGATCCCCGCGTGCACGGCGAGGTCGAGCACGCGGTCGAAGAGCTGCGTCCGGCGCTGCAGACCCCCGAGCGCGGCGCGCGTCTCGATGAGCGAGAGCGCCTCCTCGCGGCGGCTCCGTACGGTCGAGACCGCGGAGAGGAGGGCGTCCCCGTTCGGCGGCGACATGACGAGACTCCGCGCTCCGAGCGAGAGCGCCTGGATGCCCAGGTCCACCGCGGTACGCGGGACGAGGGCGACCACGGTCGTCTCGGCGTGGATCGCGAGCAGATGATGCACGAGCGCGAGCGTGGCGCTGCCCTCGCTCCCGACATCGACGAACGCAAGCGCGACCTCGCCCGCGGTCGCGAGGGTCACGGCCTCGTCGAGCGTCGCCGCGTGGTGGACGTCGTCCGTCCCCGAGGCCAGCGCGAGCGCGACCCGGTTCCGGACCGCCGCGTCGTCGGACACGACGAGGATCGAGAGCGGCTGCTGCGCGGGCAACGTCATGCGAGCCGCACCGTGCCCTCGAAGACGAGCTCGGCGGGGCCCCGCATCGAGGTCCGCCCGCTTCGCGAGCACGTGATCGTCAGCGAGCCGCCGGGCAGGGCCACCCGGATCGGCGCGTCGTTCTGGAAGAGGCCCTCGGCACACGCGGCGGCCGCGGCCGCGCACGCGCCGGTTCCGCACGCCTGGGTCGGCCCGACGCCTCGCTCCCAGACGACGACGACGAGCCGATCGCCCTCGCGACGGGCGAACTCGACGTTGGCCCCGCCGGGGAACGCCGGGGAGGTCGACAGCGCGGGCCCGACCTCGCGCAGGGTGGCCTCGTCGACGGCGGAGAACGTCACGGCGTGGGGGTTCCCGGCGTCCACGCGGCGGAGCGCGAACGTGGTCCCAGCCGCGCGGACCTCGACGATCCCGTCGACCCGGACGAGCCCCATGTCGACCGATACCCCGCCCTCCTCGAACACGCACACACGGGGCCCTGCGTCCGTCTCGAGGGTGAGGGCGGCCAGCACCTCCCCCTGGCCCGACGCGCGCGCGCGCAGCAACTCCGCGACGCACCGCACGCCGTTCCCGCACATCTCCGGGACGCTCCCGTCGGCGTTGATCACGCGCATGCGCGCCGCAGCGTCCGGACCGGCGGCGGGCAGGACGACGAGCACACCGTCGGCCCCCACGCCGCGCCGTCGATCGCACAGCCAGCGCGCGTCCTCGGCCGAGATCGCACGCAGGTCCTCGGCCTCGACGACGACGAAATCGTTCCCGAGGCCGTGGTATTTCGCGAACCGGAGCGTCCGCATGGCCCGCTGAGGGTAGCATGCTAGCGTAGCCGCCATGGGCCACCTTCGCTGGCTTACGGCGGGAGAGTCGCACGGGCCGAAGCTGGTGGCGACCGTGGAGGGGATACCGTCCGGGCTCCCGCTCCTCGCGGCGCACGTGGACCAGCACCTCGCGCGGAGGCAGCGAGGCTACGGCCGCGGCGGTCGCATGAAGATCGAGACGGACCGCGTGGAGATCGCGGCCGGGGTGCGGAATGGCAGGACGCTCGGCTCCCCCATCGCGATGATCCTCGAGAACAAAGACCACGCGAGCTGGCACGGTCGGATGGGCGCTGCCCCTTTCGCTGCCCCGCCCGAGCCCCTCACCCGGCCACGCCCAGGCCACGCCGATCTCGCGGGGGGACTGAAGCACGACACCCGCGATCTCCGTGACATCCTCGAACGCGCCAGCGCCCGCGAGACGGCGGCGCGCACGGCCGTCGGCGCCGTGGCACGCCGGCTCCTGTCCGAGGTCGGCGTCGACGTCTTCGCCCACGTCGTCTCCATCGGCGGGGTGACCGCGACGACCGCGGGGCGATCTCACGAGGAGGTCCGCGAGATCGCGCGCGGGAGCGACCTCGCGTGCGCCGATCCGACCGCCGAGGCTCGCATGAAGGAGGCCATCCACGCGGCGTCGCACGCCGGAGACACGGTGGGGGGCGTGTTCGAGGTGGTCGCGCTCGGCGTGCCACCGGGCCTCGGTTCCCACGTGCACTGGGATCGCAAGCTCGACGGTCGCCTCGCGCAGGCGCTCGTGAGTATCCATGCGGTGAAGGCCGCCGAGATCGGGGACGGATGGGCCGCCGCCACGGGGCGGGGCTCCGACGTCCACGACGCCATCGGCTGGGACGCGGCCGCGCACGGCTTCGTCCGGCCGACGAACCGCGCGGGCGGGCTCGAGGGCGGCGTCACGAACGGAAGCCCCGTCATCTGCCGCGCCGCGATGAAGCCGATCGCGACCTTGCGTCGCGCTCTCCCGAGCGTCGACGTGGTCACCAAGGAGCCCGTCGACGCCGCCTTCGAGCGCAGCGACGTGTGCGCGGTCGCGGCCGCATCGGTCGTCGGCGAGGCGATGGTCGCCATCACGCTCTGCGACGCGATCCTGGAGAAGTTCGGCGGGGACTCGATGGTCGAGCTCCTCCGCAACGTGCGGGGCTACCGCGCGCAGATCCACGCCTACTAGATCCATGCAACCTACACTCAAAACGCGCCCCCTGGTCCTGAGCGGCTTCATGGCCACAGGGAAGACGACCTGCGGCCGCGCCCTGGCGGGACGGTGCGGCGTGCCCTTCGTCGACGTGGACGAGGAGATCGAGCGCGAGGCGAACCGCTCCATCGCCGACATCTGGGCCGCGGAGGGCGAGCCCGGCTTTCGCGCGCGGGAGCAGGCCGCGATCTCGAGGATCCTCGAGGCGCGCGCGCCCGCGGTGATCGCCGTGGGTGGCGGGGCGCTCGTGGACGGCGCCACGCGGAGGCGGGTCCTCGATCGGGCGATCGTGGTCACGCTGGAGGCGGACGTCGACACGATCCTCGCGCGCGCGAGCGCCGGTGCCGTGCGCCCCAACCTCGGGGGCCCCGATCCGCGCGCCCGCGCCGTGTCGCTCCTCCTGGCGCGAAGAGAGGCCTACGCCGAGGCCCACGCCGTGATGCGCACGGACGACGTCGACGTGGACACGGTCGTGGACGCCTGTCACCGCCTGTGGACCGAGGATCCGCTCCTCCTGCCGCTGGGCGCGCGGAGCCACGCCATCACGTTCGTGCGGAACAAGCCGAATCGGCTCACAGACGCGCTCGCCACGCTGGGCCCGAGCGGGGTTGTCGTCGTGACGGACTCGAACGTCCACCGCGCGCGGCACGCGTGGCTCGACGCCGCCCTCGCGCCCCTTGCGATCGAGCCCGTCGTCGTGACGCTGCCCCCGGGCGAGCCCAACAAGACGCTTGCGACCGTCGGCACCATCTGGGACGCCGCCCTGGGTGCAGGCATCGATCGCGACGCGGTCGTCCTCGCGTGGGGCGGAGGCGTTCCGTGCGACATGGCGGCGTTCGCCGCGTCCACGCTGCTCCGCGGCCTCCGGCTCGTCGCCGCACCGACGAGCCTGCTCGGGATGGTGGACGCCTCCGTGGGGGGCAAGACGGGGTTCGATCACGCGGCGGGGAAGAACCTCATCGGCTCCTTCTGGCAGCCCAGCCAGGTCGTGATCGACGTCGATCACCTCGCGACGCTCCCCACGCGGGAGCGCGCCGCGGGCCTGGCGGAGGTCGTGAAGATCGCGCTCGCGCTCGACGCTGGCCTCCTCGATACGCTCGACGCGGCGCGCGGCGCCTGGCGCACGCTCCCGCCCGAGGATCTCTTGCCCGTGATCCGGCGCGCGGTGGAGCTGAAGATCCGCGTGGTGTCCGACGACGAGCGGGAGTCCTCCACTCGCGCGATCCTCAACCTCGGCCACACGATCGGGCACGCGCTCGAGGCCGCGACGGGGTTCGCGCGGCACCTCCACGGTGAGGCCGTGGCGATCGGCCTGGTGGCCGAGCTGGAGGCGGGTGTTCGCCGTGGCGTCACGCCTGCCGCCCTCGCGACGAGGATCCGGCACCTGCTCGCGGCGATCGGCTTGCCCACCGACGCGGCGCCGGGCGAGCTCGCGCGGGCGCGGGCGTTCCTGCACGCGGACAAGAAGCGAGCGGGCGGCCGGATCCGTCTTCCCGTGGTCACGGAGGCGGGCCGGGTGACCATGGATTCGGTCGGGCTCGCGGCGATCTGACGGGTCGACGTCGCTTTCCTCCGTTTTCTTGGCGGTTCGGGCGCGCTTGGTTAACCTTGACTGGCTCACCGGGCCACCACCCCGGGAGGAGGATCCCATGACCCGTCTCCGGGCCCAATCGGCCGTTGCCCTCTCCGCCGCCATGTTCGCCGTGGCCCTAGCCCCAGGCTGCGCCCACAACGATCAGAGCTTCTTCATCGACCACGTGATCGCGCCCCCGATCCGCCAGCCGGGGATCGCGTGCGTCTTCGACGCCAGCCGGACCTCGGCCGCCCTCTTCTCGGGC
Source organism: Myxococcales bacterium (assembly GCA_005777185.1). Classification (GTDB taxonomy): domain Bacteria; phylum Myxococcota_A; class Polyangia; order Polyangiales; family Polyangiaceae; genus SXNL01. Next base: position 18,348 of record SXNL01000254.1, read on the forward strand.
GCCGTCGATGCGAGCTTGGCCAAGAGCTACCAGGCGGTGCTCACTGTGGTGAACCAGCTCGTCCCCAAGGCCAGGGCCGAGGAGCTCCGGCTCGAGACGGCGCGCATCCAGGTCAGCGGCGCCACCGTTCGTGTGACGCAGGCGGACGGCACCCTCCTCGACGAATACACGAACCTCACCACGGGCACGATCGACCCGAACCTCGTCTCGGGAGCCGTGGAAGTCGTCGCGATCAGCCCCCGGGTGATGGACGCCTTCCGAGGAAAGGTCGCCCCGGGGCCGAACGCCGACGCGCTGAGGAAGCTCAGGCTCTGCGACCGCAACTCGAGCCAGATCATCACGTCGAACATCAAGGTGTTCGGGCGGACGCACGGCGGACAGGACGTGGAATCGAACGAGTTCGTGTTTCCCATCAGCGTTTGCCGCGGATGCCTCGTCGACTTCACGTGCGCGCCGGGGGTTCGCGCGCGCTGCGACAACCTCCCCATCGCGACCGAACCGCGGTGCGAGGCGGCTCCCTGTTACATCGGCCAGGAGGCGACGATGCCCTGTCAGCTCTGCGGTGCGGACGACGCGTGCGACTTCTCGAAGTCGAACTTCTGCAACTGACGTCGCGACCGCTCCGGTAGGCTGGCGGCATGCGCAGGTTCGCACCACTGCCGTGGGCGCCGTCGCAGCTGGCTTTCGTCCTCGCGCTCCTCCTGCTCGCGTGGACCTCGCGGGCTGTCGCCGAGCCGCAGGTCCACGCCGGCCTCGCCATGGGGGCCGTCGCGAGGGATCTCGGGGAGGGTGGGCCCCGGTTCGGATTCCACGGTGGGGTTCGCGTCGACGCGCTGCTGTTCCGCGCGCGCGGACGCCAGGTCGGCGTCGGCCCTTACCTGGACGTCGTCACCTCCGCGTTCCGTTCCGTGGAGCCCGGAGGCGGCGCCGTGGTGCTGCTTCCCGTCGGCGACGACCTCGCGGCGGCGCTCTCGGCCGGCGCCTTCGTTCGCTGGCCAGACGCGAGGCCGGGCCTGTCCAGCACGCTGTGGTTCGGGTACCGGGGATTCAACTTCCACGGAGCCTACAACCTCGCGAACGGTCTCTTTCTCCAGGGCCGCGCCGGGCTCGGAGGGCACCAGATGGACCTCGTCGGCGGCGCCCAGATCGATCTCGCGTACCTCGCGATGCCGTTCGTCTTCGCGTTCGAGGCCATCCGCCGCTGATGCTTTTGGGGTGCGAACCGCCACAGGTGGTTGATACGCTCGTGGGATGGAACGCCGGTCGGTCGAGGTCGTCGTGGGAGGGCAACGCTACAAGGTCGTGAGCACGGCGTCGGAGGACGAGCTCCAAAGGCTCGCGTCGACGGTCGACGAGAAGGTCGCAGCCTCGGCGCGGGGGCGGGCCTCTTCCCCGCAGACGCTCCTCCTGGCGGCGATGGCGCTCGCGAACGAGCTCGAGGAGGAGCGTTCGAGGCGCGTCGCCCTCGAGGCCCGGACCCGGGATGTGCTGCGGCGGGTGATCGACCGGGTCGATCTGGCGCTCGGGGAGGAGTGACGCCTGGCCGGCCCGATGTTTCACGTGAAACGTTCACCGATCGACCGGCTCCGCTCGGGCCTGGCCGCGCTCGAGCGGGAGGGGCTCCTGCGGCACGACCGCCCTGACCCCGAAGGGCCGCGGCCCGGCGCGGGCGGGCCGGGCGGGCTCTCCCTGAGGAGCAACGACTATCTGGGCCTCGCGGGCTCGACGGGCGCGGGGGCGTCGCGGCTCGTCGGGGGCGATCTCCCCGAGCACCACAGGGTCGAAGAGGCCGTCGCACGGTGGCTTGGGGTGGAGTCGTCGCTCCTCTTCTCCAGCGGCTTCGCCGCGAACGTGGGCCTTGTGAGCGCCCTCGCCCAGCCCGGCGTGCTGGTCGTCAGCGACGCGCTGAACCACGCGAGCCTCGTCGACGGCGCCCGGCTGGGGAGGGCCCGCGTGCTCGTGTCCCCGCACCTCGACCTCGACGCGGTGCGCCGCGCGCTTCGTGAGCGCCAGGAGGTCGACGCGTGGGTGGTGGTGGAGTCGTACTACAGCATGGACGCCGACTCCCCGGACCTCGCCACCCTGGCCTCGATCTGCGCAGAGCACGGCGCCGGCCTGCTCGTGGACGAGGCGCACGCCGCCGGGATCTTCGGGCCCGAGGGGCGCGGTCTGGCGGCCGCGGCCGGGGTCTGCCCCGAGGGCCGCATGGTCGGTCTCGGCAAGGCTCTCGGGCTGCAAGGGGGGATGGTCGCCGGCCCGGCGGAGCTCCGTGCGTGGCTCTGGAACCATGCGCGATCGTTCGTCTTCTCCACCGGAGCGAGTCCGCTGCTCGCGCGGGAAGCCTACCTCCGGCTGTCCGTGGTTGCGGCGGCGGACGGCGCGCGCGAACGCCTGCGCGAGCGAGCCAGCCGCCTTCGCGCCGGACTGGAGCAGATGGGTCTCTCCGTACGAGGGCACGGCCCGATCGTCCCGGTCGTGATCGGCCCCGTGGACGAGACCCTCCGGATCGCTCGCGCGCTCCAGGAGCGCGGGGTCCACGTCCAGGCGATCCGCCCGCCCTCCGTCCCTCGAGGGACCGCGAGGATCCGGATGACGGTGAACGTCCACCTCACCGACGCGGACATCGACCACGCCCTGACCGCGTGGCGCGCCGTGGTGTGATCGGCCGTCCGCGGTCGTCCGCGCGTCCTCGCCATCGGGACGTCGGGACGCGTCACCGGGGCCCCGACGTTTCACGTGAAACATCCTCGACCAGCCTGCCGCGCTCGAGGGTCACCGCCCGATCCCCGATCGCGGCGAAGGCGGCGTCGTGGGTCACGACCACGATCGTGACGCCCCGCGCCCGCTCCTCCGCCACGACGTCCACGAGCAGCGCCGTACCTGCAGCGTCGAGGCCCGTCGTCGGCTCGTCGAGGAGGAGAAGCCGGGGCTCGTGGACGAGGGCACGCGCGAGCGCGATCCGCTGGCGCTGCCCACGCGAGTACGTCGCGAACGGCCGGTCGGCGAACGGCGCCAGGCCGAAGCGCGCCACGACCCGATCCACGAGGGGACGTCCTCCGCCGTGCAGCCGTGCCGCGAAGACGATGTTCTCGCGCCCTGTCAGGTCGCCGTAGCAAAGCGACTCGTGCCCGAGCCAGCCAAGGGCGGCCCGCACCTCGCCGCGGTCCTTCCCCAGGTCATGGTGCCGGACGCGGCCCACGGTGGGCGTCGCGAGCGTGCCGACGATCGCAAGCAGCGTCGACTTCCCCGAGCCGTTGGGCCCGAGGACCATCGAGACCTGCGCGGTCGGGAAGGTGACCGAGACGTTCACGAGCGCGCGAACCGCTCCGTAGGTCTTCGTCACGCCGTCCACCTCGATCCCCATGGGCCGCGCATCTAGCATAACCTCGCACCCACATGTGCGCCACCATCTCACCTATGCCCCTTGCGTTCCCCGTGGCGAACGATGCTATCCTTCCGAGATGACCGCGGTCCCCTCCATCACGAAGGTGGAGCTACCTCTCATCGCCAAGCTTCGCTCCGTGGTGGAGAGCGCGCTCGAGGGCAAGCCGGAGGTCGTCGAGTTCGCCCTCGTCGCGCTGCTCGCGCGCGGGCACCTCCTCCTCGAGGACGTGCCGGGTGTCGGGAAGACCACGCTCGCGCGGGCTCTCGCGCGCGCCGTCGGTGGCGAGCTCCGGCGCGTCCAGTTCACGAGCGACCTCCTGCCGAGCGACGTCGTCGGTGTCTCGGTGTTCGATCAGCGGGTGAGCGAGTTCGTGCTCCGACAGGGCCCCATCTTCTCGAACGTGCTCCTCGCGGACGAGATCAA
>SXNL01000255.1 GCA_005777185.1 Myxococcales bacterium
ATCACGCTGAACTCCACCGTGAGCACGTCACCTTCCTTGCCGCTCGGGTAGTCGCCGGGCGCCCTGTGAACGGCGGTCACCTCACTGTTCGGGAACGTCGCCGCGTAGAAGCGGGCCGCCTCGTGCGCGTCCTTGTCGAACCAGAGGCAGATCGTGTTCTTCGGCTTCATCTGGGTGCGATCCTCGCGCTCGGATTACCTCGAAGGCACCCGCGCCGGTAGCGAAATGTCGAGGCACCGGCAGGACGGGCGGTCAGCGCAGTCGGGCCGTCCCGTCCGCGATCGCGGCGCGGTAGAAGTCCGCGTGTCCGGAGGACTCCTCGTAGCCGTTGAGCAGCTGGAGGTACCTCCTGCAGTCCGTGAGCGAGCCGGTCACGCTGCCCACGTACAGGCCGACGAGGACGGGCGCGCCCCCCGCGCCTTCCCGGATGGCCGCGTGCCCCTCGTCGCCGTCGCGGTGGCACACGGCGCCGCCGCTGTCGGGGCGGATCTCGACGATCTGATCGGTGCCGAGCTTCGCGTTCAGGACGACGCAGCCGCCGACACCCTTGCGGGTCACGCGCTCGGAGTCGTCCTTGCCGTAGCCGACGAGGCGGACGTCGCACGACGCCCAGGCTGGCTTCGCCGCGGGAATGGCCGCGGGCGTCACGCCTCGCACCGGACTCGCGAGGATCATGTACGCGAGATCGTTCAGGAGGAGCGTGTGCACCAGATCGATTCTGCCCCTCGCCTCGAGGTGCGCCTCGGGGTGGTACTTGACCTCGGTGACCTCGACACGCGCCTTGGCGGACACCTCGCCGACGCCGAAGGCGAGCTTGCGATCCCGGTGGCGGTAGACGCAGTGGGCGGCGGTCACGGCGACGTTGGGCGCGATGAGGGTCGCTCCGCAGAGGGCTGGCCCGGAGCCGTCCGCGCTCGCGAGGTATCCAGCGGCGAGGAACCGCGACTCGGGCGTTCCACCGACGAGCGCCTCCTCGCCCGTGCCCTCGATCGGGTCCTCCGACTCCACGGCGCAACCGGTCGTGGCGAGGGCGACGCAGGCGAGAGCGAGAGCCAGGGTCCGCATGTAGGACAATAGTGCACATGACGTGCCCCCACGAGCGTGTGGACTTACGCGCACTTGGCCGGCGCCCTGGATCGCCGCCCGTCCATCCTGGGGCATGCGGCGGCGCCTCCACGAAGTGGCGGCGTGCGTGCGTGCGTCACTCGGCGACCACGGCTCCGCTCTGGTAACGATCCTCGGCGTTCTTCGCGACCCGCTTCGCGACGATGGCCGACACGATCTCCGGCACGCTCCGCTCCACGTCGTGGGCCAGAGGAGGCACCTTCGCGAGGTGCGCGTGCACCCGCTCCATCGGGTCGTCGGTCGTGAACAGCGCGCGCCCCGTCAGCATGTGGAACAGGGTCGCGCCGAGCGCGTGGAGATCGCTCCGCCAGTCACACCGCGCGGTTCATGCGACCCGTCTGCTCCGGAGACATGTACGCGAGCGTCCCCTCGAGCGTTGCCGGGGCCAGGAGCTCGACGGCCTCGCGTGGCAGCTCGCTCGACACGCCGAAGTCGATGAGCTTGAGCCGACCCTGACGCGGGCCCCGTCCGCGTCGCGACGCGCCCGGAAGACGGCGGACTGCCGACTCTCGTGCAGCGGACTCGGACCCGCGAGCGCGTAACCGGCGCTCGTGATCAAGGTGTGCCGATCCGCGTCCCACGCGCTGCGCCAACCGTACCAGAAGCGGGGTGCAGTCGGGCGCCGACGCTCGCGATCCGCGAGGGCTCGCGCACTTGCCGCGCCCCAGCCGAACCCGTACGCTCGGGGTATGCCGATGGCGCGCATGCGGTTCGCCTCTTTCCTCGCCACCGCACTCGTGCTCGGCGCCGCGCTTCTCTCGCCGCAGGCCTGCGCCTCGAAGAAGGGCGCGCTGATGCTGGCGTTCAGCACCGACATGAAGGCCCCGAAGGACGTCAACGCGGTCGGGATCACCGTCTCGACCAACGGCGTGATCCGCACGTCGTTCATCGCGCGCGTCACGCCGGACGGCGACGTGAAGCTCCCCGCGACGCTCGCCGTCGTGCAGCCCGACGATCCCAACGCCACCGTCCGCATCCGTGTGCTCGGACTCCTCGAGTCCCGGGTGCGCGTGCTCCGCGACGTCCGCACGACGGTCCCGAAGGACGGGCGGGTCGGCCTGCTCCGTCTGCCCCTCACGTTCGTCAACGACGGGTCCGCCAAGGGCAGCATCCCGGCCGCCAAACCTCCCCGCGAGGGGCAAGGTCTCCGTGAAGGGGGCCGGGGCGGGGTTTCTCGCGGCGGACGCCGCCGACGTGCCGGGCGGGCAGGACCCGACCGAGGCGATCGCGCTCATCACCTCCACCTGCACCGGCGAGAACCAGACCGTGATCGACGGGGAGTGCGCCGACGACTTCGTCGACTCCAGCAAGCTCCCGGACTACAGCGAAGATCTCGTCCGCCCGGGCGCGCCGGAAGGCGCGTGCTTCCCGACCGGCCGATGCTTCGTCGACGCGCGAAAGGTCGAGGTCGATCTTGCGGCCTGCACCGCGACGGTGAGGGGCGATGTCGCGAAGCTCAACCTTGCCCTCGTGACGCCCGACACGGGCGAGTGTCTCGGCGAGGGCAGGTGCCTCGTGCCCCTCGATCGCGGCCTCTCGGGGTGGACCGTGAAGGGTGGGGCGAAACCCGAGGGCGGCGCGGTCGTGGCGCTCGCGAAGGGCCTCTGCAGGAAGGTCAGCGGCGGCACGCAGCTGGTGGAAGCCTACAGCGACCTGTCGTCGTGCGCCCCCAAGGGCGAAGCGAACCCGGTCTGCCAGGAGACGGGAGCGAGCTCGGTGGCGGAGGCGGGCGCAGACACCTCGACGCCGGGAGCGCAGCGCATCGTGGCCCTCGACGGCCCCATCGCCGTGGCGCTCGCCGAGATCGCCGCCGGCGCGGCGCGGCTGGTCGTGATCGGTCCGAGGGGCGTCTTCTCCTACGCGGTGCCCGCGGGCGACGACGCGGTCGATCACCAGCTGGCGTCGATCGCCGTCGGGGGGGTGTCGGCTACCGCGGGCCGCGTGGTCGTCACCGACCGCGCGACGGGCCGAGCCTGGTACGCGACGGCGCTGCCGAACTTCACGCCGCGCTTCCCGCTCGGCGACGCGGGCGGCGTGCTCAACGCCGGCACGTACGTGTATCCTTCGCTGATCTGGGCCACGGGTGGGTCGAACGGGCTGCTGCGCTACGAGGACGCCGAGAACCCGCAGGTCTCGTATATCGTCCCTGGTGACTTCACGGCCGTCGCGCCGCTCGCCGGGTATCTTGGCGAAGGGGTGCTCGCGGGGACCGCGACCGGGAAGCTGTTCTACTGCGCGCTGGGCGAGTGCGGGTTCCCCGTCATCCTCCCCGGCGCGGTCCAGAGCGTGGCCGTGTACCGCACCATCGGCGCGGCGATGGCGGGGGAAGACGTCGTCATCCTGACGGAGCCCAACCTGACGTCGAAGCTCCCGCGTCAGTCGATCACGGTCGCCGCCGGGAGCCCACCGCACGGCATGGCGATCGTCCCCGCGAGCGGTGACAAGGCCTGCCTGTATTTCACGGACAACGACGGCAAGGTCCAGTGGGTCCTCGTGGACTTCGCGGGCAAGCTCTCCACGGTCGAGGTCCTCCAGGCGGGGCCCAGGCCGGCGCTGGGGCTCGCGGCCGATGGGCAGTTCGTCTACTGGACGGTCGGCGCGGCGGCCTCCGCGGGCGGGGGCATCTACCGCGCTCCGGTACCCGACCTGTGCAGGGTTCCCGTCGGAGACGCGGGCGGCGGCGGCCTGGACGCGGGCGGCGGCGGCCTGGACGCGGGCGGCGGCGGCCTGGACGCGGGGGCAGGCTCCGTCGATGGGGGCCTGGTGGACGCGTCGGTGGATGCGGGCGTCTTCGTCGCCAACTTGGTGAAGGACGGCCTGGAGACGGACGTGGACTGCGGAGGGCCGGTTGCACCGAAGTGCGGGAGCGGCAAGGCGTGCCTGCTACCGACGGACTGCGTCAGCCTGGACTGTGTGGCGACGATCTGCATGTGAGCTCGAGGAGCGAGGACACTCCCTAATCGTACGTCGCCTTCACCCCGAGCTGCGCCCAGCGCGGCGCGTTCGGTCGCGCGCCGAACGGGCGCCGTGACACGATCGCTTGCTCGTCCGTGAGGTTTCGCAGGTTGGCGTACACCGAGAGCCACCGGAGTGGCCTCCACGTCGCGCTCGCGTCGAGCGTCACGAAGCCATCGGTCGCCATCACCTGATCGAGCGGGGCGCTCCCTGCCGTCTCTCGCATCGCCGACACCCAGTTGACGGCGACCGCGGCCAGCACGACCTTCGCGTCCACGCCGACGGACGCGTTCAGGGTGTGGCGCGGTACGTACGGGATCTCGTCGCCCTCGCGGACCTGCCCCAGGATCGGATCGCCCGACCGGAACGACGTCAGGAACTCGGAGCGGGTCGCCGTGTAGGCCCCGGTGAGCGGGAGCGAGATCCCGGAAACGACCGGCACGTCGTGGAGGACGTACGCCTCGAGGCCGTAGACCCGCGCCGCGCCCGCGCTGAAGGTGCGGTCGAGCCCCGTGGCCGCGCAGCCGCTCGACTCCGTGCAGTAGTCCGTGAGGTTCGAGTAGTCGTTGTAGAAGCCGACGACCTCGGCGCGCGCGCGGCCTCGAACGAACCTCGCGCCGGCCTCGTAGTTCACGCTCAGCTCGGCGCCGTCGCGCGCGCTCTCCGGCGTCGGCGGGCTGAACCCGCGGTGGACGCCCGCGAGGACGCCCAGCGAGGGCAGGACTCCGTAGAAGACGGCGGCGCCCGGGAGGATCGCGTGGTTCAGCGCGGCCTCGCGCGTGCCTGCCTTCTTGTCGGTGGCGGTCGTGCGGACCACCTCCACACGCACGCCAGGTGTGACGGTGAGGGCGTCGAACGTGAGGGCGTCGATCGCGTGGAGCGCGAGCGCCTCGGTCCTGGCCTGGTTGAACGCGGTCGTCACGGTGGGCGACCCCTCGGGCCGGAGCGTGCCTCCGGTCATGACGAAGCCGTCCTCGGTGTGCCGCCGGTCGACGAGATCCTGGTGCAGGCGCACGCCGTACTCGATCTTGTGGGAGAGCGGGCCCGTCGTGGGGCGCCAGCGCGTGCGAGAGTCGATCCCCTGCGAGACGAACACGCGCTCGTTGGGACCGATGAACAGCGTCTCCTGGGACGTCGTCGCGTCCTGCCCGCGCAGGACCGAGGCGAAGACCGCGTTCCGCGGCGTGTCGGGATCGGCGAGGACCTCGAAGATGTCGGCGCCGCGGAAGCGGTTCAGCTTGCGCCACGCACGCGAGAAGTCGTTGCGGTACGCCGTCGTCGTCAGCGTGAGCTCCGGCGAGGCGGTCATCACGTGCGTGAGGGCGACCGCGGTCCTGTGCCACGTCATGCGATCCAGGGCGCTCCCGGGGTAGCGCGCAAGCGGATCGGCGCGGAAGTCCCCCGTGGAGAGGCCGAGATACGTCTCGTTCGACGTCTCGTCCGAGTACGTGCCCTTGAGCCGGAACTCGTGGCGCACGCGCGCGTCCGGGTCGAGCACGTAGAAGGCCTTCGCCATCCACTCGTTCTTCGCGAGGCCCGTGTTCGCGCCGCTCGCGAGGTGCTTGAAGCCGTCGTTGCGGAGGTGCACGCCCTCGACGAGGAAGCCGAGGCGCTCGTCGCCGTTCCCCGCCCACGCGTGCACCTTCCCGTAGCCGTATTGCCCCGCCGCGAGATCGATCGCGGCCCTCGTCCCGAGAGGGATGGCCCGCGTGAGGTACTCGACTGTGCCGGCGACCGTCTGCGGCCCGTGCTGGATGGCCGCCGGGCCCTTGACGACACGCACGCTCGTCATCCGCTGCATGATCGGGAAGAAGTACGCCGCCGGCGCGGAGTACGGCGCAGGACCGAACGGGATCCCGTCCTCGAGGAGCGTGACCTTCTTGCTCCGGTCCGGGTTCACGCCGCGCAGGCCGATGTTGGGCCGGAGACCGAGGCCGTCCTCGCCGCGCGCGTAGACGCCGGGGACCTGCTGGAGCACCTGCGTGGGATCGTCGTACTTGAAGACCCCGAGCCGCTTCTCGCCGAGGACGTGCACCGAGCCGGGCGTCTTCGACTCGCGCGTCCCGTGGACCGTGACCTCGGTGGCCGGCGGGTCGTCGGCGCGTGCCGGCCCGCCGAGGACGAGCGAGGCCGCGACGGCGCCGAGGGCGATCGAGCGGTGCTGGCGCGCGCGAGAAGTCATGATCACAGCGGCCGGATGTGAGGGGGCGCGCCGGCTGGCGCGTGTCCGATCCACGCCGCGCGCCCGACGCCGTCGGACAGCGCGCCGAGATCCACGTCGGGATCGACGAGCGCGGTGAGCCGGCGCCCGTTGAGCGAGGCGAGCGCGTCGGCGCGAACCTCGACGGGGCCGAGCCCGCGCCGCTCGAAGTCCGCCTTCACGGCGTGCGCCATCTGGAGGATGAGGTCCGGCTGCCCCGTCAGCTCCCGCTCCTGCACGGGCGTCAGGTAGCGCCGCGGCGCGACGTGCCACACGCGCCCGTCGGTCTTGCGGCGCACGACGAAGGTCGTGGTCCCGTTCTTCTCCCGCACCATCACGCGCCACGAGAAGCGCATCCCCTGCTCGTGCCAACGGACGTTGCCTCCGTAGGCGAGGAACCTGAGCGGCAGGGCGACCTGCAGGATCGCCCAGGCAAGGGCCGCCACCACGACGGCGCGCGGGAGGGCACACACGGCGAGCGCCCCGACACGCGCCTCGAACAGGCGGCGAAGGACCGGGATCCGGCGCGGCCAGTCGGGCGGGAAGAGGACGAGCGCGCTCGTCACCATGATCACCGGGAACATCCCGATGGGGAAGAGGAGCCGCGTCGTCACGTGGAAGGCGATCACGACGGCGAACGCCGCCACGCGCAGGCGCGGCACGAGGAGCAGCCACAGGATGAACGTGTCGAAGAGAAACCCACCCCAGCTCATCGCGAGCGGCACGTGTGGCCAGGTGAACACGGGCCCCAGGACCGGGATGTCCGTCCGCCCCGCGAGCCAGATGCGGAGCGGCTGCGCGTGCACGAGCCAGTCCGCGTTCGCCTTCGCGAGGCCGGCGAAGGTGTACACGACCCCGATCTGGAAGCGGAACAGCCACAGCCACAGCGCCGGGACCTCCCGCGCGGCGATCTTCGGCCGTAGCCACGCGTCGATCGAGGCCGCGCGGTGGGCCGGGGACGCGGCGAGGAGCAGCGCGAGGAGCGCAGCGAGGTAGTAGTGGTTGATGTACGTCGCCACGTCGATGAGCTGGAGGTACGCGTAGCCCAGGAAGAAGAGGGCCGAGGCGGCGCGGAACAAGAGGCCCGCCGCGATCATCGCGGCGAGGGCGGCGAGCGCCCAGAAGAGCGCGTGCATCCCGGCGGCCGGGGGCGGCTCGACCCACGAGAAGCCCCAGTACTTGAAGTGGAACGTCGGCTTGACGAAGAAGTCGTCGACCCAGCCGTACGCGATGAAGCGGAGCATGCTCACGCACATCGCCACGCCGAAGGTGATCCGGAGCGCGGCGAGCGACGCGATGTCCACTCCGGCACGTGCCGCCACGAGCGCGCGGCGTGCCCGCTCAATCATTGTCCCCCTCCGTCGTCTTCGGGAGCTCGAGGTTCAGGACCGAGATGAACTCCGTCTTCAGGAGGTCGGTGAGGCGCTTCACGGCGGCGTGGGCAGCGGCGACCTCGGCCGGCCTCGCGGCGAGGGCGTCCTCGAGGGACGGCCCGACGGCGACGATCGCCTGCTCGGCGCCGGTCGTCGCCGCGAGCATCCGGTCCGCGAGATCCCCCGCGCCTGCGGCGCGGAGCCAGTCGTCGAACGAGACCCCGGCGTGGCCTTCGCCGCAGCCCTGGAAGACGTCGCGGAAGCCCTCGAGGTTCGCGGCGATGTTCTCCTTCGAGCGCCGCGCCCACGGCGACTCGACCGTCGACGCGCAGCTCCCGTGGCCGCACTCGACGAGCCCGAGCGGCCGGGCGAGCTTGAGGTCCTTCACCTCGACCTCGACGTAGAAGAGCGCGTCGTTGATGGTGTTGAACGCGTCCTGGTTCGTGGCGAATACCCGGCTGCCGCTGCCGGCGGTCACGAGCTCCTTCTGGAAGTCCCCGCTGGCGGGCTCCCACGCGCGCACGAGGGCGGTCGCGCGCGACAGCACGTCGGCTGCGGCCGCCGCCGTGTAGGCCGCCTTTCGCCCGCGAAGGCCGGCCGGGCCGAGCGCGGCCCACGTCCCGTTCGCGTTGATGGGAGAGAACGACGAGCAGGCGTTGTCCGTCCCGCCGTGAAACGCGAGGTACTCGATGGCGCCGAGCCCGCGCGCGCTGATGAGGGAGGTGGGGAACGCGCCAGCGCCGTACGACCCGTCGACGGTGGTCTCGTCGATCTTGCACCGGTTGAAGAGCGGCCACGCGTAGATCTGGTCGCGTAGATCCTTCGCGCCGGGTCGCGGCGACGCGCTCGCCGGACCGAAGCGGAACATCTCCGCGCGCTGCCACGCGTCCATGGCCCGGGCGTAGGCGGCCTGCGTCCTGGTGCGGAGGCCGTCGTCCGCGGGTGAGCCGGCCCACGCTCTCGCGGCGACGTCGAGCTCGCGCGCGACGGCCTCGAAGGCGCGGTAGCGTCCGACCGTGCACTCCGCGATCGACGCCAGGAGCGCGCGCTTGTCGAAGCCGGGGGCGACGTTGGTCGGCGTGCCGCCGGAGGTTGCCCCGCCCCTGTTCGGCGTCCCCTTGACGTTGACGTCCTCGCCCGGCGCGTCCACGCGACACGCGACCGCCACCACGGCGAGGATCCCCATCGCGGTCGCGCCGAGGAGCGCCACGAGAGGGCGCCCGCGCGTCATTTCACCGCCGGCAAGAGGAGCACGGCAGCCTGGTCGGCGCCCGCCGACACGCCCGCGTCGGCGAGGACGCCGCCCTTGACCCCGACCACGGCGACGGTCTTCTTGTCGGGCGAGATCGCGGCGGCCCAGAAGAAGTGTGCCGCTCGGCCCGTCGCAGGGCCGCCGAGATCGTAGAGCTTCGGTCCGGCCTTCGAGAACGATGGATCGAACGCCCCGTTCGGCTCGAGGATCGCGATCGCGGCGTGCTGCGCCTGCGTCGCGGGATCGCTCGCCGGCTTGGGCGGTGACGCGCCGCCGAGCATCATCACGCGCTGGTCGGGCAGCACGGCGACGGCGCGCGACGCGGCGGGCTGGCCGTTGACGAGGAAGAAGACGTGCCCGCTCGTCCCGTAGGTGCTGTCGAGCTTCCCGTCGCCCGTGACGCGGATCGACACCCACCCGTCGACCGTGTTCGCGGAGCTCTCCTTGCCATAGCCCGAGGTCACGAACTTGTCGCCCTGCAGGTCCGCGCCGTACGCCTCCACGCTGTGTCCCGCGGGGAAGCCGGGCACCTCGGTCTCCGGGTAGTACACGCCCGCCGTGCCGAAGGCGGGATCGGCGGCGCCGGCGCCCGTGATCTTCGCGAGGATGGGCCGGTTCCCGCTCCCCGGGTTCGAGTACGAGGCGAGGACGGCGCTGTTGTCCGCGAGGATCGTCGCCGTCCGCGGGCTGAGTCGCTGCGGGAGGCCGAGGCTGAAGACGCCACCCTGCCCGAAGGTGGCGAGCGCTCCGTCGGCGCCCTTCAACCTGAAGGCGACGAGCTCGTTGATCGTCCCCGCGTCCGCCCCGGCTCCGGCGGGGAGCCGCGCGCCCGTCACGAGCAGATCGTCGTCGGCGTACTTCGCGAGGCCCCACTGCTGCACGTTGACGCCGTCGCCGAGCGGGAAACGCGCGACGCCAGCCGTGCCGAAGCCGTCGTCGATCGAGCCATCTGCCTTGAAGCGGACGACGACCACGTCGCGCGTGGTCGCGGCCGGGTTCGTCTGGTCGTGCTCGGCCGCACCCGCGACGACGATCTTGCCGGCGTTCGCGCCCTGCGTCTGCACGACGATCCCGCGGAACACCTCGCCCGCGGCGCCGGTCGAGACGTTCTTCGTCACGTACCCCTTGCCCCCGAACGTCGTGTCCAGTTGACCCTTCGACGTGAGCTTCACGAGGAGCAGCGCGTGATCCGCGTTGGCGGCCGTACCTCCCGCCGCGCCCACCGCCAGGATGCTCCCGTCCGGGGTGTACGTCACGCCGAACAGGCGCGCGTGCGCGTCGGCCGGAAGCGCGAGGACGGTGGGGGTCGGGCCGGTGACGCCCGCATCGGTGGACCCCACGCCGGTGTCGACGGCGGGCGCGCTGTCTGCGATCGTCCCTGCATCCGGCGACGCCATCGTCGGCGCGCCGGCGCTGCTGCACGCGGCCGCGAGCGCCAGGCCCGACCCGACCATCGCGATCGCAGCACCGCGAAGCCACACCCGAGACCCCTTCTTCTTCGCCGTCGCAAGCATCCCAGGTACCTCCTAATTGAAAATGACTTTCAAAGTCATTCCACGGGTGGGAGGCGTTGTCAAGCGGATCGCGAACGACGCATCAACCGTCGATCGGGCGGCGACGTCTCACGGACGGGACGGCGACGTCTCGCGTACCGGACGGCGCCGACGGGCGGCGACGGGCGGTACGCGAATGCGCGCCCCCCGGGGAGGCCATCCGTCACCGCCCCGGCGATCCGCCGTCCGGGAGCGCGTCCGGCGTCTCGCGCAGCGCGACCGTCCGGTACGTCGGCCAGAGCTCGAGTCCGGTCGGCGCGTACGCGAGGGGCTGCGTGCTCGGCTCGCCGTGGCGCGCGAGGAGGAGCGCGCCCTTCTCCGCGTCCGGCGCGCAGAAGAAGAACGAAGGGGTCTCGGACTTTCGCGGCTGCGGCGCCGCGCAGTCGTTCACGTTCGACGTGACGTATCCTCCGCCGACGGCCCAGGGAGCGTCGGCGAACCATTTCGGCGAGTCGGTCGCCCTTCCCCATCGCTCCACCGCGTCCGCCATCGCGAGGTCGCGCGCGGGATCGGCGGACGACGCCTCGGTCACGGCCGCGACGCGATCGCACGAGACGAGGACCTTCCGAGGGGATCCGGACCCGACGAAGTACAGCATCCACTCCTCGGCCCGACCGTCCCGCTGCGGCAGGCCCGCGTAGATGAAGTAGAGCCGGCCTTCCACGCGTGGACGCGCCGCCGCGTGGGCCTCGCTGAAGGTCAGGGTCGAGGCGCAGGGTGAGCTGTTGAAGACGCTGATCTGCGGCGCGCACGCGATCAGCAGCAAAGGCAGCAGGGCTCCACGCGGCGCGTTCACGGCACGCACGCGGGCTTGCCTGCGCTCCGCGACGGGGCCATCACGCGTCTCGCCGGCTCTCGAGGCGCTCACTGCGGGGCCAACCACCCCCGTCACCGCCGGGGGGCCCATCGGCTTCGGCCTCGGGCGACGGCATCGCCGCCGCGAGCGCGCACGCCACCCCGACGCAGCGACAGCCGAGCCGCCCGAGCTCCTTGACGACCTGCGCGCTCATCCCCCCGTCGCCCACCGTGATCCGGTCGACCGCGTCGAGCAGGGCGCGTACGAGCGCCGTCTGGCGCCGCACGCTCGAGAGGGATGTCCCCGGACGCGGGGACGAGATCGGGTCTTGGTCGTTCATGCGCGGGTCCTTGATCGTTCCGGGCGGGCACTCGACTTCGCACTACTGCGGGATCCCGCAGTAGCGCTAGCAAGTCGCACGCCAGCGCACTCGAGCTGCAACGCGGCGCGCGCGCGCCGATTCTGCCGGCGGGTGGGCGGCTGCTCCTCCTGTCCACGAGCCGCGGGCTTTCGCCCGACACGGGCGTTCGATAGTCTCTCCCTTCGATGACGATCCGACCCTTCGCGAGCCTCGGCCTCATCGTCGCGACGATCGTCACGGCGGCGTGCTCCGACAGACCCCCGGACGCAGCCCCGAAGGCCGTCGACGGGGGCGCGAGCGCGAGCGTTTGTTCCGTCTTCCTCTCGAACCCGTGGAAGCCCGGGGAGAAGATCTTCCGCGACGCGACGGCGGACTGGGGGATCGAGGGCGTCCTCGCCATCCGCGTGAGCGTGCTCGACGTCGACGGCGACGGGTGGCCCGACCTCCTCGTGCGCAACGGGGGTGGTCCCGACGACTTCGCCCCGGCGGGCCAGCGCGCGCGGTGGCTGCTCCGCAACACGGGCAAGCACCGGTTCGAGGACATCACCGAGAGGTCGGGGATCACCGCGGTGCGTTCGGCCGTGAACGCGACGGCAGGCCGATCCGCCGAGCTCGTCGCGAGCGCCGACGTGGACGGCGACGGCGACGTCGACGTGTTCATGGCGAAGGCCAACACGACCCCCGCGGACAAGACCCAGGAGACGAGCGAGGTGATGCTGAACGACGGCAAGGGCCGGTTCAGCTTCGGCCCGCCGGACGGCGTGATCCGCGGTGTCGGACAGCCCGCGGTCCCGGTCGGCGCCACGTTCTCCGACGTGAACCGCGACGGCCACGTCGACGTCTTCATCAGCCACAACATGATGCCGAACGCCTCGTCTCCGCTTCAGGACCGCCTCTACCTCGGCGACGGCAAGGGAGGCTTCGTCGACCGGACGATGGATCTGGGCCTGAGGACGTTGTCGTGGGGAAACAACGTGCAGCCCCTCAACGAGGGCAGGGGCCACTCCTGGGGCTGGGGGGCGACGTCGTGCGATCTGAACAACGACAACCTGCCCGAGCTCCTGTCGGCCTCGTATGGCCGCGCGCCCAACCACCTCTGGCAGGCGACGGGGGTCCCCGGGGCCGTGGCGTTCGTCAATCGCAGCGTCGCGTCCGGCTATGCGTACGATCACCGCGCGGACTGGACGGACAACGTGAACGCGCAGTGCCGCTGCAAGGACAACCCGACGGACGAGGACTGCGGGAAGGTCCCCCCTCCGCCGTCCGCGGAGCTCTGCGCCTCGCTCAAGCAGGCCTTCGGAGGGAACTACCGCTGGAACCACGCTGGCGATCGGCAGCCGTGGCGGCTCGGCGGCAACAGCGCGACGACGACGTGCGCGGACATCGACAACGACGGCTTCATGGATCTCTTCACGGGCGAGATCGTCCACTCCGACGTCGGCAGCTCGAGCGACCCGGCCGAGGTGCTGTTCAACACGCGCGAGGACATGGTCCGCTTCGAGCGGCCGGGAAACGAGGCGATGGGCCTCACGCGCACGCACGAGGGCTCGTACTTCGACAACGGCGACATGAACAACGCCGTCTTCGACTTCGACGGCGACGGCTGGCTCGACGTGTACATCTCGAGCTCGGACTACCCTGGCACGCGCGGGTTCCTGTACCATCAGAAGTCCGCCCGCGTGTTCGAGGCCGTCCCGATCGCGGACGGCATCGACCACCTCCGGAGCGCCGGGGCGATCGCCGTCGATCTCGATCGCGACGGAGATCTCGACCTCGTCGTCGGGCACTCGCGCTTTCGTTGCGGCCCGCCCTACAAGGGCGATTGCTACCCGACGACGCAGCTCCGCGTGTTCGAGAACCTCTCCAACGGAAGAAACCACCACGTCGCGCTGAGGCTCGAGGGCACCTTCGGCTCGAACCGGCTCGCGATCGGCGCGAAGGTCTCGGTGAAGGCGTGCGGCCTGACGCAGACACGCCAGATCGACGGCGGCCACGGGCACCAGGGGGCGCAGGAGGATCTCGTCGCCCACTTCGGCCTCGGCGCGCAGAAGGAAGCCGAGGTCACCATCGTGTGGCCGGACGACGTGTCCACGACCGAGACGTTCACGGTCGCGGCCGACGCGCTCTACCACGTGAAGCAGGGTGAGGCGCCCGCGGTGCTGAAGCTCCGGTAGGATCGCCGCCGGCTGGCCGCGAGGACGGGCAGGACCGCGAGCGCCAAGCTCCGGGAGACCCTCAAGCCGGCGTCGTCGCGGCGACCGCGACGCGCGCGGGCTCCCTCCGGTGTACCCGGACGCGGATCCCGTGCTTGGGGCGGAGCGTCGCGCCGGGGTCGGGCTCGTCCGCGCCGAGGATCTCGAAGCGGAACCTCTTGAGCAGGACCGCGAGGGTGAGCTGCGCCTCCATGTAGGCAAAGTGGTTCCCGAGACAGATGCGCGGTCCCGCGCCGAACGGGAGGTACGCGTAGCGGTGGCGGCCAGCCTCGTGCTCGGGGAGAAACCGCGCGGGGTCGAAGCGATCGGGCTCGGGCCAGAGGCGCGCCTGGTGGTGCAGCGCCCACGGCGCCAGCATGATGTTGGTGCGCCATGGCAGATCGTACCCCCCGATCGTGACGGGCTCGATGGAGTCGCGGCCGAACACGTAGACGGGAGGCGCGACGCGGAGGGCCTCCTTGAACGCGCGCAGGCACAGGCCGAGGCGCGGCAGATCCTCGACGCCGGGCCTCTCCCCGACGAGGTCGGCCTCGCGCTCCATCGCGCGGTAGAGCTCCGGATCCCTGCCCGCGTGGTACAGCGTCCACGCGAGGCCGGTCGCGGTCGTCTCGTGCCCGGCGATGAAGAGCGTGAGCACCTCGTCGCGCACCTGACGATCGCTCATCTTCGCGCCGTCCTCGTCCTTGGCCTCGAGGAGGCGCGTCAGGAGATCGGGGTGGGGCGCGGCGCTGCCTCTGCGCTGGTCGATCATCTTCTGGACGTGATCGTCCAGGAAGCGGATCGCCTCGCGTAGCCCGCGCCCGCGCTTGCCGGGCAGGAAGAGCGGGCCGGTGAGCCTCCGCTCGGCGCGCACCGCGGCATCGTGCAGCCTCCCGGTCGTCCGGCGGGCGAGGCTCTCCGCCGCGCGCCTCGCGGCGATGTGGCCGACGGCGAGCGGACGGCCGATGATCCACCCCGTCCACTCGAGCGCGACGGTGAGCGCCTCGCCGATCTCGTCGGCCTCGGAGAACGTGTCGGCGTCGAAGAGCGTCTTGCCCGCGACGCCCATCGTGAGCCGGGTCGTCTCGTGCGAGAGGGAGAGCGATCCTCCGTCGCGCCAGCCGGCCACGGTGCGCTCTGCGCACGCGACCATGTCCTCCGCGTACGCCTCGAGGGCGCGCGGCGTGAAGAGGGGCGCCATCGTCCGGCGCTGCCGCTTCCACAGGTCGCCGTTCGAGGTGAAGAGCCCTTCGCCGCCGAGCTCGTAGAGCCCGAACCGGAGCATGTCCGACTTCACGAACGAACGGTTCTTCTCGACGAGGACCTCCTGCACGATGTCCGGGTCGAGCGCCATCGCGGCGTGGACGCCGGGGAACGGGATGTCGAGCCGGAGGATCGGGTGCTCCTGCCTCGCGAGGAGCCGCATCATGCGCATGCGGTTCTTGCGGAACGCCGCGTTGTGACCGAGGAGGCCCTCACCGCCGGGTGCGAGCGGCATCGCCTGGAAGTCCATGCCGGCAGCATACTCCCTCGCGCGCGGGGTGCAGGTCCTGCGTGGCGCGCAGGCCGTTCGGGCCCTCGTCCCGCCGCCCGAAGGTTTGTCGCCAGGTTGCGCGGCGACCGCGGCCGGCCCGGACCGTGCACCGCGCGGGCATCCATGACGACCCGGCTCCGGTCCGCGATCGATGGCTTCTACCAGTTCGTGAGTCAGCCCCTCTACTTGTGGTCTCGCCCCGTCCTCGTGCTCCTTGTCGTACCGCTCGCGTTCAGCGTGCTCCAGCCGCTCTGGCACATCCGCATGGAGGCGCCCCAGTACCCGGAGGGGCTGACCATCGACGTCTACTCGTACAAGCTCGTCGGCGGCCACGACGGGTCCGACATCCACGAGATCAACATCCTGAATCACTACATCGGCATGAAGAAGCTCGACCGCGGGGCGCTCGCCGAGCTCGACTGGCTGCCGTTCGGGTTCGGCGCGCTGGGGCTGCTCCTCCTCCGCGTCGCGGCGCTCGGCAACGTGCGGTCCCTGCTCGATTTCGCCGTGATGACCGGCTACTTCGGCGGGTTCTCCATGGCCCGGTTCGTGACGAAGATGTACTCGTTCGGCCACGATCTCGCGCACGACGCGCCCGTGAAGGTGAAGCCGTTCACGCCCGTCCTCTGGGGCACCAAGGAGATCGCGAACTTCACGACGCACGGCTACCCGGGCACGGGCACGTGGCTCGTGGCCGGGTTCACCGCGGGCGTCTTCCTGATCACGCTGATCCACCTCGTGGAGGGGAGGCGCAGGGCGAGGCGCGCCGCGGTCACCGAGGTGTGAGGTCTCCACCGGCCCCGGGACGCGCGCTCCCCCGGAGACCTACCCGGCGCGCACCTCGATGCGGCGGGGCTTCGCGGCGTCCGACTTCGGCAGCCGGAGCCGGAGCACGCCCGCCGTCAGCGACGCGTCGATCTTCGCGGGATCGATGTCACGCGGGACGCTGAAGACGCGGTGGTAGTCCACTGCGCGGTACTCCGACGCGACGAGCGTGCCCGCCGGCGGATCCGCGCGTCGCGCGTCGATGGTGAGCTGGCCCTTCTCGAGCTCGATGCGGACGCCGTCCTTGGTCACGCCGGGGAGATCGGCGATCAGCAGGAGCCCCTCCTTGTCCTCGTAGACGTCCACCAGCGGCGTCGTGACCGCCCGCTGCTGCACGCGCTCCGGCGCCGCCTTCTCGTCCTTGCCCAGTGTCGTGTGGTTGCTCATGGTTGCTTCTCTCCTTCCTAGCTCGTGCGGACGGCGATCTGACGGGGACGGGCCTCGGGCGCCTTGGGGAGCGTGAGGCGGAGGACGCCGTCCTTGACCTCCGCGGTGGCGCGCTCGGCGTCGGCCTTGACGGGCAGCGAGAAGCTCCGCGAGAACTTCACCCCCGCCCGCTCCTGGCGGTGGCACGTCGCGCCCTCGAGCGCGGCGATCTGGCGCTCGCCGGCGAGCGTCAGCGTTTCGCCATCGAGCGTGATCTTGATGTCCTTCTCGGCGAGGCCGGGCACGTCGGCGGTGAGCACGAGCTCCGCCCCCGTGTCGAAGAGGTTGACGAGCGGCCAGGTGGGCTGGGAGAGGGCGCGCGGCGCGTAGGCCTCCTCCCGGTCCCAGCCGCGGTCCATGCGGCGGCGCAGCTCATCCATGAGAGAGAACGTTCGATCGACATCGGACAGACGCGTGAACATGCGTCACCTCCACAGCAGGGGGCGCGCGCCAGATGCGGCGGCGCCGGTTTCATCGGTTTCGCCGCCGCGCCCCAGCGACCCCGCCGGACTCGAGCAGCACGGGGAAAATCATCACGCGACGCGAGGAGTCAAGGGGGATGGCGCAAGACCGGAGTCCGCGGCCGTGGCGTCACCCGAGCTCGGCGGAGAGCTCGCGTGCGACGTCCTCCACGAAGCGGTGCACGGCGGCCTCCGCGACCTTGCGTCCGAGGAGCCGATCGGCGGCGCCGCCGAGGACGCCGCCCGGCGGGTCGTAGGTGCCGGTGAGCTCGAGCTGCGTCTCGCCGGACGACAGCGGGTACACCGCGAGCTCCGCGTGCATCGCCGGGAACAGGGAGGCGTTCGTGTCGGCCTGCCACTCCAGCACGAGCCGCGTGGCCGCCGCGCCCAGGTGACCGGGGGCCGCGCCGCGCGCGTTGACGCGGGTCACGTGGATGACGACGTCCTTTCCGACCTCGACGCCCGCGATGTCCACCTTCAGCGTGCTGACCAGCTTCGCCGCGCGGCCCGTCGCCCCGACGGTCGCGCGCTGGAAGATGCCCACCGCGTCGAGGACCAGGGCCTCGCTCACCTGCTCGTAGGGGCGGTTGACGTACTCGTAGCAATGGATGCGGTGCGCGTCGGTCATCGTCGTCCTCCGTTCGTCCCGCCTGCCTCAGCAAGACCTCGGCCAGCGCGGGAAGTGCTCGGCCCACTCGACCTCCGGGTGCGGGTGGGCCGTGTTCCACACGACGTGCTGGGCGTGGGGGAGCTCGACGACGCGCTCGAAGCTCGCCACGAACGCGTCGAAGATCGCCTCGCGTCCGTCGGAGACCGTGTCGCCCGTGGCCGCGCGGCGCTCGAGCCGGGCCCGGAGCACGTCCGGAGGCGCCGCGCACTCCACGAAGAGGAACGGCACGCCAGCCCGCTCCGCCAGCGCGCGCGCGCGGGCACGGTTCTGCCTCGACCGGAACGACGCGTCGACGACGACGGAGCGGCCGGAGGCGAGCACGACGGCGGCGCGGCGGAGCACCTCCGCGTAGACCCTGTCGGTGAAGCCTGGGTCGTAGGCGCCCTGGAACGCGGCCTCGGCGACGCGCGCCTGGACGTCGACACCGAGCATGTGCTTGCGCGTGCGATCGGCGTCGATCACGGGCGCACCGATCCGCTCGCCCACGAGCTCCGCCACGGTGCTCTTGCCGGAAGCGATGAGGCCGCCCACGGCCGTGAGCGTGGGCCCGACGAGCGCCCTCCGGGGCCCCGACAGGGCGAGCAGGAAGAAGCGCCGGGCGTCGCGCCCCGCGCGCTGCCGCACGGCGTCGCTCGCGTCCGGATCCGACGCGATGAACGACGCGATCTTCCCCCGGACGAAGGCCCGGTAGCTCTCGTAGAAGTCCGCGACGGCGTACAGATCGTGATCGTCGGCCTCGCGCGCGTACGAGGCGAAGAGGCGCTCGGCGAGGTCGACCCTGCCGTGCCACGCGAGGTCCATCGAGAGGAACGCGAGATCCGAGCACACGTCGCCGAACCGGAACCTGTCGGCGAACTCGATGCAGTCGAGGATGGTGAGGGCGTCCCCCTCCCTGTACACGTGCTCGAGCCGGAGGTCGCCGTGCCCGTCGCGGACGCGGCCGTGCGCGACGCGCAGATCGAACGTCGGCTCGAGGCGCGCCACCTCCGCGAGCTGCCACGCCTCGAGCTCGCGCGCCTCGTCTTGGGTGAGGTAGCGCTCGAGCGCGCCCCGCGTCTGCTCGAAGTTCTCGTGGACGTTCCGCGCGATGACGTCGGCGCGACCGAACGCGTCGATCTCCCGGGTGCGATCGCAGCGCGCGTGGAAGCGGGCCAGGTGGGCGGCGAGACGGTCCACGTCGGCGACGCCGAGGTCGCCGGCGGCGGCGATGTGCTCGAAGCTGGCCTCGTCGGGGAGACGCCGCATCCACACGGCCCAGTCGACCACCGCACCCCCGGGCTCGAGCGAGCACGAGCCGTCCAGCCGCCGGAACACGGGCAGCACGCCTCGATACACGTCGGGCGCGAGGCGCCTGTTGAGGTCCACCTCCGCGCGGCAGGCGGCCTCGCGCGCCTCCAGCGTGCGGAAGTCGAGGAACCCCAGCGAGACGGGCTTCTTCAGCTTGATCACGTCCCGCTCGCCTCGGAGGACCCAGGAGATGTGCGTCTCGAGGAGCTCGACCACCCGCGGCGCGATCGGCCCCTCGCGCGCCCCGACCCACGCGCCCGGATCGAGGAGCGCGAGCGCCGGGGGTACCTGGGAGATCGCGGGGCGAGCGCTCATTGCTTCTCGAAGCGCCCCGTGCGCTCGGTGATCCGGATGCGGAAGAAGATGGCGCGCTGGACGTCGCCGTCCGCGTCGCCCACCGTACGCGGACCGGACACGGGGTGAGAGGACTCGCTCGTCGTCACGGGCCCGAAGCGATCCGCCAGCTTGTTCCGCGCGTGCGCCTCGTCCATGCCGCTCAGCTCCTCGTAGACGCCCCAGGCGATCGCGCTGCGCCAGTTGGCGAGGTTGTCGACGTGATCCACCTGGAAGCACACCCTGGGGTTCGCGCGCAGCGCGCGGATCTTCATCCCGTCGGCGGAGTGCGCATACACGTACTCCCCGTCGTACGCGAAGCCGATGGGGACGATGTACGTCTGGCCCTCGGCGTGGCAGCCGATGCGCCCGAAGAACTCGCTGCGGAACAGGCCGTCCATCTGGTCCCGGGTCATGTCACCGAGCATCTCGACACCTCCGGGACCCTGTAGAGCATGGCCCGTGCCCGCGCCGGGTCTCGTGGCCGGGGTGCTCGCGTGGACCTCGGGATGAGAGAGCGCGTGGATGTCGCTGCGCGGGCTTCCTCCCGCGTCCGGCTGGCGAGGGCGCGCGTTCCGCGCAGTTCCTGCCGTCGGCGCAATCGGTGCGGTCGCGAGCAGGACGTTCCGGGTCGGGTGAAGGCGCGGGCGCGGACGACGTATGCGCCTCGGGGGTGGCACGATGCGTGCTCCCGTTCCCGCCGCCAAGCGCGAGGAGGACCCCATGCGAATCGTGAGGTACATGGTGGGGGCGAGCGTGCTCGTGGTGAGTGCCTTCGCCGCGTGTGTCGGTGACGACGGTGCGACCGGGCCGGCGGGACCCGCCGGGACGGCGGGCGCGCAAGGAACCGCGGGGCCCGAGGGGCCGAGGGGGCTCACCGGTGACGCGGGTGCTGCGGGCGTCGGCGTCGACGGTGGCATCGCCACCTCCTGCCTGTCCCCGTGCCATGGCTTCGGCGGCATCGTCGAGCAGTGGAAGACCAGCACCCACTACGCGACGTTCATCGCGAACCTCGGTGGCGAGGAGGTCGCGACGTGGACCGGCAAGACCCCGTGCGGCAACTGCCACGCGATCGATGCGCTCGAGCGCAGGGTGGCGGGCAACGTCTCGCCGGGGCCGGACGGCGGCGCGATCAACGTCAAGAACGGCGAGCTCGGCTACCGCTCGGCCACCGGCACGCTCGCCGAGTCGACGTACTCGGGCACCGCGAAGGTCGCCGCGGTTACGTGCGTGACGTGCCACGCGGTGACCGACGCGACCGACCCGCACCGCACCGGCGCGACCTGGACGCCCAAGTCGTTCCCGCTCAGGGTCGCGAGCGGCGCGGCCGACGACGTGTTCCTGGAGAAGAGCCCCAGCACCGCCGCGGTCACGGGCATGTCCGCCGGCAAGCTCGGCGCCTCGAACACCTGCGTCTTCTGCCACCGCTCCCGCAAGGACGTGACGAACTACATCACCGCGGCGAACCCGATCACGAGCCGCTACTGGGGTCCGCACGACGGCCCGCAGACGGACGTCTACACGGGCCTCGGTGGCTACCACTTCACGGGCAAGACGTACGGCAACTCCACGCACCAGACGAAGGTCAACTGCGTGGACTGCCACATGCCCACCGTGAAGGCGAACAGCGACACGCCGAACCACTCCTTCTACGCGCAGCTCTCGTCCTGCCTGACCTGCCACGCGGGCGCCACGAACTTCGACATCGCGGGCGGCCAGTCGCAGGTCCGGGCGTCGCTGCGCGAGCTCGAGGCGGCGATGAACGCGCTGGGCTGGCTGACCCGCTCGGAGACCGCCCCCTACCTCCCCCTCGCCGGCTCGCAGCTCACGGACAACGCCTTCGAGCTCGACCGGGCGCGGCCCGGCGGAGGGCCGGACGGCGGCACGCTCAGCCTGACCGCGGACCAGGCCGGTGCACTCTACAACTACTTTCTGCTCGCCCGCGGAGGCGCGGCCGGCGCCCACAACCCGAAGTACACGCGGCAGCTGCTCTTCGACTCGTACGTGGCCGTCACGGGCACGGCGCCCGCGACCCTCGTGCGCCCACCGTGATCGGGCGCCGCGCGCGCGCGCTGGCGCCCGGGATCGCGGTCCTCGGTGCGGCGGTCGGCGCGTGCGCGATCGATCGCGTCGACGAGGCGCCCGGCGCGGCGCGCTGGACCGTCCACGGCCCCGGCGTCGCCGACCGGGACTCGAGCGAGTCGCACGCGAAGGCCCTCCGCGCGCGCAGGTACGCCCCGATGCTCGACGGGAACGCGCCAGACGCGTGTGGCCGTTGCCACGACGGCGTCGTGGAGAAGCCTCCCGGGGTGCGCACCGCGGCGCCCGGCGCGAAGGACTGCCGGAGCTGCCACGACGGGGCGGACGGCGTCCTCGCGTGCCCTACCTGCCACACGGTGGAGCGGTCCGGCGCACACGCGATGCACGTGTCGCCGTCGGGGGCGGCGCTCGCCTGCGGGTCCTGCCACCCCGCCCCGGCGCCCGGCGCGGGCCGCTCGATCGTCGCAGGAGCGCACGCGAACGGGGTGGTCGAGATCGCGTTCGACGGCGCGCGCGTCGGACGCGAGGCGAGCTACGAGCGCGACGCGAAGACGTGCGCGGTCTCCTGCCACAATCGCGGGGGCGCGCGCGCGCGGCCCCGGTGGAGCGACTCCGGCCCGATGCGATGCGGAGACTGTCACGGCGCGCCGCCGGCGGCCCACCCGCCGGGACCCTGCTCCTCGTGCCACCGCGAGGCCGACGGGAGCGGCGCGGCGCTCTCGAGGGGCCCGCTCCACATGAACGGGCGCGTGGACCTCGGCGACGGGACGGGGGCGTGCGGCGCATGCCACGGGGCGGGCGAAGATGCGTGGCCGTCGACGGGCGCCCACCGCGCTCACGCCACGCCGGCCCTGACGACGCCGATCGCCTGCGCCACCTGTCACGCGGTGCCCTCGTCGCTCCACGCCCCGGGACACCTCGACGGCACGGCGGGCGTCACGCTGTCCGGGCGGGCGCTCGATCGCGGCGCGCGCGCCTCCTACGCGGCGGGCACGTGCGCCGAGGTCGCGTGCCACGGAGCCAGGCTCGGCGAGCCGCCCGCGATCCTTCCGCGCTGGACCGACGGCTCGGGCGCCGCGCGGGCGTGCACCGCCTGCCACGGAGCTCCGCCGTCCAGCCAGCACACCGTGTCCACCTCGTGCGATCGCGCCGAGTGCCATGGCGGCGAGGTGTCCCGCACGAGCGCGGGGCTCGCGATCACGGCAGCGGGGCGCGCCCTCCACGTCGACGGGATCGTCCAGCACCCACGCCATTGAGCCTCGGGCTGCTCGCGAGGGCGAGCTCGGCCTGGAGGTAGTCCACCACGCGCTCGAACGGATCGAACCCGAAGGCGCGGGCGATCGGCCCCCGCAGGTTGGAGTTCGCGTTCACGTCGTAGAAGACGAGCCGTCCGTCGGACGCCTCGAGGTACTCGATTCCTCCGACGTCGAGCCCTCCGGCAGCCATGATCCGCTTGCCGGTCTCCACGGCGGCGGCGGGCACCTCGGGGTACGGGTGGAACTCGACGGCCCGCGCGGGGGGCCCCGCGGCGGGCACCTCGCACACGCCATCGCCGACGTCCGGGTTGCACATCTCGGACGGGCAGAGGTTGAACGATCCGCCCGAGATCACCCGCATCGCGTAGAGGAACTCCCCGCCGAGGAACTCCATGCGGACGATGCCCCGGTCGGCAGCGACGTCGAAGTGCTCCTGGAGCAGAAGGAGGTTGTCGGGGAACCAGAGATCGGGTCTGTCGGAGAGGAGGCGCGGCAGCTCGTCGGGCGATCGCAGGAGGTACATCCGCGCGCCGCTCCCCCCCTGCTCGGGCTTGAGGAGCGCGGGCCAGGTGTGCCAGGACGCGAGCGCCGCGTCCACGTCGTTGAACGCCAGCGAGGCGGGGTGAGCGACCCCAAGCTTCTCGAGGAGGCTGCCCTGGGCGCTCTTGCTGAGCTCGAGGGCGAAGGCGCGCGATCCGTTGAGGACCTTCGCTCCGGCGATCTCCAGGGACCGCATCAGCGCGAGCGCGAGCGGCACGGCGCGCGTGTTTCCACGGACGTACGCGCTCGGGCTCGCCTGGTTGAAGTAGAGCCGGGCGCGCGGCACCGCGTCGACGTCGAACGACGCCCGCTTCAGATCGAAGCGCCCGAACGGGATCCCGCGCCGCTCGAGCGCGGAGAACAGGGGTTTTTGCCACTCCGGGTGCTCGAAGAGGATGACGAGGTCGTGGTCCACGGGCGACGAACCTAGTGGTCGGTGCACCGTGGGTCAAGCCGGCAGCCGCGTGTGGATCGGCCTGCTCGCGAAGCTCCCGTCGGCGCTGCATTCGAAGCTGAAGGCCGGGGACCCCGGCGTGACGAACAGCGGCTTCGGTCTCGCGAAGGAGTGAGCGTCTCCCTCGTCGTCCTTCAGCGTCGACCCCCGCGCAATTGACGCGCGCGCGGCCCGGGTGTGTCATTGCGGGATGCACGAGCTCGTCGCACGGTTCGGTCCGCC
Organism: Myxococcales bacterium; assembly: GCA_005777185.1. Classification (GTDB taxonomy): domain Bacteria; phylum Myxococcota_A; class Polyangia; order Polyangiales; family Polyangiaceae; genus SXNL01. Next base: position 23,856 of record SXNL01000255.1, read on the forward strand.
CCTCGTCGGGGGCGCCCTGCTCGGGGTCGCGTCCTCGATCGTCCTCGTGATGCACGGGCGCGTCGCCGGCATCGCCGGGATCTTCGGTGGCCTCTTCCTCCCTGGCCACGACGCGCGCCCCTTCCGCCTGTGGTTCGTCGCGGGCCTGATGGTCGCGGGCGCGGGCCTGGCGTTCCTGTCGCCCTCGTTTTTCTCGCTCGAGCGCGTTCCCGGGCTGGGCGTGGTCTGCGTGGCGGGCCTGGCGGTCGGCTACGGCACGCGCCTCGGAGCTGGCTGTACGAGCGGGCACGGCATATGCGGCCTCTCGCGGTTGTCGGTGCGCTCGCTCGTCGCGACGCTGACGTTCATGGCCACCGGGATGCTGACGGTGCTCGCCGTCCGTCTCCTCGGGGGTGCGCGGTGAAGGCCAGGCTCGCCGCGGCGGGCGCGGGCGTGATCTTCGGCGTCGGCCTCGGCGTCTCCGGGATGGTGAAGCCGGCGAAGGTGCTCGGCTTCCTGGACATCGCGGGGGCGTGGGATCCCAGCCTCGCGTTCGTGATGGTGGGCGCGATCGCCGTCCACCTCGTCCTCGGGCGCTACATCCTGCGGCGCCAGCGGCCGATCCTCGACGACCGCTTCCACCTGCCCGCCGCAACCCGGCCGGACGCCAGGCTCGTCGTCGGCGCGGGCATCTTCGGCGTGGGGTGGGGCCTCGGCGGTTTCTGCCCCGGCCCGGCGATCGTGTCGGCGGCGGGCGGCTCGGCCCCCGCCCTCGCGTTCGTGGGGACGATGGCGCTCGGCATGGTACTCCATCACGTCGTGCACGCGCGCGCCGTGCCGAAGCCCGCCGAGCCACACCGCGCCGAGCCGCAACCCGCCGAGCAACTCACGGCGGGAGGCGACTGAAGAGCTGTCCAGAATTGCGCGCGCCCTCTCCCGTTGACGTTGACGAAGGGCAGCCCCGGGCAATTGTTGGACAGCTCTTGAGCGCGCGCGCGGTCGCCGCTCGACGGCGCCGCCCCAAGAAGCGCATGATGCCGTGATGAACCCTCTACGCGCTTCGGCCACGGTGCTCTTCACGGCCGCGATCGTCGGCCTCGCGTGCGGCGGCTCGAGCACGTCGTCGACGGGCCCCGCCGCGGGCGACGCCGGCGCGCGCGGCGCCGAGCCGGCGGGCCAGGCGTGCACCGCGGCGTCGCAGTGCTACGGCGGAACCGACGGCGGGGTCGTCGGCGAGGTGACGTGCATCACGAAGGTGACGGGCGGGTACTGCACGCACAAGTGCACGCAGGACACCGACTGCTGTGCCGCGGCCGGGGAGTGCATCAGCGGCGTGAAGCAGGTGTGCGCGCCCTTCGAGAACCAGCCCGCCCAGTACTGCTTCCTCTCCTGCGAGGACGCGGACATCCAGCGCGCCATCGCCGCGAACCCGGGCACGGCGTACTACGATGGTGGCGTGACCGAGGCGGGCTCCACGCAGGATGCGTACTGCCGAAGCTACGCGGGGGCGTCGACGAGCTGCCGATCGACGGGCGGGGGGAGCAAGAACCGGAAGGTGTGCATTCCCAACGGGTGACGCACGCACGGGCAGCGCGCCGGGAGGGGCTCCCTCCGCGCGTCAGCCGAGGTCCCGGACGATCTCCCCTGCTGCGCGGTGCCCGGAGAGGCAGCCGCCCTCCATGAAGCCTTGCCAGGAGTAGAACGAGTCGGTGGTCTCCCCGGCGAAGTAGAGGTTCCCGACGGCGCGGCCCTCGTTGTCGGCGAGGGTCGTGAAGTACCCCGGCTGGTTGGCGGTGTAGCTGCCCCGGGTCCAGGGAGACGTCGGCCAGTGCTCGAGGTGCGCCACGTACTTGCCGCTCGCGTCCCTCCGGGCCTTCGCGAGCGCGCCGGGCACCGCGCGATCGTAGGCGGCCAGGAAGCTCGCGGTCTCGAGCTGCACCTTCGCCGGGTCGAGCGAGACGCCGAGGTTCCCTCCCGCGTAGTCCGTGAGGACGCCGCGCGTGGCATCGGCGTTCGCGGGGTTCGTCTCCCAGGCCGCCTGGAGGCGGGGAAGGTCCGTGTATACTGCACCGTTTCCGCCGAGGTCGACCCAGGGCTGGCCCGTGAAGCCGACCATGAGCTTCGCGTTCGTGCCGTACCTGCTGTTCTGGATCGCGTACTTCTTCCACGCGGGGAGCGCGAGGCTCGCGTCGAGCTCGACCTCGCGGAGGAGGTTGAACGGGATCGCCAGGACGACGGCGTCGTGCGTGGCGGTGACGGTCTTCGCGCCCTCGACGAAGGTGAGCTCGACCCGGCCGGCGGCTGTCTTCTTCGCCCGGACGAGCTTGCGGCCGAGCTTGATCTGGCCGGGCAGCTTCGCGGCGATCGCCCTGGGAATCGCCTCGTTTCCGCTGGTGAGGTGGTACCGCTCGTCGCTGGAATTGCCCCACAACCGGAGCTTCGACTGCCTCGAGGCCTTGGTGAAGAGGAGGAAGGCGAGGCACGACTGCTGGTCGGTCTCGACGCCGTACTCGATGGCGTACGCGACGTTGAGCAGGTTCTTGATGTGGGTCGGCGCGCCGCGCGACTCGAGGTACTGGCGGAGCGACATGAAGTCGAGCGCCTGATCGGCCGGCGTGAAGGCCTGCGCGGTCGGGCTGCCCACCTGCAGGAGGTCCTTCTTCATCGCGGCCACGAGCACCCTGTACTCCTCGACCATCGTGGCCTCGGGGATCGAGGTCCCGCCGAAGAAATAGAACGTGTCGCGCTTCGGCTTGGCCACGTCCTCGAGCGCGAGCCCGAACTCCCGCGCGTAGGCCAGCGTCGCCTTGTGCGGCGTGTCGATGAGCTCGCCGCCGCGCTCGACCACCTGCCCGGGGAACATCACCGGCCCCGGGAACGACCCGCCCATGGACCAGATGCGGCCGCCGATCCGCGAGCTCCCCTCGTGGATCGTCGCCGTGCACTTCGCGCGCTTCAGCTCGTAGGCGCACGCCAGCCCCGCGATACCCGCCCCCACGATGCCGATGCTCGCGCTCACCGCGCGGATGGGATCTTCGCGGCGCCCGATGCGCTCGTCCGGTTCGCCGCCCCCCTCGCAGCCGAGGACGGTCGCGCCCGCGAGCGTGCCGCCCATCCCTGCGAGCATCCTGCGCCGCGATACCGCGTCCGCGTGCGCCGCCGCGGCCTCGTCCACCACCTCGCGCGCGGGGGCATCGGAGGCGGCGAGTCGGAGGGTGTCGACGAGTCGTGAGAACAGGGGTGTGCGGGCCATCTTCAGCTCCTTGGATCAGGGGACGGTGACGGGGACGGTCGTGGCGTTGTTGTCGAAGCTGGCCTCCTCGAACGCGCGCGAGGGGTTGACCGTGACGCGGATCTGGTAGTTGCCGGGCGCGACGCCGGTGACGTCGAGCCACTGGCAGTCGCGGTCGCCGCCGCAGCCCGCCGAGGACGCGACGAGGGCCACCGTCACGGCCGAGACGATACCCACGAGCATGCGCAGCCGCGCTGTTCCCATGACGACCTCCTCCGGGCGATGCGCGGGCGCGTCGCCGATACGTCGAGCCTATCCGATGAAAGCCAGGAAGAAAGGGAAGACGCGCGCGCTTTCTCGATTCGATACCGTCGCGCGATCAGGCCCATGTGGGAGGGCGTGCTTCGTCAGGTGCCGCGGGCCTGCGGAGACGAGACGCTCACCGACGGAATCGGTGCGAGGGTGTGCGACGTGTCATGCGTGGGGTGGACCGCACCTTTCTCCCGCAGCGAGAACGTGCCACCATCCCGCACATGGACATGCTTCGAGCGGCGCCCGGCGGGTACGGACCACCGGGCGGTCACGGGCCGCCTCCGGGCGGCGCCGCGCCCCCCGCTGCTGGAGGCTACCCTCCGCAGGGCCCGCCACAGGGTGGCTATCCCCCGCAAGGCGGCTACCCCCCGCAAGGCGGCTACCCCCCGCAAGGCGGCTACCCCCCGCAAGGCGGCTACCCCCCGCAGGGCGGCTACCCCCCGCAAGGCGCGCCTCCGAAGCCGGGCGGGAGCAACCCGCTGAAGATGGCGGGCTTCGGGTGCGGCGCGCTGTCGCTCCTCATGCTGCTCGGCGGCGGGCTGACCTTCGTCCTGCTCGTCACGCGCGTCCTCAAGAAGATGTTCCGCATCCGGATGAGCACGGCGAACGCCCTCGCCGGCCTGTCCGTCACCAGCATGGGCATCGGTCTCCTCGGGCTGATCGTCGCGGTCGTGCTCGTCGTCGTCGCCAGCAACAAGAAGAGCTGAGCGCCTCCGTCCGCCGTCGCGCGGCTTCGACGAGGCGGAGCGGCGAGCCGCCTTCGTCGCGGGCACGCGGCCGCGAGCCAGTGGTTCGCCGGGCGGTGCCGTGCGGGAGAGGAACGCCAAGCCGCCAAGGACCCCAACAAAGGACACGGACCTACGTCGCCGACATCGCCGTCCGGATCGACGTCCACCCGGATCGCGGCGGAAGGGCGTCACGATCCCGCAGTTGCAGCGAGCCTCGCGCGGACGAACGGCAGCGGCGCGTCGAACAACTCCGCCGATCCGGTGGCCTGATCACGCGCCGCGATCGACTCCCGGGCGTGGTCGCGCCGCCCGATCAGGCACCAGGCTGCGCGCCCGCCCGCAGGAGGGGGGTGCCTGTGCAGGCACCGGCCTGCGCGCCCGCCCGCGGGTCGGGGTGCCCGATCAGGCATCGGGTCGCGCGCCCGCCCACGGGAGGGGGCGCCTGATCCCACACCGCGAGGACCTCGCGGGCGCCCGTCGTGTGCCGTGTACCCACAGCGCCCGAGGTGTCGCGTCACCCGTTTGGGCGACAGGAGTCACGGGAACGTCTCGCTCGTCCGCGGCCACCCACGCGACGACCCGCACGCGACGCGCTCATCCGGAGCCGCCGCCACCGCGGGCACGACGCCACGAAGGGATCATGACATCCTCCGCGCGGGGAAGGTGAAGCGCCTGCAGCCTGCGATCGGGCGCGCGCTCGCGCGAGCGAGGACATCCCGCGACGCGCTCCGGTCCGCCCGCGTCGCCCGCCGGTTCCTCAACGGAACGGCTCCCGAAGGCGGCGGGGTGTCAGGCCGGCGACACGGAGATCGCGACGTACATCAAGCAGTGACCCCCGCGCGCCGCGCGCTCCCCGCCCCTGGCGTCCTTGACGGCGCCGCCCGGGTCGTCCGACCCTCCGTCGACCACTTGACGGTCTCCATCCCTCGGCTAGCGTGAACGAGGTGGAGCCCGTGCCCAAGTTGCCGTCGCCCGGACCGTTCAAGGTCGATCAGATCCGTCCGGGTGATCGCTACGAGCTCTCCAACGGGCACGCGATCCTCTGCGCTCCGACCGGCGGGGACGGAGCGCGCGCGCCCATCGTCGGCGGCCAGGTCCTCGACACCGATCCTGCTGTGGAGTCGGCCGGGCTCGACGCGGGCTACGCGATCACTGAGGGGACGATGCGCGCGCCGGACATCGCGGTCGGGAACGTGCCCGACGCGCCGGGTTGGATCAAGGGCCCGCTCCCGCCGCTCGCCGTGGAGTACGCGAGCGTCGGCCAGGTCGAGGTGGATCTCCAGCGGAAGATCGGAGAGCTGCTCGGCGGTGGCACGCGCTGGGTGTGGGTCGTGCGCTTGCTCGGCCCTCGCCGGGTCGAGGTGTACGAGGCCGGTCAGCCGATGCGCGTCGTGGGCGCCGGTGAGCAGCTCGTCGCGCCGGGTGTGCTGAGGAACGCGATCCCGATCGAGGCGCTGTTCGATCGAGACACCGCGCACGAGCTCACGCTTCGCAACCTCCTGCAGCGAAGAGGCTACGAGAGCCTCGACGGCGTGCGCGAAGAGGGCCGCGAAGAGGGCCGCGAAGAGGGCCGCGCGGGGCTACGGCAAGCGCTGCGCGATGTCCTGCACACGCGCGGCCTCGCCCTCGGGCCAGAGGATCTGGAGCGCGTCGAGGCGTGTCGCGACCTCGCCACGCTGAGGGCGTGGGTCGCCCGCGCCACGACCGCGAAGACGTCCTCGGACGTGGTCGCGTAGTTACCGGCACGTCGATCGCGCCGTCGTCGACCGCGCCGTAGAACGTCTCGAGGTTCTCGCGAACGACCGCGTACAGGCTCGTCGTCTCGGGCCGCCGGAGGCCGGGTCTGCTACCAGATCCCAGGCCCTACGCACGTCGACGCTGGTCTCGCTGGCGATGTGCGCGCTCCTACCGGAGCGCGGTCTGCTGGGGCGCGAACTGTCACGAGCGGGAACACCGTCCTCTGCTGGGGTGCCAACTAACAGGGTCAGGTCGGCGACAGCGTGTTCATTTCCGTCGCGGTACCCAAGCTCGTCGCGTTTCCCTGAGGGTGCCCCGCGCCAGGAGAGGCGTGCGGCGCGCGAGCGCGTTGCGAGCCACTTGCGCCACGTCCGCTCGACCTGGTGGAGCAGGCGCTCGAGCGCGGCCGACCCATCCGCTCGGCTGGCACGCCGTGGAACACGATGAGGTTTGACGAACAGGTGGATCCGACGCGGGGCTGCGGAAGTAGCGTGTAGGCATCATCGGGGGGTGGCGTTCATCGACGAGCTTCCCGAGCCCCTGCGCGCTCGCGGGGCCGCGCGCCGACGTGGCTGCGCGGGAGCGGAGAGCGCGGGGCGCGCGGGGAGTGAGACCAAGAGGGCCGTGATCCCATCGCAGGGGAAGCGATGCCGCCGTGCTCGCCCCCGGCAACGTCGCGTATGCGCGGGCGATGGGAAGACGGATGCCTCCGGCGGGGGCTTCGCGCGCCCGCCCACGGGAGCCACGGGAGGGGGCGCCTGATCCCACACCGCGAGGACCCCGCGGGCGTCCGTCGTGTGCCGTGTACCCACAGCGCCCGAGGTGTCGCGTCACCCGTTTGGGCTACGGGAATCGCGGGAACTTCTCGCTCGTCCGCGGCCACTCACGCGACGACCCGCACGCGACGCGCTCATCCGGAGCCGCCGCCACCGCGGGCACGACGCCACGCAGGGATCCATCCAGGGAAAGAGAACGAGAGACCACCATGAAGACCTACAACCTCAACGCCTGTGACTCCAACGAGGCCCTCACGCTCGCGACGGACATCCTCCGCGCGGGGAAGGTGAAGCGCCTGCACCCCGCGATCGGGCGCGCGCTCGCGCGGGTGAGGACCACCCGCGACGCGCTCCGGTCCGCCCGCGTCGCCCGCCGCTCCGCCGACGACGGCGGGTCCGCGGGCGTCGGAGGCGCCGTCGCCGCGGTGCGCTCGGTGTTCGCCGGGCTCGCCGACGCCGTCGAGGCGCGCGCCGGCATCGCCGTCGACGAGGACCTCGTCCTGGGGGCGAAGCGCGTCTACGCGACCGTGTTCCCCGAGGGCACGGGCTTCCTCAACGGAACGGCCGCGGACCTCGAGGTCGAGTGTGCCGACGTGCTCGATCGCGCCGGCGAGCCCGGGATCGCGACGGCGCTCGAGGAGATGGGTTGCGGCCCGCTCCTCGGGCTCGGCCGCGCCAAGCTCGCCGGGCTCCACGCGGCGCGCCAGGGCGTCGCGCTCGCGCGGCCGCACCCCGGGCCGGACGGACTCGGCGCCCTCACCGACGTGCTCGCGGCCCTCCGCGCGTACGCCGAGGTGGTGCAGGCGGTCGAGGTGGTCGAGGGCTCCTCCCTCCGGGACGAGCTGCTCGCTCCGCTCGAGAACCGTCGCGTCCCGCGGCGGGACCCCGCGCCGACGGCGGACGCGCCGGGGGCGGACCCGCCGCAGATCGAGGAGGTGCCGCCGTCGCGCGCCGCGTGAGGCGTGCGTGAAAGGAGAGGGTGGAGGCCCGCGCGAGAGATCGCGCGGGCCTCTGCTCTTCGAACGTCTCCTCCAGCTCGCGGCGGATCGCGTCACGGCGGCGGCAGCGACTCGCGGGCCACCGTCACCCTCCCGGAGAGCACCGGCAGCACGAGCTTGATCGCCAGCACGAGCACCATCCCGCCGAACGCCCAGACGCCGACCGTGATCTTCCACTCGGTGAGGCTCGGCACGTACTCGACGACCTCGTGCAGCGCGCTCGGCACGAAGCCCGGGATGATGAGCCCCATCCCCTTCTCGATCCAGACGCCCGTGAACGCGCACACGCAGGCGAGCGAGAGCACGGCAGGGCGGGTCCGGCTCTGCGGCAGGTGCACGAGGATCGCCGACGCCACGTTCAAGCCAAGGGCCGTCCATATCCAGGGCACCAGGGCGTGCTTGCCGTGGAGTCCGAAGAACAGGTACCGCGCCGCCGACACGTGCGCGCCGCCGCTGTAGAACTCGGTGAACTGCTCGGAGCCGAACATGAACAGGTTCACCAGGATCGTCACCCGGATGAAGCCCGCGAGCGTGCGCACGGGCCCCTCGCCGAAGCGGTACTCGGGGACCACGCGGCGGATCGCCTGGAGCAGCAGGATCACGAACGCCGGGCCCGAGATGAACGCCGACGCGATGAACCGCGGCGCCAGGAGCGCCGAGTTCCAGAAGGGGCGCCCGCCGAGGCCGCCGTACAGGAACGCCGTCACGCTGTGGATGGAGATGGCCCACCCGATCGACAGGAACACGAACGGCAGGTACCAGCGCTTGCGCGGGCGCTGGCCGAGGTACTTCATGTAGACGAGGTACCCCGTGATGTGCAGGTTGAGCGCGAGGTACCCGTTGAGCACGATCACGTCCCACGCGAGCATCGAGATGGGCCAGTTGAATCGCCCGATGCCGGGCACGATGTGCCAGAACCGGTCGGGCCTGCCGAGGTCCACCACGATGAAGCCGATGCAGACGACGATCGCCGCGATCGCGAGGAGCTCGCCGATGAGCACCACGTCGTGCATCTCCTCGTCGTCGTACAGGTACGAGGGGATCACCATCATGACCGCGCCGGCGGCGAGCCCCACCCCGAACGTGAAGTTCGCGATGTAGAGTCCCCAGGACACGTGGTCGGTCATCGCCGTGCGCGCGAGGCCGTCCACGAGCTGGTGGGTCCAGGCGTTGAGCCCCACGAGCGACAGCGCCGTGAGCGCCGTCATCCCCACGTAGAAGCGCACGCCCCCCGTGAACGCCATGCGGATCATCCGCGCGAGGAAGCGCGGATAGCTCAGGATGGCGCTGTCTCGGGTTCGGGTCATGGAGGGCATCACGTGTCGAAGAAGTAGAAGAAGCGCGGGCGCGTCCCGAGCTCCTCCTTGAGGACGAAGACGCGCTTGTGCTCGAGCACCCAGCGGATCTCGCTGTCGGGATCGAGGAGGTTGCCGAACACGCGCGCGCCGGTGGGGCAGGCCTCGAGGCAGGCGGGGAGAAGCCCCTTTCGCGTGCGGTGCAGGCAGAACGTGCACTTCTCGACCACACCGGCCGGGCGGATGCGGTTCGAGAGGTAGGACTGGTCCGGGTTGATCTCGTCGGCCGGGATCTCGGGCTTCTTCCAGTTGAAGCGGCGCGCGTGGTACGGGCACGCCGCCTCGCAGTAGCGGCAGCCGATGCACCAGTCGTAGTCCACGACCACGATGCCGTCCTGCTCCTTCCAGGTCGCCTGCACGGGGCAGACCTTCACGC
>SXNL01000256.1 GCA_005777185.1 Myxococcales bacterium
CAGGTTCGGGGCCCGGACGACCTCCGCGGGCGCTCCGTTCGCGTGCCGCCAGCTCGTTGCGCTGCTACGATCACACGCTGTGGTACACGTTCGCGCACGCCGTCCGAGGTGGAAACCCGATCGATTTACCTACGGGCCGCGATGTGGAGCAAGAGGCTCGAGCGCGGCCGTTTTCGCACCTCCTTCTCGCGCGAGGGCACGCTGGCCGCGAGCACCATGGAGGCTGCGGAGCTCGCGCTGATCGTCGAGGGGATCGATCTCGCCGGCGCGCGACGACGCCCCCGATGGAAACCCGAGCCTCGCCGAGGCTCAGGCGAGAAAGTGCGCGCTGCACTGAATCCATGATCAGGCGGTCCGTCGAACGGGCCGATGGCGTCGCCGCCTCCGATCACTGCCGCCGAAGCGCCTGATCTCGATCAGGTCGGTGCCTGGCTCAAGAAGATGATCGCCGAGCGGCGATTCGTCGAGCTGGTCGTCGCGATCCTGTCCTTGCTCACGCGGCTGCGCGACCTGAACACGGAGCTCGTCCGAAAGCTGGCGGACCTGAAGAAGAAGCGTCCTCCATCGGAGACGCTGGAACGGCTCGAGCGGCAGCTCGCGAAGTCGAACGGCAAGGAGCCCGAGAAGAGGAAGCGGACACGCAGCCCCCGCGCTGGCGGACGACCGCCCTTGCCGCCACACCTGCCCCGCGTGGACATCCCCAACAACGTCCCCGCCGACCAGCGCAAGTGTCCGATCTGCGGCGCCGAGATGAAGACGGTGCGCCCCTCGATCTGCGAGACACTCAGCATCGTCCCCGCGAAGCTGGTCGTCCGTCGGCGGATCGACGAGACCATCGCGTGCCCGAACGACGACACGATCGTCTCGGCGCCGCCGCCGCCGGCGATCGTCGAGCGCGGCAAGCTCCATGACTCGATCATCGTCGAGGCGCTCGCCGACAAGTACCTCGAGCACCTTCCGATCGAGCGGCAGTGCGTCGACTTCGCGCGCCGCGGCGTCGAGATCGCGCCGCAGACTCTCGGTCGGAGCGTGATGGCGGCGATCGACGTCCTCGAGCCGATTGCGAAGCTCATCCGCGAGCAGACGCGCGGGCCCGGTCTGCTCGCCACCGACGCGAGCGGGATCCCCATCCTCGATCCCAAGGCCACCATGGGGATCCGAACCGGCTCGATGTGGTGCTGGACGAACGCGCGCTGGGTCACCTTCTCCTATTCGCCCGTCGGCGACTCGGACAGCGTGCGCCGCTTTCTCGGCGCCGATCTCGCGCGCACGGTGCAGTGCGACGGCACCAACATCATGACCTTCGTCGAACGCGCTGGCGGCAAGCGTCCCGGATGCTGGAGCCATGGCAGGCGACGCGTCGTCTCGGCCGCGAAGCTCGGCGACAAGATCGCGCTCGAGGGCGTGCGCCTCATGGCGCGTCTCTTCGCGATCGAGAAGGCCTCGGCGCTCGCAGGGGAGAACGCCGAGCAGCGGCGCGCGCGACGCGACGCCGAGTCGAGGCCCCTGATCGAGGAACTCCGGGCGTGGATCGAGGACAAACGCGCGACCACGCCACCGAAGACGCCGCTCGGGCGCGGCCTCAACTACCTCTACCGGCAGTGGCGCAGGCTCGTGCTCTTCCTCGACGACGGCAACATCGAGCTGACCAACAACCGCCGCGAGCGCGAGCTCAGGCGGCTCGTCCTCGGTCGGAAGAACTGGCTCTTCACCTGGCTCGACGATGGCGGCGATCGCACCGCCGCGATCCTCACGGTCATCGCGACCTGCATCGCGCACGACGTCAACCCGCGCGCGTACCTCCACATCGTCACGAAGCTGATCGTGAACGGGTGGCCCAAGAGCAAGCTCCGCGACCTCCTCCCCGACCGCATCCTCGCGACGAACCCCGACGTCTACGTCGGCGAGGAACGAGAGGCCGCGCTCCCTGACGCGCCCGCCGCGCTCCTGCTCGGCGCCTGATCCCGCGTCACGGGATCGAGGGCTCGGGCAGCGCCTTTGTGCCCGTGCCTTCGCCTTCCGCGGCCTCGCTGACGTCGCCATGGATCGCGTCACGGATCGCGCGGTCGGTGATCTCCTCGAGATGCTTCCTCAGCTCCGCGGCGAGCGCGACGAACTCCGGCCACAGCGTCTCGTCCAGGAATGTCTTCGGCGCGCGGACGTGGACCGACGTGTAGCGCATGCGCGGCCGACGAAATGGCGTGAGCCCGTACCGCCGACAGAGCGCGATGAACAGCTTCCGCGTCCACGGATCCGGCAACGTGTACCCCTGCTCGAAGTCCGCCTCGCGCCCACGGACCTCCGCGAGCCGCGCGCGGATCCGCTCGGCGGCGAGCCGCGCCGCCTCTCGCTCGCCCTCGCTGCTCGTCCCCGCGTGCAGCGCCTCGATCTTCCGCAGCCGATCCTGGAGCGTCGCCTCGTCCATCGCCGCGGGAACCTACCGCAGCCGTGTGCCCGACGCGAGCCGCCCCCTTCCACGAGGCTCACCCGCGCGCAAGCGCGAAAGCGCCGTCGGTCATGACGCCCTTCGTGGATGGGTTACGATGCTGCGCGCTTCGTGACAACCCGGCCGCGGGCGCGCGGCGCATTGAGCTAGGCGCCCGCGGCCCGCGGAGCCACGGCGCTCCACGCGCGCTGCTCGCCGCTTGTTGACGCTCGTGAGCGCCGGCCGGAGAATCAGTTCATGCCCGCCTGCCCGCAGTGCGCGCACATGAACCACCCGGATGTCGCGACCTGCGCGCGGTGCGGTACGGTCCTGCAGCCGGACTCGTCGCGCGACTTTACAGGGCCCGGCCTCGCCGCAGGGACGATCCTACACGGTCGCTACACGATCGAGAGGCCTCTCGGCCGGGGCGGCATGGCCGAGGTGTACGTCGCCATGGACCGTCGGCTCGCACGTCGCGTGGCGCTCAAGCTCCTCGGCACCGACCTCCTGCGGCACCGGACAGCGCGTCGGCGCATGGAGACGGAGGCGGCGGCCCTCGGTCGTGTCCGCCACCCCAACGTCATCGAGATCAACAACGTCTTCGACCACGACGGTCGACTCGTCCTCGACCTCGAGCTGGTCGAGGGCGGGACGCTCGCTGCGCGGATCCCGCAGGGGGGCTTGCCCGTCGCCGACGCAGTTCGCCTGATGTCGTCGATCCTCGCCGGGCTCGGCGCACTCCATCGGGCGGGTCTCGTTCACCGGGACGTGAAGCCAGCGAACATCCTGCTGACAGGCAACGGGATCCCGAAGATCGCCGACCTTGGCGTCGCTCGCGACGAGATGGGCTACCGACCGACACGGACCGGAACCGTGCTGGGCACGCCGATGTACATGAGCCCGGAGCAGATCAGGCCCCGGCCCGGCAGCCCGGTCGACCGACGGGCCGACATCTACGCTTGCGGGATCGTGCTCTACGAGATGCTGACCGGAGACCCGCCTTTCAAGGCCGACAGTGAGTTCGACATCATGGCGATGCAAGTCAGCGCGCCGCCGGACCTTGAGCGTCTACGGGCGGTCCCCGGCGAGATCGTCTTCGCCGTGAGGGTCGCGCTCGAGAAGGAGCCTGAACGCCGCTGGCAGTGCGCCGAGGACTTCCAGGCGGCGCTCGGCCTCGACCCGGAGCGTGTGCGACGTCGTGAGCGCGCCTCCCCGGCAGTGGCCCCCGGGGCGGACCGGGCCGCACCGCGTGACCCTGCCCCACCCCCGCCGCCGCAGACTCCACCGAGGGCGGAGATGCCCCGGCATCCGCGTCCTTCCGCCCCGGTGGCCCCCCCGCCTCGCGCGGTCGAGAAGCGCGAAGCGGGGCTCACCGCGAGGCCCGCGAGGCCCGGCATGAGCTTCGGCATGCTGCTGCTGTGTGGGATCGGGATCGGGGTCGTCGCCTTCTCTTTGTTCATCGCGATCCCCGTCGCGCTCCTCGTGAGCAAAGAGCGCGGGCAGACGCGCGAGAACAGGGCGGAGACGCCGTCGCAATCGAGCTCGACGGGAACTCCATCGGCCGCGCCGCCCGCACGGACGCGTGAGCCGGTCTCTTCACCTCCCCGGGCGGGCTCCTACGGCCTGTTCCTCGCCACGAAGACATCGAAAGCCAGAGCGTGCGAGGCCTACGAGAGAGCGCGGCGGCGCATCGCCGCCAGCCCGGCGGCGGGCCGTCTGACGCCGCGTCTATACTTCTTCTTCCACGGGGGCGATCCCCGCTGGGCCGTCGCCGTGCCCGACTACGCCTCTTACAGAGTCGCCAAGAAGGACATGGACGAGTCCGAACTCGGCACGACGTACTGTGGAGAACCCGATCCGCCGGACGGCCCCGATTGCGCCATGGTCCAAGAGGTCGGCGCCAACTGGACACAGGTCTCGTGCCTGTAGCCCGCGTAGCCCGGCCATCGGAAATTCCTCCGTGCCGAGCCGAGGGTGCGCTCTGCCTTGCAGGCACGCCGTGTTCGCGCGAACCTCGCCATGGGATGCGGCCGGCAATATGAACTCCTGTGCCCACTGCGGCAGCCTCAACCTGCCCGAGGCGACGCTCTGCGGGCGCTGCGCGGAGCCCTTCGAGGGCGTAGCGCCGATCATCGCGATCGGCCAGATCCTCGACGGTCGGTACCGGATCGACGAGTTCCTCGGCGCGGGCGGCATGGGTCAGGTGTTCGCGGCGACGGAGCTCAGGCTGGAGCGGCCCGTGGCCCTCAAGATCCTGAACGCGGAGCTACTGCGGAGCCCGAAGGCCAGGGAGCGCATGCAGCGGGAGGCGAAGGCACTGGCGCGTATCGAGCACCCGAACGTCGTGCGCATCAACACGATGTTCGACCACGAAGGGATGCTCGTCCTGGATCTCGAGCTCGTGAGAAACGGAACGCTCGCGTCCCATCTGAGAGAGGGCCCGATGGCGACGCCGAAGGCGCTCGAGATGATGAAGGCGATCCTCTCGGGGCTGGAGGCGCTGCATACGACGAACCTCGTGCACCGCGATCTCAAGCCCGCGAACGTCCTGCTCGGCCCGAAGGAGATCCCCAAGATCGCCGACCTGGGAATCTCCCGTGACCGGGGGAGCCGCGCCATCACGAAGACGGGGACCCGCCTCGGCACCACGGAGTACATGAGCCCGGAGCAGGTCCGCGGACACGACGTCGATCACCGAGCGGACATCTACGCCTGCGGGATCATGCTGTACGAGATGTTCACGGGTGAGGTGCCGTTCCGCGGGAGGAGCGACTACGACGTCGAGCATGGCCACGTCAGCAAGCCACCCGACCTCGAACGCCTGAGAGCGCGCGCCTCGCCCGAGATCGTCTCGTGCGTGGCCCGCGCCCTGGAGAAGGCGCCGGGTGCCCGATGGGAGAGCGCCGCCGCGCTTGCGCGAGCGCTCGACGATGTCGGGCGCAACGTCGCTGCGGGGATGGAAAGGGAACGAGAAGCAAAGGCGGCCGGGCCGCCGCTGAGCCATCGTCCAGCCCCGTCAGAGGAGCCTCCCAGGCGTGAGATGCCCCTGCCGGAGCTGGCCATAAACTTGGCCCGTGCTCGCGTTCGCGACGCGGAGCATCAGTGGGCGCGGGATGCACTCTTCGTCTGCGTGGTTGTCAGCCTCGCGTGCGTGACGGCCATCGGAATGTGCAGCATGGTAGTCCACCAGGGGGCCCCGTGACTTCCTGCCCACGCTGCGGTCGCCTGAACCCCGCCGACGCCGTGGAGTGCGAGCGGTGCGCCGAGCCCCTCGAGCGCGTCGTCCCGATCATTGCCGCTGGGCAGGTCCTCGACGGCCGGTACCGGATCGACGAGTTCCTCGGCGCGGGCGGCATGGGCCAGGTCTTCGCCGCCACGGAGCTCTTGCTGGAGCGCCCCGTTGCGCTCAAGATCCTGAACGCCGAGCTCTTGCGGCACGCCACCGCGCGGGAGCGCATGGAGCGCGAGGCCAAGGCGCTTGCCCGCGTGCAGCACCAGAACGTGATCCGGATCAACACGATGTTCAAGCACGAGGGCATGCTCGTGCTCGACCTGGAGCTGGTGACGGGGGGAACGCTCTCCTCCCGGTTGCAGAGCGGTGCCATCCCTTCGGCGGAGGCCCTGCGGATCTTCGCGGGCGTGCTTGCGGGCCTGGGCGCGTTGCACGCCGCCAAGCTGGTTCACCGCGACCTGAAGCCCGGCAACATCTTGATCACCGAGGACGGCGTCCCCAAGATCGCCGATCTCGGGATCGCGCACGACGTCGGGGGGCGGCGCGTGACTCGGACAGGCGCGCATGTGGGCACGCCCGAGTACATGAGCCCGGAACAGATCCGTGGGGAGACGGTCGACGCGCGAAGCGACGTGTACGCCTGCGGGATCATGCTCTACGAGATGCTCTCGGGCGACGTGCCGTTCAAGGGGAAGAGCGACTTCGACGTCCAGGCGGCTCACGTGTCACAGAGGCCCGACCTCGCGCGGCTCGAGTTGCACGCCCCCACGCACATCGTGAGCTGCATCGAGCGGGCGCTCGAGAAGGAACCCGACCGGCGATGGCCGAGCGCCGCCGCTTTCGCGGAGGGCCTGACGCGCGGCCCTCCCTCGGCGTCGCCCGCTCTTGAGCCAGTCCGGAAGGTCTACACCGAGCCTCCCGTCGTGCTCGAGGCGCCCGCCGCCGTCCCGTCGGCGGACGGCGTCGTTGGGTCAGCGTCGTCTGAGCCGCGCCAGCGAAAGCGAGCAACTCGTGCGGACCGAGGGGCCGACGTCGGCGCGCGAGGTACCACCGTCGGGGAAGTCGTCGAGGAGCCGACGGTGTGGACCTTCGTGTGCGAGGGCTGCTCGGCTCGCCTTGCCCCCGTTACCCGCACACGCAAAGGTGCCCGGGCGTATGTGCGGTCAAACCGGTGGACTCTGCTAGGCGGAGATCGCCTCCGGTGTGCCGCGTGTTCGACGTGGAGCTTCTCGTGCGCCGAGTGCGGGGCGCGCCTCGCGTCCGTGACCGGGACGCGCGAGGAGGCGGAGGCTCACGTCCTCGAACACAAGTGGAGGCTTCGGCCCGGGGACAAGCTCCAGTGCGTCGATTGTCGGAAGGGACGACCCCGTTCGGCCTCCGCCGCGGTGGCGAACCGTCAGCCAGACTACGGTTGGGTCTACCTTGTCGTCACGCTTATCTTGCCGCTTGTGATCTGGGCCCTCCTAATGATGAACAGCAAGTGAAGTGCGGCTGCGCGCCGGGCGCGCCAGAGCATGTGGCCGACCCCTCGTCGCTACCGGCGTTGTCGTCGCCGCCGTTGGCCTACGTGGTATCCTCCTTGCGAGGAGCCGAGCGTGGCCACCAAGGAGCACACGGAACCCAGCCGGGACGCGTGGGGACCGACGCGCGCAGCGCTCGTCGTCGCCTTCCCGGAGCCCGGCGTCCTGCCCGTTCCGAAGAGCGGGGGGCCCGTCGGGCGCGACTGGTTCGAGCAGCACGGCGTCGTCGACGAACGGGTCTCGAGCCGCCACGCTGTCTTCACCAGACCTGGCGGCGGGCTCCACGTGGAAGACGCTGGGTCCAGGAACGGCGTCTGGGTCAACGGGAGCCGCCTTCGATCCACCGAGCGCGTGCCCCTCGCCGACGGCGCGGTGATCCGCGTCGGGCGCACCCTCATGGTCTACCGCGAAGCGTTCCCGGGAGACGACGATCGACCGTCACCGCCGCTCGGAAAGCTCGTAGGACCCTACGGGCTTCGCGACGTGGTAGACGACGTGAAGGCGATCGCGGCGCGCCGGCCCAGGAACGTCCTCATCGTGGGCGAGACGGGCACCGGCAAGGAGCTCGTCGCGCGCGTCCTCGCAGAGCGGGCGCGGCCCCGCGGGAAGTACGGCGTGATCAACGTCGCCGGGATCGCTTCCGGCGTCTTCGAGTCGCAGCTCTTCGGTTACGTCCCCGGAGCCTACTCGGGCAGCGGCAGGGGCTCCCCCGGGTTCTTCGTGGAGCACGACGGCGGCGCCGTGTTCCTCGACGAGATCGGCGAGCTGGCGGCCGATCTCCAGGCGAAGCTGCTCCGCGTGCTCGACAACCGCGAGGTCCTCGCGGTCGGCGCGAACCGCGCCAAGCCGGTCGACCTGCTCGTGATCTCGGCCACGAACCGCCCCCTCGAGGAGATGGTCTCGAAGGGCACGTTTCGGCAAGATCTCGTCGCCCGCCTCGAGGCGGCGCGCATCGACCTGCCGCCGCTGCGCGACCGCGCGGAGGACCTGTACGAGATCATGCGCACGATCGTGGAGGCTCGCGGGGAGCGCCTCCTCGCCGAGCGCGTCGAGGTCGAGGCCGTCGAGCGGCTCATGCTCGAACCATGGCCGTCGAACGTCCGCGGGGTCCAGGCCGCGCTGGAGCGCATCGCGAGGATCACGCCGCCACCCGAGCTCACGCGGGCCGCGGTCGAGCGCGTCCTCGGCCCTCGCGTGCCAGTCCCGCCGGGTCCAGCGTCGGCGCTCACGCTCGATCTCGTGCAGGACGCTATCCGCACCGCCGGCGGCGTTGCGCAGGCGGCGAAGCGCCTCGGCGTGTCTCGTGGGAGGCTCCTCAGGTTTCTGAAGAGCCACCAGTGAGGATGCTCTAGCATGGACGCCATGCGAAGGCTTCCGCGGGGCTCGATGGGCGTCCGGCTCGCAATTGCGATCACCGGTCTCGCGTGCGTGAGCTGCAAGGACCGGAGCGCATCGTCAGGGGCCGGGTGCTCTAAGGACAGCGATTGCAAAGGTGACCGCGTCTGCGAGAACGCCATCTGTGTTTCACCGTCGGGCACGCAACCAACCCGCGCCGGCACTGATCCCACCGCCCCCACCACCGACAGCACGACGTCGGGCCCGCCGCATCTGCCGCATCCACCACCGACAAGAAGCCCCCGACGCCCTCGGGCGCGGCGCGGCCGCCCCCAGGGCCGGGCCGCTCGAACTTCGGCACGTTCGAGACATCAGCCGACCCGCCGGGATCGACAGCGCGCCAGTGCCGCGTGGCGTTCATCCACACCGGGGGAAGGCGAACGGCCTTGTTCAGCGTGCCAGATTGCGTCGATGGCGTACCAGGCATGAACCGCATCGCTCCAACGGATCGCATGGCGGGTCTCTCCCTGCCCGTGGTCGATAGTGACGGTGCCGAGTACCACCTCTTCAATATCGCGGGCGCGCGCGGCGGGAACGCAAGCGCCGCCATTCACTACTGGGCGGTCGTGGTGCGGCCGGACGGGGCGGTCTGGGCATCGGGGAACTTCTCCATGACGGAACCAACGGCAGCGCGGCCGGACAAGGGAAGCGGCCTCACGCTGGAGGAGCGCGTGACGACAACCTCGTCGGGCGCTAGATACGCCATCGTGTTCGGATCCCTCTCGAGGACCACCTTGCCAATGCTCCCCTCGTCCGTCGTCTCGAAGGAGGCACGCGTTCTCGTCGGACAGGTGGAGGGAGGCTATCACGGCGACAACTGGCGTCGTCGGGTGCAAGGGGTTGCCATCGACGACGATAGCGCCTGTCCCTTCCTCCAGAATGCACGCGCCGTTCGCGCATCCGTCGAGGTGACGAAGTGGAGCGACGGGCGAACGACGGTCAAGTGCCTGTTGGCCATCCCCCCGTGAGCCGCGGCATCTTGTGCCGCGACGAGGGGCGCTCCGCGGAAGCCGTGGGGAGCCGCGGGCTCCGCCCCGACGACAACGGCGGGCCTACCTTGCGGGTCGCTCTCTCGTGAGCTCGGGGAGCTTCACCGCCCCCAGCTCCCTCCGCAGCTCGGGCCAGTCGCGGAGATCGTGGTAGCCGTCGCCGCACGTTGACGTGGTGCGGCCGGCCATGACCGCGTCGGCGGCGCTCGCGGCGGCGACCTCCGCGACCCCGAGGATCCGCGAGTACACGTAGATCTCCGACGCGGTCTGCAGCTCGGCGACCGGGCACGGATCGGACTGGCCCTTGCGTGCCCGATGGGCGGCGGCGTCGGTTCTCGCCGCCGCGAGGCGCCGCGCGTACTCGGGCCTGAACGAGCGGAGATCCCGCGTGTAGGTCTTGCCGTCCCAGGACTCGGGGCCCGTCACGGTCACGCCGATGTGATACGTCGGGCCACACCGGACGCGCGAGCACCCCGCGATGACGAGGTGCGCGAGCGTACCGGGGAAGTCGGGGACGCCGTCCATGTCGACATCGGTGCGCTCGGCGGGACGTTCGAGCTGCGCGACGGGCACCGTCCACGCGTTGCCCCGGAGCTCCAGCGTGCGGTAGCGCAGCGGGCTGCAGTTGGCGCCGCACGCGGTCATCTCGAGGACCGCGAAGCGCGCGCCGTCGCCGTGCAGATCCCACAGCGTGGCGCCACCAGGCGCGGGCGGAAGCGCGATCATGCTGTCCTCTACCGTCACCGGCGCGCCCGAGGCGCCGACGAAGTCGACGCGCGCGCCTCTCGGGATGCTGGTGCCGCGGTAGCGAACGATCGCAGCAGCGCCCCCGGCTTGCACGGTCTCGGTGTGGGTGAAGCCCTCGGCCTCCGCGGCCGCACGCGCCCGCGCCACCATGGGTGCTACGTCCGGCCCGCCCGTCGCACCCGGGGCGGCGACCGCCGTGTGCGAGGACAGCGCCGCGGTGAGCCCGGCGGAGACGGCGACCGCCGTGGTGCTGGACGCCCCGCGCCACCAGACGAGCGCCACGATCGCAGCCGCGACCAGGAGGACGAGCGTGGTGTCGCCGGCGGGATCGCGCGCGCACGAGGCGGAGCCCGCGACGAGCGCCGCGGCGAGGATGTTGCCGGTGTGTCCTGTCGTCATGGCGCCCTCAATCCTGCCCGCAGAAGGCGACGCGCTGCGTGGCGTAGGGAGCCTGCTCTCGCGCCCAGGGGAGGCTCGGCGGGTGCGTGGGGGCGGGGCGTCCGAGCGTGAGGTTGCGGCGCACGGCGATCTCGTCCGGGTCTGACTGGACGAACAACACCACCTGGTCGACTTCGAAGTCGTCGAGATCGCCGCACGGCCGCTGGCCCGCGACGAGGCAGATCTCCGAGGGACCGGCCGCGAGCGAGACGGTCTCGATCGGCGACGCGCTGGTGGCGTTCGACGAGATCCCCGCAGGATCGCGCTCGAGCGTGATCGGCAGGCGGATGGGCTTGCCGTTCACCGTGAGGAGATCGCCGAGGGACTCGGTCTGGCGGACGTTCTGGACCTGGAGGTACGCCATCATCGGCTTCGGGAGGTTGACCAGAGAGCACACGCGCGCCGCGTCGGCGTCGCCGTTCGGGAAGCTCTGGCCGCCTGCGCGGTTGTCGCCGAGGTGGACGGGGCCGTCGAGGAGGAGGATGGCGTGGCCCGCGGGGAAGGGTGACAGCTTGGGTGGCGCCCCGCCGCACGCGGGGAGCGCGACGGAGGCGAGGAGGAGCGACGCGAGGGCAAGCGACTGGGCGTTCATGGTGTCTCCATGGTGGGTGGGACGTCGTCGGACGCGACCGTCCATACAGGGAGCGTTCCATGCGGGAAGCCTTGTAATTTCCGCACCTTGCCGCGTCTGCCGTCTGATCGCGATCACCCCGAGACAGCGCGAGGTGATCGCGATCAGCGAGCGAGCGAGTAGATCGCGACAGCGACACCAAGCCCCAGAACAACAAGAAGACAGGCACACCCGAAGTTCCTCTGGTCTTCCTGGTTCCTAAGGACGCTGCGCTTCGGCTTCCGGCTCGAGTTCGGCGCGCTTCGCCTCCGCGAGCGCCTTCGCGACCGCGTCGTGAGCTTCCTGCTCTCTCAGACGGACGGGATTCACCTCGTCCGCTTCATGTTCACCGTTCCATACGCGTTCAAGCTGTCGAGCGAACCGGAACGACTCTCCTCGCTCCCGCGGAAAAGCGCCCGTCGTCTCGGCTCCTTGCGGGCGGTCGTGAATGAGACCACTGACGGGAGTGTCGAGGTGGGCGGGCGCGCGCGCAGGGCCCGGACCCGCTGCGTCCGCCACGGACGTGTCGCGGTGCGGCGTCGCGCCAGGAAATGGGATGTGGGATCGGCGCGGCTCAGGCGAGGCCGCGGGTGCAGCGTTTGGCAGGAGGCCCTCTGCGAAGTCGTCGGCGCCATGCCACCTTCTCCCGGGGTCCTTCTCGAGCGCTCGCCTCAGGGCGCCGACGACCTCCGCCGGCACGTCGGCTCCGATCCGCCCGAAGTCCGGCGGATCGTTCACCTGGGCGGCCATCAGGTCGAAGTCGCTGTCAGAGTCGAACGGGGCCGCGCCCGCGAGCATCTCGTAGAGCACGATTCCGCAGGCGTACACGTCCGAGCGAGCGTCCACGGGCTGATCGGGCCGGGCGCGACTCTGCTCTGGGCTCATGTACGCGGGCGTCCCCAGCAGCGCCCCCGTCTTCGTCGCGCCGCGGCCCAGCGCGTCGCGGGCGACGCCGAGGTCCGCGATCTTCGGGACCCCCGACGGCATCATGAGGATGTTGCCCGGCTTGATGTCGCGGTGAACGAGGCCCTCGGCGTGGATCGCCGCGAGGCCCGAGAGGATCGCCGACATCACGCGCACCGCGTCCGCGGCGGGCATCCCCCCGCGCGGAATCTTGGTCGCGAGCGTTCCGCCGGTGACCAGCTCGAGCTCGAGGACGAGGAGGCCCGCGTGATCGAAGACGTTGTAGATCTGCAGCACGTTCGGGTGGACGACGCGCGCCAGCGCCGCCGCCTCCGTCTCCATCCGCGCCCGTGCGGTCGGGTGGTGAAGGAGCTCCGACCCGAGGATCTTGAGCGCGACCCGCCGCTTGAGGCGACGATCGACGGCCGCGTACACGACGGCCATCCCGCCGCGTCCGATCAGCGCCTCGATCTCGTATCGGCCGTCGACCACGAGCCCGGGCGCGAGCTCCGCCCCGGCGACAGCCGCGCCGTCAGGCGGGACGTCCGCCTTCATGCTGACGCCGCACCGATCGCACGCGGCCGCGGCCGGCGGGTTCAGGTGGTGGCATCGGGGGCACCGGACCATCGTGCGATAGTCCCCGCCGATCCGGGTCGGCGTCAACTGACGAAGTCGCTCCTACCTCCGGCACCTTTGCTCGTCGATCATCCCGAGCGCCTGCCTGACCTCGGAGTTCTCGCGCAGGTCGAGGGACTGCTGGCATCGCGCGCGCGCGACGAGAAAGTTTCGCTGGTGGCACGCGACGAGACACAGGTTGTAGAGCAGCATGGGCTGCACCGTGCTGGACGGCCCGCGCTCGAGCCCCTCGTTGCACCAGCGCTCCGCGAGATCCATGCGACCGTCGTTGACGACCTCCGTGTAGCACGCGTTCGAGAAGTCCATCGCGGTGCGGCACGGATGACCGTCGGATGAGCACGGCCGATCCGTCGTCTGGGTCGGCGACGACGTCGCCGTCGAAGGGGGTGTCGTGCGCTGCACCGGCCTGACGTCGTCCCTGGTCGCCCCCTGTGTCGGGGACGTCGTCCGTTTGGGTTCGGTCGGAGGGGGGGGGTCATGCCCGTCCGAAGAAGGGTCCGCTGGCGTGATGACCGCGGGTCCCGATGTCGACGACGCCATCGTGGCGGCCAGCGTCAGCGCGAGGCCACCGAGGGTCACGAGGCCACACGCGACGATGATGCCGACGAGGCAACCCGGCGTCAGGCCAACGCCCGCCCGTGGCGCGGAACCCGGTCGAGCGACGGGACCGGGTCCGAGCGTGGCTCCGGAGGCTCCATGAGTGAGCGCGTGGCGAAAGTCGTCCGCGCTCCGCCATCGCCGCGCGGGATCCTTCTCCAGGGCGACGCCGATCGCGGTGACGATGGGCGGTGGAGCCCGGTGGAGGCGCCCGAGGTCGGGCGGCACGCTCACGTGCATGGCCATGAGGTCGAACTCGCTGTCGGTCTTGAATGGCGGATCACCGGTGAGCATCTCGTAGAGCACGATCCCGCACGCGTAGATGTCGGCGCGCGCATCGAGAGCGGAGCCGCCGTTTGGGCGGATCTGCTCGGGGCTCATGTACATCGGCGTGCCGAGCGTCGTGCCGGTGCGGGTCGGCCGGTGGCCCGCGTCGTCGCGTGCGACGCCGAGATCGGCGATCTTCGGGACTCCATCGCGCGTCAGCAGGATGTTCGCGGGCTTCATGTCCCGGTGAACGAGATCGGCCCGATGCAGCGCGCCGAGGCCCGCGAGGATCGACGACATGAGATGGACCGCGTCCGCGACCGCCATGCCCCCAGGCGGGATCCGCGCCGCGAGCGTCCCTCCCTCGACCAGCTCGAGGTCCAAGACGAGCCGACCGTCGTGATCGAAGACGTTGTTGATCTCGATGACGTTGGGGTGTCGGACGCGGCCGAGCGCCGCTGCCTCCGTCTCCATGCGCTTGCGCGCCGTCCGGTGGCGTAAGAGGTCGGCGCCGAGGAGCTTGAGCGCCACGCGACGCGAGAGCTGCCGGTCCATGGCGGCGTACACCTCGGCCATGCCGCCCCGGCCGAGCGGCCTCTCGATCACGTAGCGATCCAGCAGGATCGCCCCTGCGACGAGGCCGGGCTCGGGTTCCGGGAGGTCGCGCAACGTGTCCATGTGCAGGCCGGTGCCGCACCGCGCGCAGGTCGCCGCGTCCGGAGGGTTCATGTGGGCGCACCGCGGACACGCGAGCATCACGTGATTCTCGGCGGAAAGATGGCCGCGGTCAACCGGCGGGCCGTCCTGCGCCAACGAGGTCACGTACCTCTACGGCCCCGCGCGCATCAGGCTCTTGCAGCGGCGGCAGCTGTAGGCGTCGCCGCGGTTCTTCTCGCCACACTGCGAGCAGGTCTTGAGGCGAACAACCACGCCCCTCCGCGTAACGGCTGCGGACGCGGAGTCGCCCGGGGCCGCGACCTCGCGAACGGCGCGCGACGGCGGCGCCGGAGCCGCGGCCGGGGGACTGGGCGCGGGACAGCGGAACAAACACACGCTCCCAACGCGCGTGAACAACTCCAGCGTGAACCCGTCCGACCGATCGGGAAGCGGCAAGGTTCCCATGGCGACGGCGGCGGTCGCGAGCGCATCGGCAAGGTCGTGGGGCAGGGGAGCCCCCGGCCGGGCCAGGGGCGCCCCGACGTTCAACGGCACCTCTGCTGACGCGGCGAGTGCTTCGCGCAGTTCGTCGGCCGTCTGCCACCTGTGCGCCGGATCCTTCTCCAGCGCCCTCGAGACTGCGTCGACGATCGGTCCGGGCGCTCGCGCACGGAGTCTCGTAAGGTCAGGCGTCCGGCTGACTTGCGCGGTCATCACGTCGAAGTCGCTGTTGCCCTTGAACGGAACCTCTCCAGTGAGCATCTCGTGGAGGACGATCCCGCACGCATAGATGTCCGAGCGCGGGTCCACGGGCTGGTCGGGC
>SXNL01000257.1 GCA_005777185.1 Myxococcales bacterium
CTTCGGCGACGGCGCGGGCGCCGTGGTGCTCGGGCGCGCGGACGGGGCCATGGCGCGCGGGAAGCCCCGCGGCGTGCTCTCCACGAGGATCCAGTCGGACGGCGCGCTCGCGCGCTCCCTCATGATCCCGGGCGGCGGGAGCGAGACGCCCGCCTCCCACGACGTGCTCGACCGGAAGCTCCACAAGGTCCACATGAGGGGCCAGGACATCTTCAAGGTCGCCGTCAAGAACCTCTACGGCGCCAGCAAGGACGCCCTCGACGTCACGGGCCTCACCCCCGAGGAGATCGACTGGATCTGCCCGCACCAGGCGAACCTGCGGATCATCGACTTCGCCGTCGCCAGGCTCGGGGTCGCGAAGTCGAAGGTGCTGGTGAACATCGACCGCGTGGGCAACACGTCGAGCGCGTCGATCCCGATCCTCCTGGACGAGAGCCTGCGCTCGGGCAAGGTCAAGCCGGGCGACACGGTCCTCATGTGCGCGCTCGGGGCGGGCATCTCCTGGGGCGGTGCGATCGTCACGGTGTAGCGATCCCCGAACGGTGCTATCCTGACGTCGCATGCGCCGGCTCGCCCTGGCCCTCGGCCTGTCCCTCGTCGTGCTCTCGGCGCTCCCGTCGTGCTCGGCGACCGTGGGCGTGAACGAGGTGTACATGTCGATCGACTCCGACGGCACCCGGAGGCGCACGACGTTCTTCACGGACACCCAGACCATCGTGTGCGTCATCGATCTCGCCTCGGGGCGGGATGACGGCACCCTCGAGGCCGTCATCCGGCAGGTCGCCCGGTTCGACGGCACGAGGCTCGCTCCGGCCGACCGTGTGCTCGTGGCGCTCGACCAGGCCATCGGCAAGGGCAAGCAGAAGGTCGCGCTCACGCTGACCAAGAAGGACCCGCTGACCGGCGAGGAGAAGGCGGAGAGCCCCTACCCGGTCGGCCAGTACCGGTGCGAGGTCCGGATCGACGGCAAGGCCCAGGACGGCGCGAGCTTCAACGTCGACTTCGCCCCGTGCCCCACCGCGCAGATCCTGCCAGGTTCGAAGTGCTCCGAGTTCTACCGGCCACTGACCAAGTGCCCGTCTTTCGGCGCGTCGTCGAAGGAGCCGAACGCGTGTACGTGCGACGACAGGGGAGTGTGGGCATGCACTTGACGGCGCGCGCGGGCGGGTGGCTCTTCCTCGTGGCGCTCGCCTCCGGCGTCCCGGCCTGCGTCTTCGACAACTCGGGGAGCACGTACCAGGGCGGCGGCCGCAAGGGCGAGGGCACGAAGCCGCCGGACAACGACAATCCCACCCCGACGTCCACGGCGACGACGACCTCCTCCGCGCCGCCGGATGGCGGCATCGACACGGGCGTGGCCGTGCAGGACACGGGGGCTCCGGGGAGCTGAGCGGGGCCCGTCGTTCGCCTTTGCGGCGGCGCGGCACATGCGCTATCCCGGGCGCCGCATGCAGATCGCGTGGATCTTCCCGGGCCAGGGCGCCCAGCACATCGGGATGGGCAAGGAGCTCCGCGTGGCGTCGCGCGCGGCCGCCTCCGTCTTCGCGGCGGCCGACGCGGCGCTCGGCGAGGATCTCTCCCGCCTGATCCTCGAGGGGCCCGAGGACAGGCTCACGCTGACGGCCAACGCGCAGCCCGCGATCGTGACGGTGAGCCTCGCGATCCTCGCGGCGATCCGCGAGCGGAGCCCGGGGCTCCCCCCCCCCTCGTTCGCCGCGGGGCACTCCCTGGGAGAGTACTCCGCGCTCGTCGCGAGCGGCGCGCTGTCGCTCGAGGACGCCGTGCGCATCGTGCGGGCACGTGGGCGCGCGATGCAGGAGGCGGTTCCGCCGGACGTCGGGGCCATGGCCGCCGTCATGGGGGTGGACGCCGGGCGGCTCGACGCGCTGTGCCGCGACTGCGCCGAGGGCGAGGTGGTCGGCCCCGCCAACTTCAACGCGCCAGGACAGATCGTCATCGCCGGACACGCGGGCGCCGTCCTTCGCGTCTCGAAGCGGGTGGACGCCGAGAAGGGCCGGGCCGTCGCGCTCAAGGTGAGCGCCCCGTTCCACTCCGCGCTCATGCAGCCCGCCGCGCGCGTGGTCGAGGCCAGCCTCGCCGAGATCGACGTGCGTCCCCTTGCCTTCCCCGTCGTGGCCAACTTCGACGCGAAGCCGAACCGGGATCCGACGCGTGTCAAGGACCTGCTCGTGCGCCAGGTGGACGGCGCCGTCCGGTGGGAAGAGAGCGTACGGGCCATGCGGGACGAGGGCGTGACGCACGCCATCGAGATCGGCCCGGGCAAGGTGCTCGCGGGCCTCGTCCGGCGGATCACGAAGGACATCCGCGTCCACAGCGTCTCGGATGTCGCGAGCGTCGACGCGCTCGCGGCGTTCCTGGGCTGAGCGGCAGGTCGACGGCAGGTCATCCAAGGGAGAGAGCGATGTTCAGACTCGACGGAAAGGTCGCCCTCGTGACGGGCGGATCGCGCGGCATCGGGCGGGCCTGCTGCGAAGCGCTCGCCGAGCAGGGCGCGACGGTGATCGTCAACTACGTGCGGGGCGAGGACAAGGCGCGCGAGGTGGTCGGGGCCATCGAGAGGTCGGGCGGGAAGGCCGATCTCGCGGGCTTCGACGTGGCGGACACGCCGGCCGTCGAGGCGGCGTTCCAATCCCTCCTCGAGAAGCACGGGCGCCTCGACGTGCTCGTCGCCAACGCCGGGATCGCCGTGGACGGCCTCCTCCTGCGGCTCAAGGACGACGATCTGACCCGCCTCTTCGACACGAACGTGAGGGGCGCCCTCACCTGCGCCCGCCTGGCCACCAAGGCCATGATGAAGCCCAGGACCGGACGCGTCATCTTCGTGTCCAGCGTGGTCGGCGAGATGGGCAACGTCGGTCAGACGGCGTATGCGGCCACGAAGGCCGCCCTCATCGGCGCCGCCAGGTCCATCGCGCGGGAGTTCGCCTCGCGGAACATCACGGTCAACGTGGTCGCTCCCGGGTACATCGACACCGACATGACGAGCGGCATGAACGACGCCATGCGCGCGAAGCTGCTCGAGCTCATCCCGCTCGGCCGGACGGGCCGCGCGCGCGAGGTCGGCACGGCATGCGCCTTCCTGGCCTCGGACGAGGCCGCGTACATCACCGGCCAGACGCTCCGCGTCAACGGCGGGATGTACGTGTGAATATCTTTTCTCACTACACACACTCACCGATTGCTGTTAGGAGGGCTCGCATGGCTCAGGACATCCCGGTCGAGGTCAAGCGCATCATCAAGGAGCAACTCGACGTCGACGAGAAGGACATCAAGCCCGAGTCGACGTTCATCGAGGACCTCGGTGCGGACTCGCTCGGCCTGGTCGAGCTCGTGCTCGCCTTCGAGGAGCAGTTCGAGATCGACATCCCGGACGAGGACACGGAGAAGATCCGTACCGTCCAGGACGCGATCGACTACATCGAGAAGAACGCCAAGAAGTGATGGGCGCGGTACGCCTGCCGCGGTAGCGGGGGCTGGAGCGGCAGTCGATGGATCGCGAGCGGGTCGTCATCACGGGGATCGGGATGGTCACCCCGATCGGGATCGGTACGCGCACGACGTGGGAGGCCCTTCTCGCGGGGAAGAGCGGCGCGGGGCCGATCACGCTCTTCGACGCGAGCGCGTTCCGCTGCCGGATCGCGGCGGAGGTGAAGGCCTGGGACGCGACGCGCTTCGTCGACAAGAAGAAGCTCAAGGAGATGGATCGCTTCACCGAGTTCGCGTGCGGCGCGGCGAGGATGGCGATCGAGGACTCGGGCCTCGTGCTCGCGGAGCACGAGCGCGACGAGGCGGGGTGCTTCATCGGCGTCGGCCTCGGCGGCCTCGCGACCCTCGAGCGCACCAAGGTGACCGTGATGGAGAAGGGGCCCACCAAGGTCAGCCCGTACTCCATCCCTGGCATCATCGCGAACCTCGCGGCAGGCCAGGTGTCGATGGCCCACGGCCTGCGTGGGCCTAGCTACTGCACGACGAGCGCCTGCTCGAGCGGCGCGCACGCGCTCGGCGAGGCCGCCGAGTGGATCCGGCGCGGGCGCGTGCAGGTGATGGTCGCGGGCGGGGCGGAGGCGACCGTCACGCCGGTCGGCATCGGCGGGTTCGAGGCCATGTTCGCGCTGTCGCGACGGAACGACGCCCCCGAGCAGGCGAGCCGGCCCTTCGACAAGGGGCGGGACGGCTTCCTGTGCGGCGAGGGCTCGGCGATCCTCATCCTGGAGGCCCTCGGGCGCGCGAGGGCGCGCGGCGCGAAGATCTACGCGGAGATCACGGGCTACGGCGCCTCGAGCGACGCGAACCACCTCACGCAGCCGGCCCCGGGCGGCGAAGGGGCGCAGCGCGCGATGAAGATGGCCCTGCGGGACGCCGCCGTCGCGACGGACCAGATCGACTACATCAACGCGCACGGCACGTCGACGCCCGTGGGCGACGTCGCCGAGACGCAGGCCATCAAGGGCGTGTTCGGCGCGCACGCGACGGACCGCAGCCTGTGGGTGAGCTCGACCAAGTCGATGATGGGGCACCTCCTCGGTGCGGCAGGCGCGGTCGAGAGCGCGATCGTCGCCCTCGCGATCGCCGAGGGCCGTATCCCGCCGACCATCAACCTGACGGATCCCGATCCCGAGTGCGATCTCGACTATGTCCCGCTCGAGGCGCGCGAGCGGCACGTCCGTCACGCGCTCAACAACTCGTTCGGCTTCGGCGGGACGAACTGCTCGCTGGTCCTGTCGCGCTTCGAAGGTTGAGGGTCGCATGCGCATCGTCATCGCCGCGGATCACGGGGGGTTTCGGCTGAAGGGCACGATCGCGAAGGCGCTCCAGGCCGCCGGGCACGAGGTCACGGATCTGGGCGCGAGCTCCGCCGAGCCGATCGACTATCCGGACTACGCCCACCAGGTCGCGCGGGCGGTGGCCGACCGCACGTACGATCGCGGGATCCTCGTGTGCGGCACCGGCGTGGGGATGGCGATGGCCGCGAACCGACACGCGGGCGTGCGCGCCGTGAACTGCTCGGACACGTTCACCGCCCGGTTCAGTCGCTCCCACAACGACGCGAACGTGCTGACGCTCGGGGAGCGCGTCGTCGGGCCGGGCCTCGCGCAGGACATCGTCGACCTGTGGCTCGCCACGCCGGCGTCGCTGGACGAGAGGCACGTGAAGCGCGTGGCGAAGATCGACGGCTGATCGTCACCGCGGCGGCGTGCTGCCCCCCGGGGGACGCGTCGGCCGCGTGCTCGCGGGATCTCCGGGGGCCCGCTCGCTCGCGGGTCCCGAGGGCGGCGCGCTCGCGGCGCCGCCGGACGGCGGCTGGCTCGTCGGGTGCCGCGACGAGGGCGGGCGCGTCACGACGCTCATGTCGAACGCGGGCTTCGCGTCGAGGAGCGCCGTGCGGCCGAGCTCGCGCGCCGTACCCACGGTCGTCTCGAGCTCCTGTTGATCGGTCCGCATCGCCAGCGCGACGGCGCGGCGCTCCGCCAGATCGGCGGCGGCGTCGTAGTCGATCGGGTAGACCTCGCGGCGGTACGCCTGCCTCCTGTGGGGATCGCGCAGGACGGCGTACGCCACGTCGGCGCGCCTCCGCATGCGCGCGAGGGCCTCCTGGACGGCAGCGGACGCTCCGGGGCGGGGCGCGAACTCGACGCAGCGGGCGCGATACTTCTGGTCGAGCTCGAGCGACGTGTTGCTCCAGTGCGCGCCGATCGCCATGAAGTGATCCTGCGCGTCCATCCTCGCGGCCCGCGCGGCGAGGACCTCCTCCTGTGACGGGCCCTCCGGCGCGATGATCTCCTGCCACTCGATCACTTCGAAGATGACGAGGAGCGCTACGAGGCCCACGGTCGTCTGTCGACCCTGCCGGCCCGTCGCGACGATCTCGAGGCCCGACGTGGCGCCGTCCACCTTGTTCTCGAGCACGCGCGTCTCCATCGCGTTGAGGCCGAGGCGTCCGACGAGGCCTTCCTTGTCCGCCCGCACCTGCGGCGCGAGGTTCATCGGGACGGCCGCGGCGAGCGCGATGTCGAGCGCGCTCGTGTCGAAGCTGCGCGCGAGGACGCGCAGGCCCTCCGCCGCGAGCCGGACCATCGAGACGGACTTCACGCCAGGCTTGGCCTTCACGCGCGCGGCCTCGAACCGGTAGGTGCCGCGTGGCCAGACGAACGCCTCCACGATGGAGTTCTGCTCGCGCTGCGTGACGAGCGCACGCCCCTCCTGCACGGCGACGTCGAAGCTCTGGCCGTCGGTCGCGAACGTGAGCACCCCGTTGACGCGTGCGTCAGCGACGACACGCACCAGCAAGGTGAGGAGCGTCGGCGACTCGAGGTCGTGCGCGACGAGCGGGCGGGCGCCCGGCTGCGCGAGATACGCGGCCGCATCGGCGGGACGGCGGAAGCTCCCCTCGGGCATGTCCTCGAGGAGCGGGCGGCGAGGCGGGCGCATCGTGGGCGGCCGCGATCCCGAGCCGGCGGCGGGCATCTCGATGGAGGGCGGCCGGATCGTGGGTGGCCGCAACCCAGCCGGATCGACCGCGGCCATCTGGACGGACGGCGGCCGGGGCGCGCCGGGGTTCACGGCGGCCACCTGGATCGACGGAGGCCGGGGCGCGCCGGGGCGCTCGGACCAGGCGCCGACCCTGAACGGCGCGCGCGGTCCGGCCGGGGCGGGGGCGGAGGGCGGTACGTACCCGGGCGCGGGCGCGACCTCACCGGAGGGAGCCACGGACCAGACCTTCTCTGCCGGTGGCGGCGGTGTGAGGACACCCGGGGGAGGCGGCACGCTTCCGGGTCCCGGTGGAATCGTGAGGGGCGCAGGCACGAAGTCGTGACCCGGGCGCGGCGGGCGTGGGACCGGGCCCACGGGCGGAGGTGAGGCCATGGGGCGCGGTGGACGCGGGATCGCGGGCGCTCGATCGGACGGGGAGGGTGTCATCGCGGTGACGTCCATCGAGCGCGACCTTGCGGGAGGGGCCGTCGGCGGCACCAGGGGAGGAGGCGGCGGAACGGACGGCCTCTGGTCCTCGAGCGGCGCGATCGGCGTGCGCGCGGCCAGCGCCTGCGAGTACAGGGCGGCACCCATCGCGGCGACCCCCTCGGGGAGTCTGGGCGGCGGTCCGCGACGGCCGAGGATCGCGCCGACGCGTGCACGCAGAGACGGGACCTGCGTCATCCCCCCACCGGCATAGACCGTGTCGATGTCGCGGACGCCCAGCTCGGCCTCGGCGAGCGCCTCCTCGCAGGCGGACGCCATCCTCTCCAGCGTCGGACCGAGCGCGCGGTCCAGACGATCGCGATCGATCGTCAAGGCAGCCGGCGTGCTCCGAGAGGCCTCGTCGATGCGCGGATCGCCGAGCTCGCGCTTCATGGCCTCGACGGCGCGACGCAGCGCCTGCATCTGCGCAGGGATCCGGGCGAGCTCGACGCCCCGCGGCCCGAGATCGCCGAGGCAGAGATCGCAGAGCGCGCGATCGACGGCGTCGCCGCCGCAGCCCTCCTCGCTCCGCGAGGCCCTGAGGACGACGCGGACGCGCGACACCGCGAGGACCGAGACGCTGAACCCGCCCGCACCCACGTCGACGATCACGATCCGCTTCTCCACGTCCCCCTTCGCCTCGGGGAGGGCGAGCGCCGCGGCGTGCGCCTCCGAGATCGCCCCCTCGACCGCGACACCGGCCCGCTTCGCCGCGGACTCCAGCGCGGCCCGGCCGTTCGCATCGAACCACAGCGGCATGGTGAACACGGCGCCGGACGGCTTCGCGCCGGTCTGGGCCCTGGCGAGGTCGACGAGGTGCGAGATCAGCGTGGCGGCGAGGTCCTCCGGATCGCGCGACTGCCCGCTGATCTGGAGCCGCACGCCGCCGTCCGTCCGGCGGGCGCTCGGGGCGTTCGACAGGGCCTTCACCATGCGCTCGGGCGTCCGGCCGAGGGCACGCACGAATGCACGGGCCACGCCGTCCGGGCGTGTGGCGGCGACGAACAGCGCGGCCTCGCCGGCCAGATCGCCGCCCGTCTCGACCGAGACCAGCGCAGGAACGACGAGGGCGCCGCTCTCCTCGCGTACGAGCTCGGGCCCTCGCGCACCGAGGACGGACGCACGCGCATAGCCGGTCCCGAGATCGACGCCAAAACCCGCCATCGTCCGGCCTTCTTACCACCACGCAGCGAAATGCGCAGCGAGGCGCCCCGCCGTCACTCCGTGCGGTCGTCCTTGCGCCGATCCGCGATGTTTCGTTCGATGACCCCGCTGGACTCCCGACCCGAGGGACGCGAGGCCGGCCCGCGCCCGAAGAGCGCGCCGGTACGGAGGCGCTTCTGCGTGGAAGGCGAGCCGATGCTGGATGGCGGTGGCGCGTCGTCCGCGTCCTCCGGCGCGCCCGTGGTGTACTCGGGAGGCGGCGGCAGCGTCTTCAGGGACTCGGCGCCCGAGTACTCGAGGCTCGGCGGCGGGCTGGTGGCTCGCTTGTAGATCGTGTCCGCGGCGGGTTCGGGTCGATCGGATCCCTCGCGGGGACCCCGCTGGAGGACGACGGTCTGCGGCTGCGTCTTCTTCTCATGGACGTCCTCCACGTCGCGGTCCCGGCGCCGGTGCGCGTCGGACGCCTTGACGGCGGCGGTCAGGAACCCCTCGTCGTCCTTGGGCTCGGCCATGATGGAACTCCAGTTTGCCTCATCCCTTGCGGTCAGGCAATCGCGCAGGATTCGGGGCTTCCCGAATCGGTACGGGGACGTGTGGACCGCTGCTCAGCGTCGCTGGAGGGCGCGCAGCTCGTCGTCGCAGCGGGGCATCCCGGCCTTGCCCTTCGCGAGGAGGGCGTCGGCGCGGTCGAGTCGGGGGCCGAGCGCGAGGGCCTCCGCCGAGTCCTTCGCGATCTCGCCGCGGGTCACCCTTGCGACGAGCGGCTTGAGCTCCGCGACAATCGCGATCGCCTCGGTCGTGGCCTTCACCGCCTCCACGCACGTCGCCTTCACCCGCGCGACGTCGACGTCGCTCACGGCGACAGCCTCGAGGTTCCTTGCCTCGCGCGCCTGGTCGGCGTCGCTCGCGAGCCGGAAGCGCTCGAGCGCGAGGGCGAGCGACTGGGTCTCGCGCTTCCGCGTGCCGTCGCACCCCGCAGCGAGGACGGCCAGCACGAGGACGAACGCGTAAACCACGTGCTTCACGACAGCTCCACCTTGCTCCACATCTCGCGTCGCATGCGCTCCTTGCCGCGATCCGTGCGGGTGATGATCCGCGCGGCGCTCCACGCGGCGAGGATCTGCCCCTCCTGTCCGAGCGCGGGCAGCACCGTCGGGCCGGTCAGGAAGGCATTCGCGACGGGCGCGCGTACGGGCTCACCCGGGAGATCGTAGAACGACGCGGGATCGACGCGGTAGCGCGGCACCATGGCCTCCGGCTCGACCGACGCGCCGCTCGGGCGGACGCGCGCGCGCTCGATCTCCACCTTCCGCCCGCCCTCGAACCACCAGAGCGGCCGCCCGTCGTGGGGTGAGTCGCAGGCGACCACGTGGCGCGCGAGGAACGGGACGTATTGCTCCAGCGTCCCCAGGCTGCGCTCCCGCAGCGCGTGGAGGTCGACGTCGTCGCCCACGATGGCCTCGCACGTGAGCGTCACGGTCCCCGGCACGTCGCCCGCCGTGCGCGTCACGAAGATGTCGACGAGATCCGCATGCCGCGCCCGGTCGGGGACCATGAAGGACGCGACCGCGAGCGGCGCGGGGACGACCTCTTCACGGGCGATCACCGACGTGACGAAGCGGTGCTCGAGGGCCGTCGTCGTCGGCATTCGATCGAGGACGCGGCGCCCCGGGCGGGCGTCCCGCGCGAGCCCGAGGAGTGACTCCGCCGTGCCGTCCGAGACGACGAACTGCACGCCGACGGTGGACGGATCCCCCTCGATCTCGACGCCCGCCACCTTGCCGGAGCGCATGACCAGCCGCCGGACGCGATCGCCGAGGCGGAGCTCGCCGCCGTGCGCGCGAACACGTCCCTGGAGGAAGTCCGTGAGCTCGTCCTCGCCGCGCGCCAGCGCGGCGACGCCGCGGGTCCAAGCGCCGTGAAGACGCGCGAGCGCGAACGGGGGGAGCCTGCCCGCGAGATCGCTCGCGCGCTCGGCGGGCATCACGAACACGTCCCGGTAGGGGTGATCCCGTGGAAACTCGGACAGGTAGGTGGGCTCGGGCGCCTCGAGGTGCGGGAGCAGCTCCGCGAAGCGCCGCGTCTCCCGGCGCTCCCAGAACGTGCCCGGTGGCCAGACGACGTCGGCGTCGAACGCGGCGTCCGCGGCCGCGTTCGTGCGCGCGAGCTCGGCGTAGAGGTCGTCGATGACCCTGCGGACGAGCGGGAACTCCCGATCGATCTCGCGGGCGAAGATCTCCTGGCTCGGGGGCACGTCGAGCCGGAACCTGGGCGTCAGGACCGAGAACATGGGGTCGAGCGGGCTCGCCTTGCGACGGAAGGTCTGCGACTGGGCGAGCTCGACGAGCACACGCGTCCACGCCGGCGAGGAGCACGCGACGAACGCGAAGCTCCTCCGCGCGAACCTGTGTCCCTCGAACGTGTAGGTCGCAGGCCTGGATCCCTGGCCTATCACGAGGACCCGCCAGCTCCGCCGCGCGAGGAGCGCGGCACACACGAGCGCGCCGAGGCCCTGCCCGAGGACCGCGACGTCGTAGTGCTTGCTCACGACGCCGGCACCCGCACCCTGGGCCGGCCCGCGCCGCGCTCGACGACGAGCTCCCCGCGGGCGAGCCAGGCCAGCGCCCGCGGGAGGATCCGGTGCTCCTCGCGGAGGATGCGCGCCGCGAGCGAGGCCTCGGTGTCACCCGCGAGGACGGGGACCGCGGCCTGCGCGACGATGGGGCCCGTGTCGACGCCGGCGTCGACCATGTGCACGGTACAACCCGCCACCTTGACGCCGTACTCGAGCGCCTGCCGCGGACCATGGACGCCCGGGAACGCCGGCAGGAGCGCGGGGTGGATGTTGACGACGCGGTCGGGAAACGCCTCGAGCAGGACCGGGGTGACGATGCGCATGAAGCCCGCGAGGACGACGGCCTCGACGCCGCGCCCCCGCAGCCTCGAGACGACGTCGGCGTCGAAGGCCTCGCGCGTCGGAAACGCCTCGTGATCGACGAACGCGGTGGGGACGTCGCGGCGGGCGGCGCGCTCGAGCGCGAAGGCGCCCCGCTTGTTCGAGACGACGAGGCGCACCTCGGCGTCGAGCTCGCGGCGCGCGATGGCCTCGAGGATGGCCTCGAGGTTCGAGCCGCTCCCCGACACGAGCACGCCGAGGGCGAGCGTCACGGACGCGCCTCCCCGTCGTCGAACTGGACGCGATCCTCGAACGGCGTCCCGGACGCCACAGGCACGATCTCGCCGAGGCGGAGAGGAGACTCGCCCGCGCCCTCGAGCACAGCGACGGCGCGCTCGACCTCCGTCGCCGGCACCACGAGGACGAGGCCGATGCCCATGTTGAACGTCCTCCGCATCTCCGGGAGCGCCACGTCACCGGCGGCGCGCAGGAACGAGAAGATGGGTGGAGCGTCCCAAGCGCAGAGCCGCGCGCCGAGGCCCTCGGGCAGCACGCGCGGCAGGTTCCCGGGGAGGCCGCCGCCCGTGATGTGGCTCATCGCGCGGAGGTCGATCCCCGCGTCGAGGACGGCCCGAACCGCGGCCGGGTACAGGCGGGTCGGCTCGAGGAGCACGTCGCCGAGGCTCCGCCCGGCGAGCGCGGCGGGACGCTCCACGAGCGAGAGGCCGCTCCGGGACAGGATGTGTCGGGCGAGGGAGTAGCCGTTGGAGTGGAGGCCGCTCGATCGCAGCGCGAGCACGACGTCAGCGGCCGCGACGCGCCGGCCGTCGATGAGCTTCTTCCGCGCGACGACGCCGACCGCGAAGCCGGCGAGATCGTACACACCCTCCTCGTACAGGCCGGGCAACTCGGCCGTCTCTCCGCCGAGGAGCGCGCAGCCGGCACCCTTGCAGGCCCGCGCGATGCCGGCGACGACCGCCTCGGCCACCTCGAGCGACAGCTTGCCGGTCGCGAAGTAGTCGAGGAAGAAGAGGGGGCGTGCGCCGCACGTGATGACATCGTTCACGCACATCGCCACGAGATCCTGGCCTATGGTGTCGTGGACGCCCGTGGCGAACGCGATCTCGAGCTTGGTGCCGACGCCGTCGGTGCCGCTCACGAGGATGGGATCCTCGATCCCTCCCGGCACCGCGCAGAGGCCCGCGAACCCGCCGACGTCGGCCACGACCTCGGGGATCCGCGTCAGCCTCGCGAGCGGCTTGATGCGCTCGACCAGCTCGTCGCCGAGGTCGATGTCGACCCCGGCGTCCTTGTACGTGAGGCTCATCGCTCGCGCCTTCGTGGCACATTTCCGTCGAAAAATACAGGTCCGCGCGCCGTGGACGGCGCGATCAAGGTCGGAGGAAGATGGGCGTCGGCACGGCGAGGCGTTGCCCGCGCCTCCCGGGCGTCGACGGCACCACGTCCGCACCCCAGCCAAACACCGCGCCATCGCGGGTCACGGCGTACGCGGCGTGCCCCGCGGAGGCGATCCCGGTGACGCCGAAGAGGCCGGGCTGGATCCGGAGGCCGGTCGCGCCGAGCCCCTGCGAGGCGACGTCGCCCCAGCACCCCATCGTGCCGTTGGCCAGCCGCGCGCACGCGTGCGCCACGCCGCAGGCGATCTCGACGACCCCGGCCAGCGCGAGGACCGCGTGCGGCGGCCCCTCGATCGCCGGCCCGAGCGGCGTCCCGGGATCGCCCGAGCAGCGGACCACGCCGTGCTCGAGGCTGCACGCGTAGCTGGCGCCCCGGCAGAGCACCTGACCGGGCGCGAGGGCAAGGAGATCCGTGGCCAGCCCGACGCACGACGGCTCGGCCTGCCCGGGGGCGCGACTGCACGCCCCATCCCTTCCCAGGACGAGCGCCGTGTGTCCTTCGAGCTCGGGGATTCGCTCGTGCTCGCTGCCCGCGTGGCCGAAGAGCACCGGATGCGGTCGCTCCGATGCGCAGCGCACCGCGCCACCCTGGACGCCGAAGCACGTCGTCCCCTCGGCGGCGCGCACCCATACCGCGTGGGCGCGGCGGGGGCGCTTGCACGCCGAGCCCGCGAGCGCGAGCGCCACGCACACCGTCAGCCAGGCCGCTCCGCGGAGAGCGCCGGAGCCGCGGCTATACATGCACGCCGGCCTGCGCGATCACACCGGCCATGATGAACTTCGCGACGTACACGAAGATCACGATGCCCAGCACGTCCACGAGGCTCGCGATGAAGGGCGTCGAGCTCGTGGCGGGGTCGAGACCGATGCGCTTGAGAATCATGGGGAGGATCGCGCCGACCGTGCAGCCGGCCATCACGATCCCGATGAGCGTCGCGGCAACGGTCAGGGCGAACGCGTCGGTGTCGCCCGACATCCTCACACGCAGGAAGCCGATCGTCCCGAGGCCGAGGCCGAGGACGAAGCCCATCCCGAGCTCCCGCAGCAGGATCCGGCCGAAGTCGCGCAGCCGGATCTCGCCGACGGCCATGCCGCGGATGACGAGCGTGGACGACTGCGATCCCGAGTTGCCTCCCGCGCTTATGAGGAGCGGGACGTAGTAGCTCGCGCCCTCGATGGCCTTGAAGACGCCGTCGTAGTGCCGGAGCGCGGTCTGCGTGAAGAACTCGCCCACGAACAGGACGACGAGCCACACGCCGCGCTTCTTGATGAACTGGAGGAACGGTGTCTGGAAATAGGGGACGTCGAGGGGCTCGACGGCGCCGAGCTTCTGCACGTCCTCCGTCTGCTCCTGGGTGAGGACGTCGACGATGTCGTCGATCGTGATCACGCCCAGGATCAAGCCCGTCGCGTCGACGACGGGCATCACGTTGAGGTCGTACTTGGCCATGCGCTTGGCGACCTCCTCCTGATCCATGTCGGGGGGGACGCTGATGACGTTCGAGCGCATCATCCCCGAGAGCGGTTCGTCGGGGCCGGAGAGGAGGAGCGTGGAGAGGGACACGATGCCGAGCAGGCGCTCCTCGGGCCCGTGGACATATACATTGTAGACCGCCTCGTCGTGGTCGGCGGCGTGGGCGCGAACGGCGGCGACCGCCTCGCGCACGGTGGCCGAGGGCAGCACGTGGACGTACGCGGTCGTCATGAGGTGGCCGGCCGACGTCTCGGGCCACTTCTCGATCTCGCGGACCTCCTCGGCCGCGCCGGGGTCCACGCGCTCGAGCTGCTTCAGGAGCTCCTTGCCGACGGTGTCGGGGAGGGCGCTGAAGAGGTCGGCGCGCTCGTCGGCCGCCATCTCGCTCGCGATGTTCACCACCGCGTCCGAGGGCATGATCTGGACGAGCGACTCTCGTTCGTGATCCTCGAGCCGCTCGAAGATTTCGGCGGCCTCCTCGGCCGGGAGGAACGCGAGGAAGGCGGCGGCGAGATCGGGCTCGAGGTCCACGACGATGTCGGCGACATCCTCGGCGTGAAGCTCGGTCATCAGCTCGCGCACCTGCTCCGGATCTTCGCGGAGAACCGCCTTCAGATCCGGGCCGAGGAGCGCCGAGAGCTTCACAGGCCCACCCTTTCCCACCTTTTCGGCGGAACTTGAACCGATTTTTTCGCGACCGCGTCCACGAGACACTGTATCTTGGGGCCATGCGGGGTTCTATTGTCGTCGTGGGGCTTCTGGCAGGATCTTGTCTGGCGTTGGCGGCCTGCTCGAGCAACAGCCCGGCAACGCCTCCCACGGACGCGGGCGGGGCCACCGACGGATCGAACACGAGCGCGACCGACGGCGCGACCTCCGCGGCGGACGGCGCCGGGAGGGACGCCGGGACCGACACCGGCGCGAGCGCGTCGGACTCCGGACCTCCGGACGCACGGGCCGACACGGGCCTCCTCCTCGACGCGGGCCCGCCCGTCCTCAACGCCTGCACGACCTACGTCGACGCGACGGCGGCGGGCGCCGATCGCACGCTCGTGTGGGGCTTCGGGATCGCCGCCGACCCGCGGCGCTGCCTGATGATCGCCGCCGGCCAGACGGTGACGTGGAGCCCCATGTCCGCCGGCCACCCGCTCTCCCCGAAGGGCGGTACGACGCCCACCCCCATCCCCACCAACGCCACGACCGGAGGGGTCATCACCTTCCCGGACGTGGGCAGCTACGGCTATGTCTGCGACTTCCACCCCAGCATGACAGGGGCGATCCTCGTCGTTCCTTAGGAGATGACCTCATGAAGACCTTCATCCTCGTCGCATCCAGCACCGCCCTCGCCATGGCCATCGTCGCCTGCTCGTCGACGACCACGACGGGATCGAGCGGCACCTCCGGAACCAGCGGCACGAGCGGCACCTCCGGAACCAGCGGCACGAGCGGCACCTCCGGAACCAGCGGCACGAGCGGCACCTCCGGAACCAGCGGCACCTCGGGCACGAGCGGCACCTCCGGAACCAGCGGCACCTCGGGCACGAGCGGCACCTCGGGCACGTCCGATGGCGGCGCGCCCATCAACGGCTGCGTCACGTTCGTCGACGCGACAGCCGCAGGCGCGGACCGCGACCTCAAGTGGGACTTCGCGATCGCCGCCGACACGCGCCGCTGCCTTCAGATCAAGACGGGCCAGACCGTGACCTGGAAGACGCCATCGGCCACCCACCCGCTCTCGCCCAAGAACGGCGACACGCCCACGCCGATCCCCACGAACGAGACGGCGAACGGCGCCGTGACCTTCCCGAACGCGGGGACGTTCGGCTACGTGTGCACGGCCCACGCGAGCATGCTGGGCGCCATCAAGGTCGTGCCGTAGGCTTCTTCCCGCTGGTCCCGTTGTCCTGCGCGTAGCCCCACTCGCGGAGGAGGCGGTTCATCTCGTCGGTGCCTTCGCCGGTCGCCTCCTCGCGGGGGCGATCGCCGCGCTTGTCCCTCGTGACGAACAGCCCGAGGTCACGGACGGGATCGATCGGCGGCAGGGCCTCCGCGTAGGCGGCGGCGCGGGCATCGTCCGTCCCGAGACCTCCGCCCACGAGCGTCGAGAACAGCCCGTACGGACCGCAGTACACGTGTCCGTCCGGCCAGGGCGCGTCATCGAGGTAGAGGCGCCAGGCGATCGGCGCCGCCTCGGGCTCGGTGACGAGGTCGAACCCGACCGCGCCGTCGCGGGCCGTCACGAGGGCGATCTCGAGCTTGCCGCCGTCGTGGCGGAGGCTGCCCGCGTCGCAGTTCACGGGCGTCACCGCGGTGAAGATCCCGCGGTCCACCGTGAGGATCCCCGCGACGCGCCTCGACGCCCCCGCGCCCGCGAACCGGAGGCGGACGGTGGCCTTGCCCGGTCCTCGCGCCGGATCCGGCGTTCGACGGGCCTCGTCGGAGCCGGCCACGGGTACGTTCTTCAAGGCGGCCTGGAGGCGCGCGTGCATCTCCTTCAAGGTCGCCGGATCGCGACGCGCGAGGTTCACGCGCTCGCCGGGATCGGCCTCCAGATCGTAGAGATCCTCGTGGGAGAACGTCCCTTCTTCGTCGTCGCCAGCCGGCTCGCGGGGCCGGAGGAAACCCTCGCGGACGAGGAGGCGGTGCCTGCCCGAGAGGATCGCGCGCGTCCCGCGACCCTCGGTGACGACGACACGCGCGTCGGGCTCGGTGTTCCCGCGCGCGAGCCCGAGGAGGCTCTTGCCCGTCATCCGCGGGTTGGGCTCGAGGCCGAGGACCTCGAGGAGGGTGGGCGGGATGTCGAGGCTGCGCACCCGGTCCTTCACCTGGCGATCGGCCGGGAAGCCCGGCGGAAGCTTGACGAGGATGGGAATGCGCGTCGTCTCCTCGAAGTTCCCCGCGGCGTGGTGGTAGCGGATCGGCATCTTGTCGGGCCCCACGCCTCCGTGCGCAGAGGACAGGGTCTCGCCGTGGTCGGCCGTCACGACGACGATCGTCCGGTCGAGGATCTTCGCGTCCTCGAGCGCCGCCAGCAGCTGGCCAATCGCCTCGTCGTCCTTCGCGGCCTCGGCCATGTAGAGCCGCGTGATGGGATCTCGCGGGCCCTCGGGTGGTGGCGGCACCCGCGCGAGGAAGTGCGCGGGCGGCTCCCACGGCTCGTGCGGCGAGTTGTAGTTGCAGAACGCGAAGAAGCGCGTGTCCGCGTGCGCGCGGATCCAGGCGGTGGCGTCATGGGTGATCTCGAGCGTGTCGCGCGTGCGATAGCGGTGGTCGTCCACCCTCTCGAAGCCCATGTCGACGCCCACCGGGGCGTAGCCCACCATGAAGTAGTTGTTCACGAACGCGCGGGTCACCACGCCCTCGCGGCGGAGCAGCAGCGGCAAGAGCGGGGGGGGCGACGCGTAGAAGCGGTTCGTCGCGGCGGGCTGGAGGACCCAGTTCATGGTCTCGATCCCCAGCTCGCTCGAGCGCGCCCCGGCCAG
Organism: Myxococcales bacterium; assembly: GCA_005777185.1. Classification (GTDB taxonomy): domain Bacteria; phylum Myxococcota_A; class Polyangia; order Polyangiales; family Polyangiaceae; genus SXNL01. Next base: position 17,413 of record SXNL01000257.1, read on the forward strand.
CATCGACAGGGTGCCTGGTCGTGTCCACGCGCCCGCGGAATACGCGCGGGTGAAACGCACGCTCTTCTTCGCGAGCGCGTCGAGCACGGGGGTGAGGCCGGGAATCTTCGGGAGGTGCGCCTCGAGCGGCGGATGCGCCGCGCTCTCCACGCGACGATCCTCCTCGTCGTCGTGGAAGCTCGCGATGACGTCCGGCCGGAGGGCATCCACGACGATCCAGAGCACGTTGTACGGCACCCGGGTCCCCGCCGTCCTCCGGAGGACGGTGGGGTTGCCGAGGAGGGCCACGCTACCTGCGCCCGGCGTGACGCCCACGTCGGGGGGCGGCTCCGGTCCGTCGCCGTCGTCCTCCGCCCTCTTTCGCCGCCTCGGCGGCTGCGGGGGTGGCTCGTCCGCGGCGGGAGGGACGCTGACGGTCGACAGGCGAAGCTCCACGTTCTGACCGGAGAACCGCGCGAGGTCCACGACGCGCTCGGCGCCCCACCTACGCGCGAGCGCCGGAGGGTGTCGGACCGTGTCGACCGTGTGCGTCTGCCCGGACGCGTCCACGACCTCGACGGTGAAGACGGTCGTCTCCCCGTTGGCGTTCGACGTTCCTGGTGTGTACTCGAGACGGGCGCCGTCGGGCACCTCGAGCGAGTAAGCGATCGTCGCCGGCGTGGGGGCGACCAGCGCATCCCGCTGATCGAAGCTCCCCTCGTTCATGTTCCAGACGCGGGCGTCCGGCGTCCACGCCTTCGTCCCCGTGGCCGCTCCGCCCACCGACCACTGCGTCTCGGTGGCGCTCGTGCGCAGGGCGATGGAGGTGACGAGCTTCCGCTGCTCGGGGGAGAGCGCGATCCACGGCGGCGTCATCTTGCGCCAGTGCCCGGACAGGATCGCGAGGCCCTGCGCCTGGTTCTGGCCCTGGAAGCGCGCTCCCGCGACCGCGTCGACGAGCCGGACGTGCGCCTCGAAGCCGCTCGCCTGTTCGCGCAGAGACCCCTTCGGCCCGACGTCGCCTGCCTTCGCGGACGGCGCGGGCGGAGCGCGCTCCGGCCCGCCCCCCGCGCGCTTCGCGACGAGGACGAGGCTGCCGACGAGGATGACCGCCGCGCCGTGGGCCGCGAGCGACACGGGCTTCACGGAGCCTCCCGGGGCACGGCGTACCCGTTGACCATCTCGATCGACGGGTCCTTCATCATCCAGCCGAAGAGCTCGCCGCGGAGGCGCGCCACCTCCTTCGGGTGCGACGGGCTCACGTCGCGGAGCTCGTCACGATCGGTCTCCGTGTCGAAGAGCAGCACGTACGCGCCCTTCCGCGTCGGCACGTAGACGAGCTTGTACCGATCGTCCTTGACCATGCGGTGCCGGGCCATGGTCGTGATGGGGATCATGCTCCGGCGCATCACGATCTCGTCGCCGTGTGCCGCGTCGATCTCCGACAGCCCCATGATCCCAGGATAGGGCATGCGGAGGTCCCTCGACAGGCCGGGAATGTCCTCCGTGAACCACAGCTCGCTCTCGGCGAACGCGTGCAAGCGGGGCGCCGGGCGCCCGTTCATGGCGCCCACGAGCGACACGCCGTCCACGTCCTTCGGCGCCGGGAGATCGGCCAGCTCGTACAGCGTGGGGGCGATGTCGACGTCGCGCACGATCGCGCGCTCGCGGCGCGGGGCGACGCCGCGCGGATCGTGCACGATGAGCGGCACGTGGGTACCCTCGTCCCCGAAGAGGTGGTCACCGTGCCCCTGCCCGCGACCGTTCTCGTAGAGGTGCTCGCCATGGTCGGCCGTGACGACGACGACCGTGTTCCTCGCCAGGTCCTTCGACTCCAGGTGGTGGAGCACGTCGTCGATCGCGTCGTCGATCGAGGCCACCGCCCCGTCGTACAGCCCGCGGATCTGTCGAACGTCCTCCTCGTCGGGTGCCTCCGCGCCGGCGTCCCGCCCGAGGCTCACGGGCTTGTGGTACTTGTACCTGCCCCGGTACGCCGGATCCGTGAACATGCGGTAGTAGGGGGCGGGCGCGGCGTACGGGAAGTGCGCCGTCGAGAAGAACACGGTCAGGAAGAACGGCCGCTTCTGGCTGGCGAGGGAGGAGATCCAGGCCTTCGCGTCCTCCGCGAGGTACCTGGGATCGGCGGCGTTCGGGAGCTCGCGCAGCACCGGGAAGATCTTCCGGCCCGGCCGCGAGTGGAGCCACGGCAGGAGGGGCGTCTCGCGCTCGAGCGCGCGCTGGCGGATGAGCTCGCGGAAGTCGAAGCCGGGCGTGTCCACCGCGCCGAAGCCGAGCTCGATGCGCCCGAAGATGTCACCGGCGTAGTCGCTCACGACCGCGGTCTCGTAGCCGGCGTCGCGGAGGCGCTTGGGGAGCGCGTCGAAGTCCTTCGCCCGCTCCTCCCATCGCGGGAACATGGACCGGATGCCGTGGTGGTGCGCGTGGCGGCCGGTCAGGATCGTGACCCATGACGAGAAGGTCCGGGGGAGCGACACGTAGGCCCGCTCGAACAGGACGCTGCGATCCGCGAGGGCCGACAGGTGGGGCGCCCGGCGCGTGTCGATGCGATCGGCGCGGAGCGAGTCCGCCGCCAGGATCAGGATGTTCGGCCGGCGGGCATCGACGAGCGGAGCCGCCCCGGCCGGCGCCGCGCGGCCCTCCGAGATCACCGGGGCTCCTCCCCCCGGCACCCCGAGCGCGGCGCCGGACGCGAGCGTCCACGGCGCGAGCCAGCGCACGCGCGCGACCCGCACCCGCGCCCAGCCGAGCCCGCGCGTGTAGAGGCACAGCACCAAGCCCGCGAGGAGGACCACACCGCCAGGGCCGAGGGTGTCCGTCGCGACGACCTGGACGGTCCGCCAGACGCCGCCGCGCGCGTAGAACGTCGCCGCGTAGAGCTGCGGCGCGCGGGCCATCCCCCACAGCTCGAGCGCGCCCGCGAGAACGGACACCACCAGCGCGGACTCGACGAGCTGGCCGCGCAGCGTGCGCGATCGCCGCGGCTTGAGCCCGAGCACGAGCGTCGCCACGAGCCCGATCACGACCCCGGTGGCGACGGCGACGGCAGCGATGGCGATGCCCACCGAGCGGATCTCGGCCGCGTAACGCGTGAGGATGAAGTGGTTCACCGCGTCGGCTCGCGCCCGCGTCCCGAGCTCCTCGGCGCCGACGTCCTCGGCGGCCAGCGCGCGGAGAGAGAGGGCGAGCATCATCGCGGCGCCCACCACGGGCGGCGACACGAGCGCCCTCTTCAGGGTCCGCGTGACCATGACCGCCCCCTTGATAGCACGGGGTCAGCGCCGCCCCGCATCCGCGAGCGCGCGCGTGAGCGGCCTCGCGCCGGGCGCGCGCGGATCGAAGCGCTCGGACAGCGCGGCGATCGCGCGCGAGAGGCGCTGGATCTCGCTGCGCGGCAGAGGCCCTGGACCGGTGGCGCGCGCGCAGAAGAACGTGCGGCAGCCGAAGGGCCGCGAAGCGTAGATCGTGCAGCGCCCCCCGGGCGACAGCAGGGGGCACGCGCGATCGTCGGCCACCTGCGGGAGCGAAGATCTCCGACGGCCGAGCGTCGTCCCCCTGGCCCCGACCGCGCGCGCGATCTCCGCGAGCTCGATCGCCGTGGGGTACGGCTCGCGTCCGGTGAGCACGAAGCGACAGCACTCCGTCGACCCCTCGCACGAGAAGTCGGCGAGGAGCCGGTCGACCTCCGCGTAGAGCGCGAGCAGCTCGGCCCGACGCGGGTCCCGCGCGAACCCGTCGCCACGCGCCACCGACCGCCCTTTGCATCGGGCGCCACTCGGAGAATCCACGGCACTAGGTTACACTCCCGCGCGATGGCCACCAAGACGTCACGCCCGCGTCTTCGCCCCGTCGAGGCGATCGTGGTCCGGGCGAGGGGCGGCGACCGCGTCCTCCTCTTGCGCGACACGCAGGGAATCGCCGAGGATCACGTGGCGCTGCCGCTCCCCATCGCCCCGATCGTCGGTCGCTTCGACGGCACCATGACGTGCGCGGAGATCGCCCGGCAGGTCTCTCTGGAGCTCGGAGAGGAGGTCCCGGCCGCCCTCGTGGCCGACCTCGCGAGCGACCTCGAGGCGCGCCTGTTCTGCCACGGCCCGGCGTTCAACGCCGCGAAGCGGAAGGCAGCGCGCACGTTCGAACGCGCGCCCGTGCGACCGCCGTCTCACGCGGGCGGCGCATACCACGCCGAGAGCCGCATGCTTGTAGAATACATCGATCGCAGCTGCCTCGGCCAGGCGACGCCCGCGAGGCGGCGGAGCGACGCGAAGCTGGTCGGCCTCGTCGCTCCGCACATCGATCCGTGGCGCGGCGCCGTCGGGTACGGCCACGCGTACGGGGAGCTGCGGCGGGCGCTGCCCGAGCGGACGCGGACGTTCGTGCTCCTCGGGACGTCGCACGCGCCCATGAAGCAGCCCTTCGCGATCTGTCCGAAGGCGTTCGACACGCCGCTCGGCGCTCTCCCGTGCCACACGGAGGCGACGAAGCACCTCGCGGAGCGCGCCCGCTTCGACGTGCACGAGGACCTCATGAACCACAAGCGGGAGCACAGCCTCGAGTTCCAGGCGGTGTTCCTCAAGCACCTGCTCGGCGAGCGCGAGGCCCGCATCGTCCCGATCCTGGCCGGCCTCGGCGCCGCGCAGACGACGGGCCGACACCCCGATCGGGACGAGACCGTTCGCGCGTTCCTCGACGAGCTGGCCGAGCTCGTGGCGCGCGAGGACGCTGTGGTCATCTGCGGCGCGGATCTCGCGCACGTGGGCCCGCGGTTCGGAGATCCCCGGCCCCTCGACGAGGACGGGCGAGACGCCCTCGCGCGAAGGGACAAGGAGTCGCTCGCGCTCGCGGCCAAGGTGGACGACGGCGACTTCTTCGCCCACGTGCACGAGGATCTGGACCGCCGACGCGTCTGCGGGCTCGGGCCGATGTTCTCGCTGCTCAGGACGATGCCCGACGGGGCGCGCGGCGAGGTGATCCACTACGAGCAGAACGTGGATCCGGACGAGGGCTCCATCGTCAGCTTCGCGGCCATGGGGTTCTACCAGTAGCGGCTCGCCCGCGGACGACGGCGTGAAGGTAGGGCGATCGCCCAGGAGTTGGCCCGCGCCGCGGTTCCGCGCAAAGCTCGGCGCGTGCGTGCTCGGCCCCAGCTCCGTCTCGTCCACGGCCCTGGCGTGGCCAAGGGCCGCCCCGAGACCACGCGAGCTCCTTCCGCCATCGAGAGCCGCCTCGGCGAGCTGATCCTCGAGCTCGGACGGCTGGCCGACGGCGTCGCACCCGACGGAGACACGTTCGACGCGCTCTCCCGCGCCATACGGGAGCTGGTCGTGGCGCGGGAGCGCGTCCGGGGACACGCCGGGCCCACGCAGAGGTCACCCGCCCGGCCGCCCTCTCGCTGAAGGCGAGCGCCCGGGCCCGAGCGTGGGCTTGACGGGGCCGGGGGGCAGGAACTATGGTCCCGGTTCCGCTGCGGGAGTAACTCAGTGGTAGAGTGCCACCTTGCCAAG